>CALMRM010000272.1:2981-24838 GCA_937871605.1 uncultured Terriglobus sp. | reverse complement strand
ACCGCGTCTTCGACATCTAGCCTGTCGGCTTCTCGGACGCGTAAGATCGCTACGGTATGGCGAAGAAGCAGGCGAAAGAGGTCGGGTTCGAGGTGGCGTGTCCGGACTGCGGCACCATGCTGCGTATCGATCCGGTGACGCAGTCGGTCATCGCGCACACACCTGCGCCGCGCAAGCGCACGTTCGAGGATTTGTCGTCTGCCGCGCAGGCCGCACGCGAGCAGGACAAGCGCCGCGACTCGATCTTTGCGCAATCAGTGGAGGCGCAGAAGAACCGCGACAGCATCCTAAGCCAGAAGTTTGACGAGGCGTTTCGCAAGGCCAAGGAGTCGCCGGACACGGGCAAGCCGCTGCGCGAGTTCGATCTGGATTAGCTGGTCCTGGCTGACACTGTCCTCGTGGTCTTCACACCTCTGCCGCTATTCAGAGCCCTTGCTGCTTGCATGAGGGCCTGAAACGCCCCTTCGTCCAGTGCTGCACCTTCGCGGAGATCGATGGCACGGCGCACCTTACCCTCCAGGCTGCTGTTGAAGAGCCCGGCAGGGTCTGGCAGCGACGCCCCTTTGGCGAAGGTCAGCTTTACGACCGCCTTGTACGTTTCGCCCGTGCAAAGAATGCCGCCATGCGACCACACAGGTACGCCGCGCCACTTCCACTCCTCTTCCACGTCCGGAATGGCAGTGTGGATCAGAGCACGGACCCGGGCAAGGGTTGCGCCGCGCCAGTCGGCAAGTTCGTGAATGCGTTGGTCGATGTTGCTGGATGCAGCCTCTGACACCTGTCCTCCAACCCAAAGCTCCTGCACTGCATGGCCTGGTGTTGGGAGTCTTTATAGGCCTGGCAGGCGAATCGTGACAAGCCCCTGTTTCGCGGGCCTGTCCAGACCGAGCTGGCTGCGCGCCGCCGCGCTCATGCGGTCGGCATGCCACGGCGGCTCCCACGTCAACTCGACGGTCGCGCGGCAGACCTGCTGCATGCCCATTAGCCGGTTTTGCACCTGCGCTACCAGCATGGCCTCGCGTTCGTCGTTGGGCGCACGCATGGTCAGAGTGACATGGACGGCATAGCGGGGCTCGATGCCGGGCGCGTCCGTGGCGACATGCACCTCTACGCCGTAAACCAAGCCAAGATCCACGATGTTGACGGGCAGTTCCGGATCGAAGCAGACGCGTAGTGCCTCGCGAATTGCGTCCGGCGTAAGCGCAGCCATGTCGAGCCTAGGAGGTACGTTCGACCAGGGCACGCGCCACGGCTTTCAGCGGCTCGGCGCGCTCGCCAAAGGGGTGGAGCTCGGCCAGTGCGTCGCGCAGCAGTTCCCCGGCGGTCTCCCGCGAAGACTCCAGACCGAAGACGGCGGGCCACGTCGCTTTCTCGGTCGCAGTGTCCTTCCCTGCAGTTTTGCCCAGCGCCGTGGAACTCTCCGTCTCATCCAGGATGTCGTCCACAATCTGGAAGGCAAGCCCGGCACGCTGGCCGAAGCGACGCAGGTGCTCCACATCGGCGGCGCTCGCGCCGCCCAGCAGACCACCCGAGACGATGGACACGGTGATGAGGGCGCCCGTCTTGGCGCGGTGGATGGCCTCTACCAGTTCCGCAGTGGGCTTTTTGCCTTCGCCCTCCAGGTCCATCACCTGGCCGCCAATCATACCCGGTGGCAGGCCTTCCTGACCCACGCCCGTGCCCGTTGCGACGCTGATTTCGCGGATGATCTCGACCTTGGTCGCCGCATCGCCGGGTAATTGTGCCAGCGTCTGGTAGGCCAGCGTTTGCAGCGCGTCTCCAGCGAGGATCGCCGTTGCCTCGCCATACAGAATGTGGCATGTGGGCTTGCCGCGGCGCAGGTCGTCGTTGTCCAGGGCGGGCAGGTCGTCATGGATAAGTGAATAGGTATGCAGCATCTCAATGGCTGCACCGAGGTGTGCCGCACCCTCCGGCAGATCCCCTGCCATCATGCGCGCCGACTCCAGCACCAGGAGAGGCCGCAGCCGCTTGCCACCGGCGAAAACGGAGTGGCGCATGGCGCGATGGATCGAGTGTGGGAGCGCCTCTGTGTGCGGCAGCAGGTGCTCCAACGCAGCATCCGTAAGGGCTACTCCACTGCGCACCAGTTGCTGATACTCAACGTTCATCGCGGTACGTCCATAGTACCGGAGCGGCGACGGCGTACAGCCCACGCAGAGGCGGCGAGCACCGTGCCACTTAGGCCTGCTCCCAGCCACTGATCCCACGTGGTGCGATACACAAGGTCGACCTGGTGCGGCGAGTGGGCCGGCAGGGGAACCACGATCAAGCCGTCTGAGCGTTGACCCGGATGGAGTTCTACGCCGTCGCGCCGTGTGTGCCAGCCGGGAAACTGCCGTAGCCGCACCACCAGCAACGCGGACTCCCGTTGCGGCGGCACTACGAACTGGAACGTCTCCGGCGCAGGATGGGTGTGCTCTGGTAGCAAGGGGTGCTTGCCCGGCTCCTCATTTGCCTCGCTGGCGATCCAGGCGGGCGGTGCGGCAGTGGGCAGGTCGCCGTTGTCGTCATTGGCGGGGGTGTACTCATCCGTCACGTCCACGCCTTTCTCGTTCTGGAATTGGGTGCGCTGCACCGCCACGGTCTCGTCATCCCCACACTCTTCACGGAAATACTGGCCCGCTGCAAACCAGCCCACCAGCAAGGCGGTGAGCGCAGCCGCCGGCAGTACCGCAGCCAGCGGCAGGCGCGATGCCACACGGTCCAACAGGGAGGCCAGTAGCGCCACCGCAGCGGCAGCGGCGACCACCAGAAACCGCCAGGGAAACTGGGCGTACACCAGTTCAGGCCCCACCTGCCAGAAGGGCAGGCTCCATCGCGTGAGTAGAAAAAAGACCACAGCAAGAAACAGGAGCAACGCAAGGGTAGCGTTCCGCCGTGAGAAGCCCACGTGCCGGGTGTCGCGCGCGTGCATGGAGCCAAAAGCCACCACCGGTACCGGCTTCAACAGCAGCAGGACGGTCCCGCAAAGCACACCGGTGGCACACAGGCCAATGGCAATGTAGGAGGCTTGCACCAGCACATGCGTGTGGAACACATCCTTGTCCCACTGGAACAAGAAGTTATGGTCCGGCCTGGCGATGGGCACCACGGCCAGATCCAGCGAAATGTAGCGGCGCTCCACCAGGAGCGGCAGGAGGTAAAACGAGTCCAGCAGACCTCCTAGCAGCACACCCGCCGCAAGCACGGCCGCAACACGCAGCCGGGCCATGGCGTCAGCGCCAAACATCAGGATGAGCCGCAGCAGACCCAGCAGCAGAACGGCATAGCAGCCCAGCACGGCGGCCGGCGCATTGGTGAGCCACAGCAGTGCCACGGGCAGGGCCACTCGCCAGACCGTAACCCGGTCGCGCAAGAGGGCGGCCAGCAACAGCGGAGTCCAGGCCGCGGCCAACAGCTCTGCGTACGCCGTGCGCTCATACCCCACAAACAGCATGTAGGGGTTCAGCAGGTACAGGCAGCCGCCCAGCATGGCAACGGTGGGTGTGGTCCACCGGCACAGCAACCGCTGCATGGAGAGCCCACTCAGGAACAGCACCAGCGCGGTAAATGCCGCTGGCACGGCGGGCCAGGGCAGCAGCATGCCAAGCGCCGCACCGGTCATCCACGAAAGCGGTGGGTAGAACAGCAGGCGCGGCTCGCCCGCGTTGTAGGCCGCTGTAAAGGCCCACACCGGCTTCAGCACGCCGTGCTGCCACTGGTGCGCGGCTTCCATCCAGCTGAGCAGGTGAAAGTCGAAGTCGTGCCCGCAGGAGCAGCCATTGACGATGAGCGGCAGCACCGCGCACAGTGCCGCCACGGCAAACACGAGCGTCGGTAGCCAGGTCGGCAACTCATGTCGGGGCGTTCGTTCGTCGTGAGAGTCGCGGATGTGCACCATTGTATCGAGGTCCTCGCGACAAAGAGGAGCGTCCGCAGAGTGCGCCATGGTCCCGCAAAGGTCGCTATGAAGCCTGCGTACGTTGCGGAGACTTGGCGCACTTTGCGGACGCTCTTGCAGCCCTTTCACAAATCAAACAAAATGCTTGTGGCTGAAAGTGACCCTATCTGCCACACTGTTCGCAGTGCCGACGTCCGCCGCCATTCACTTGCCCGCTGTACAGATCATCGTGCTGGTGCTGCTGGTTGGCATCGCATTGGTCGCGGGCATTGCCAGGCGACTGACTGTGTCGTACCCCATTGTGCTGGTGGTGTGTGGGTTGCTGGTGTCGTTTGTGCCAGGCTTGCCGCGGGTGCCGCTGCCGCCAGATCTGGTCTTCCTCATCTTTCTTCCACCGCTGCTGTTTGCCGCTGCCTGGCAAACCAGCTGGAAAGAATTCAAGTACAACATCATCTCCATCGGCATGCTGGCCGTCGGTCTCGTGTTCTTTACGGCTGTGGGCGTGGCGCTGACGGCGCACTTCTTTATGCCGGCGTTCGATTGGCGCGCGGGTTTTCTGCTGGGCGCTATTGTGTCGCCGACGGATGCTGTTGCGGCTAGCTCCATTGCGAAAAAGATTGGCCTGCCGAAGCGCATCGTGGACCTGCTGGAGGGCGAGAGCCTGCTGAACGATGCCACCGGCCTGCTTGCGCTGGAGTTTGGCGTGGACATGATCGTGCACGGCAACACGCCCACGGTGCTGGCAGGCTCGCTGCGGCTGCTGTGGCTGTTCGGCGGCGGTGTGGGCATCGGCTTGCTGTTTGCCGCTGCCGTGGTGTGGTTTGAAAAGTGGGTGGACGATGGCCCGGTGGAGATCGCGCTGTCGTTTATCACCGCGTATGGTGCCTACCTGGCGGGTGAGGCGGCGCACAGCTCGGGCGTGGTTGCCGTGGTGGTGTGCGGCCTGTACCTGAGCCGCAAGAGCGCCACGTTCTTCTCGCCACAGGTACGGCTGCAGGCGGGCGCGGTGTGGGATGCGCTGGAGTTTCTGCTGAATGGCTTTGTGTTTCTGCTGCTGGGGCTGCAGCTGCCCGCGGTGCTGGCGGGCATTCACGGCTACACCCGGGGGCAGTTGCTGGCGTATGGCTTCGCGTTCTCGCTGGTGCTCATCGCGCTGCGGCTGCTGTGGATGTACCCGGCTGCGCATGTGGCACACTGGCTGCGCTGCGTCCTGCAGCACCAGAACGACCCGTTTCCGGAGCGGCGCAATGTGTTTGTGCTGGGCTGGACCGGCATGCGTGGTGTGGTGGCGCTGGCTGCGGCCAGTTCGCTGCCGTACACGCTGGAGACCGGGGAGCCATTCACGCAGCGCAACATGATGGTGTTCCTGACCTTTGCCGTCATTCTGGTCACGCTGGTGCTGCAGGGCATCTCGCTGCCGGCGGTGGTGCGGCTGCTGAACCTTTCAGCCGGGCACGACGAGCAGGGGTGCGATGAGGCCGAGGCCCGGCGTCTGCGGCTGCGGCGTGCCGTGGATTTCCTGAAAAGCGGCAAGCACCGGGACGAGCCAAGCCTGCACCACGCCTACGAAGACCTGCTGCACCAGTATGGGCACCGGCTGGAGTCCATTGTGGACTGCGGCCCAGGCATGCCCGCACAGGATGTACACGCACGCACCATGGCGCATGTCATGCTGGATACACTGCGCGTGGAGCGAGAGGAACTGATCGAGTTGCGCGACAGCGGGCGCGTGGATGAGGGCATCTATCGCACGCTGGAACGCGAGTTGGACCTGAGCGAAACTCGCTTCACACCTACCTCGTAACTGCGTCGCCGGCGTCGTGTCGGTGGCTCAGTGCCGGTCATACACCGAAAGGGAGTCTCGCTTGTTTCGCGTTCTGTTCCACAACAACTGCTTCGATGGCGCCTGTTCTGCGTCGCTGTTTACGCGCTTTCACCGGGAGTGCTTCGGCACCGCGGGCGAGTTCCGCTACACCGGTCTGCAGCACCGTGCGGGCGAACAGTTCCGCGAGGCCGACTTCGACGGTGACGAGAACGCGATTGTGGACTTCAAATACACGCCGTCGCCGAAGGTTACGTGGTGGTTCGATCATCATCAGAGCGCGTTTCTCAGCGAGGCCGACCGCAAGCATTTCGAGCACGGAGCTAGGCAGACGAAGGGGAACCCGCGTAAGTTCTTCAACGAGACGTATACCTCCTGCACCGGCCTGATTGCCGATGTGGCACGCGAACGCTTCGGCTTCGACACAGCGCCGTATGCGGACCTCTTGCACTGGGCCGATATCATCGACGGTGCCAAATTCGAGAGCGCCGACGCTGCGGTGGGGTTGGCCGCGCCGGCCATCAAGCTGATGACCGTGATCGAATCGGCGAGCGATCCGGACTTCATTCCGCGCCTGATTCCGCTACTGACCGCGCAGCCACTGGACGCCACGCTTGGCGAGAACTTTGTGCAGGAGGCGCTGGCACCGCGGCTCGAGAAGCACGGGCGCGATATCGAGTTGCTGCGCTCGCGCGCCGTGGAGCGCCGGGGCGTCATCACCTTCGACATCACAGACCAGCCGACCGAGGGCTACAGCAAGTTCATCCCGTACTACCTCTTGCCACAGGCGGTGTACGTGGTGGGGTTGTCAAAGTCGAGCTTTCGTATCAAAATTTCAGTTGGAACCAATCCCTGGACGACCGTACCCGTGGAGCACCTGGCCAACATCGCCGCCATCTGCGAGCGCTATGGCGGTGGTGGGCACCCGCGTGTGGGTGCTATCAGCGTGCCGGTGGATCAGCTTGCGGAGGCGAAACGCATTGCGGCGGAGGTGACGGCAGAACTGGAAGCGCTGGGCCAGCGGAACCGCCTGCCGACCGACGCGGCCTGACTGCTTGCCCACCGCCCAGCCTGACCGCTGCAACAGATCGCCACCCTCAGCGCCGTCATCCTGAGCGCAGCGAAGGATCCCTGCGATGCCGATCGAGAAGCATGCAGCTGCGGGTTTCTTCGTAGGAAAGGCACATGCTGCGGCGGTGCGCTCAAGTGCGTGGGGATCCTTCGCTGCGCCCTTCGCCCTGCTCAGGGCAAGCTTCAGGATGACGGCAGAACTGTATCGGTGCTGTACCGGTGATGGTCAGCTCGGCAGCGCGCCTACGCGCCTAACCGCTGCGCCTCGTAGACCTTCAGTCGTACGTACGCGCCGGTCAGCAGCGGGACAGACACGTCATTTGCCCGTGCGATAAAGTCGCCCAGGATGTGGTCGGCTTCGACCGGTGCGCCCTTGAGCATGTCGCGGTACATGGATGAGGTCAGCGACGAGGCAGGGTCCGTCATGCGGCGCTCCTGCGCGGCAGCGAAATCCGGTTCGGCGGGGTAGCCGTTGGCTTCCGCAATGCTGATGGCCTCGCGCAGGATGGCGCGGGCGATCTCGGCGCCGTGTGGCACCGCGACCATTTCTCCCACGGTGCCGCCGCTCACCACGCAGACACCGCCCATCGTCGCCAGGATCCACCACTTGCGCCACAGCGCGGCCAGCATATTGTCCGACAGTGTTAGCGTAAAGCCGGGTACGGTGAACAGGTCTCGCAGCCGCTCCGCACGCTCAGTGATGCCGCCATCGAGTTCGCCAAAGACGAACTCATCCAACTCGGTCAACTGGTGAACCCGGCCCTCTTCGTCCATATCCGCCACGATGCGGACGGAGCCGCCCATCACACGCTCCCGGCCAAAGCGCGCCTGCAACACGTCAAGGTGGCGCAGACCATTCAGCAGCGGCAGCACCACCGTGGCAGGCCCAAGGGCGGGTGCGACGTCCTCAACGGCGGCGTCCAGGGCGTACGCTTTGGTGCTCAGGACGACCACATCGAACGGCCCTGCACCAGCCAGCTGATCTGCAGTGATCAGCTTCGGGTGAACGGTCGCATCGCCCTGTGGGCTGACAATCTCCAGCCCACGCTCCTGCAGTTGCCGCAGGCGCGCACCGCGCACCAGAAAGGTCACGTCACGGCCTGCCTGGGCCATGCGCCCGCCGTAGTACCCGCCGGTAGCCCCGGCGCCCACCATCAGGATGCGCACGGCTAGCTCGCCTTGTGCGCGAAGATGGGCAGCTTGGTGATGTCGTTGAAGATGACGAACACGGCAAACAGCACGATGCAGACGAACGCAGCCTGGTAAATGCGCTCCTTGACGGCGGCATTCACATCGCGCCGCATCACGCTTTCGATCAGCAGGAACAGGATCATGCCGCCATCCAGCACCGGCATGGGCAAGAGGTTGAAGATGCCCAGGTTCAGGCTGATGCCCGCCATCAGCTGCAGCACGGTCCACGACCCCATCTGCTGCGCCATGCCCACCTGCTGCGCAATGCCAACGGGGCCGCTCAGGTTGCGCACGGACACCTGCCGCTTGAACATGCCGCCAATCACGTCGAAGATCAGCGTCGAGTTCTTGACGAAGTCATGCCAACCAGTCGCCAGTGCACGTCCCAGCGGCTGCCGCGTGGTGACCACGGGTGGTGCGATCGCGCGGAAGCCGAGCCGGTAGGCCTGTGTGCCTGTCTGCGTTGGCATCAGGGTCGGCGCAATCTGCACAGTGTGCTGTTCGGCCCCGCGCTGCACCAGCAGGGTTACCGGCTTGCCATGCCCGGCGCTCAGGTAGGCACTGGTCGCCTCTGTCCCGTGGAAGCTGTGGCCATCCACCGAGAGGATGGCGTCGCCGTGCTGCAGGCCTGCCTTCGCCGCCGGCGCGGTGGCGTCTGGCAGCGCATCCACGATCACTGGCCCGGCTTGCACGCGCGGCACCAGGCCAAGCGTGGTGACTATCTCGTCTGGCCCAAAGTCCTGGGCCGCACCGCTGTAGTTCACCGGGAGGGTGGTGTCCACCCGCTGGCCGTTATGAACGTAGGAAAAGGGCAGCAGGTGATTTGCCTTCAGGCCGCTCAGCACCATGAAGTCTTCCCATGTGGGGTTAGACATGCTGTCGAAGCGGACGATCTGGTCGCCCACCACGATGCCCGTCTTTGCCGCAGCCGAGTCCGGCACAATATAGTCCAGCTCGCCGCGATCCTGCAGGTACTCCACCGTGTCGTGGTGAAAATGCGCGACGCCGGTGAAGATGAAGATAGCCAGGATGAAGTTCGCCACCGGCCCGGCAAAGGCCACCAGCATGCGCTGCCAGCGCGGCTTGGTATTGAAGTTGCCGCTATCGCCGTGCGCCTCTGCCACGGTCATGGTCTCGGTAGGCGAGGTCTGGATCATCTCCATCTCGGTTTCGCCCGCCATCTTCACATAGCCGCCCAGCGGCAGCATGCACACCTTGTAGTCCGTGCCCTTGTACACATAGCCGAACAGGCGGCGTCCCATGCCGATGGAGAACGCCTCCACACGTACGCCGAAGAATTTGGCCACGGCAAAGTGCCCGAACTCGTGCACCAGGACCATAATGCCGAGGATGACCAGGAAGTACAGGGTGACGATCAGGAAGTGTGGAATGTGCAAGGGGTTCCTCGAATCGGGATCAGGCAAGCAGCGGACCGGAGTCCGTAAACGATGGCAGACCGTAGTGTAGACGTTTGCGCGGGGCAGAAGTCGTGTCTAGTGCGACACGGGCGTATCGGCCGCCACCTGCGTTGCTGTCTCACGACACGCTCTATCGATGAGAAGCACCTCAGCGATGTCGGCAGGGGTGCGTGAGGGTGTCAGCTCCAGCACGCGCTCAATGGTGCGTGCGATGCCGGTAAACGGCATCTCGCCGCGTAGAAAGGCGTCTACAGCCACCTCATCGGCAGCGTTCAGCGCAATGCAGTGCGCGCCACCCGCACGGGCAGCTTCGTATGCGAGCCTCAGGCAGGGAAAGCGCTGGAAGTCTGGCTGCTGGAAGTCGAGGTGCGACAGCGCGGCCAGGTCAAAGGTCAACTCGGAGGGCACGCGCTCGGGGTAGGCCAGCGCGTACAGGATGGGCAGGCGCATGTCCGTGACCGACAGCTGCGCCAGAATGCTGCCGTCCACGTACTCCACCAGCGAATGGATGGTGCTCTGAGGGTGCACGGTGACGCGAACCTTGTCTGGGGGGAGGTCAAAGAGGCGGCACGCCTCGATGATCTCCAGCCCCTTGTTGAGCATGGTGGCGCTGTCCACGGTAATGCGCTGGCCCATGACCCAGGTGGGATGTTTCAGCGCCTGTGCCGGTGTGATGCCGTCGAAGTCGGCGAGTGGTGTGTTGCGGAATGGCCCGCCGCTGGCCGTAAGCCAAATCTGCTTGACCTCTGCCGGGGTGCCACCGCGCATGCACTGGTGAATGGCGTTGTGCTCGGAGTCGATGGGCAGCAGCGCCACGTGGTTGGCGCGGGCAGCGGCGGTAATCAGTTCGCCTGCGGCCACCATGGCTTCCTTGTTGGCCAGTCCCACGGCCTTGCCCGCGCACACAGCGGCGTAGGTTGCCTCCAGCCCGGCCACGCCGACAATGGCGCTTACGACGAAGTCCACCTGCGGCAAGGTAGCCACACGCACGGTTCCGGCGCTGCCGTGTGCGATTTCGATCCCGGTCACGTCCGCCTTGCGCAGGCGCTGGGCAAGCTCGTCTGCCAGTTGCTCATCGGCCACGGAAACTACGGCAGGCCGCCACTCCGCGCACTGCTGCAGGAGGAGGTCCAGGTTGCGTCCAGCGGCCAGCGCCACCACGCGGTAGCGCTCCGGATAGCGGCGGCAGATGTCGAGCGTGCTTGTGCCGATGGACCCGGTCGAGCCCAGGATGGCAATCTGTTTCACATTGGCTATTCTCGCAGACTCCGCCATGAAGAGAGCCTGTTCCAAGTTGTAGTCCAAGACGTTGAGAGATATGGGCGCTCAGGCGCATCAGATGAGGGCGAGGGCACGACGTGACGGAACAGGTAGCAGCACGACCGCTGAAGTGGCAGGACAGCGCATCGGTGGAGTACCCACGACCGGACTTTCGCCGCGCGCGGTGGATCAGCCTCGACGGGCAGTGGGACTTCGCCCTTGACCCCAGCGCCGCCCTCACCGCACCGGGAGAGGTGCAGTGGGACCGCACCATTACCGTGCCGTTTGCTCCGGAAACGCCCGCCAGCGGCGTCAACGACCAGGGCCTGTACTGCGCGGTATGGTACCGGCTACGCTTCCAGGCACCCGCGCTTGCGCCGGGTGAGCGGCTGCGGTTGCACTTTGGTGCCGTGGACTACCAGGCTATCGTGTGGGTCAACGGCGTAAAAACAGCCTCACACCAGGGCGGCTATACGCCGTTCAGCTTCGACATTCATGCGGTGCTGGTTGAGGGCGTGCAGGAGATCGTCGTGCGCGCGGAGGACGATCCGGGCGACCTGGAGAAGCCGCGTGGCAAGCAGGACTGGAAGCTCCACCCGCACAGCATCTGGTATCCGCGCACCACGGGCATCTGGCAGACGGTGTGGCTGGAGGCGCTGCCCACGGCCTACCTGAAGTGCGCGCGCTGGACCTCGAATCTGACGCGCTGGGAGATCGGCGCGGAGGTGCATACGGTAGGCACGCTGCCCGAGGGATCGCGTCTGCGCCTGCGCCTGCACTGCGGCAGCAAGGTACTGGCAGATGACACGTACGGCTTTACCACCCGTGCCTCTGAAGCGGGCACCATGGCTGCCGGAGAACTGCACCGCAGCATCGCGCTCTCTGACCCAGGCGTTGACGATTTCCGCAATGAGCTGCTGTGGAGCCCATGGAATCCCACGCTGATCGACGTCGAACTGACCCTGATCGGTCCGGATGGCACCGTGCTGGACGCGGTGAGCAGCTACACGGCCATTCGCTCCATCGGCATCCAGGGCGACCGCTTTGTGCTGAACGGCAGGCCCCTGCCGCTGCGGTTCGTGCTGGACCAGGGCTACTGGCCCGAGAGCGGTCTGACCGCGCCGGACAGCGAGGCCTTTCAGCGCGACATTCTGCTGATTAAAGAACTTGGTTTTAACGGCGTGCGCAAGCACCAGAAGATTGAGGACCCGCGCTTCCTGTACTGGGCCGACCAATTTGGCCTCATGGTGTGGGAGGAGATGCCCAGCGCCTATCGCTACACGCGGCGCTCCATCGACCGGCTGACGCAGGAGTGGATGGCGGCACTGGACCGTGACATGAACCACCCGTGCATCGTGAGTTGGGTACCGCTGAACGAAAGCTGGGGCGTGCCGGACCTGCCGGACAACCCCGCGCAGCGCCACTATGTGCAGGCGCTCTACTACCTGACCAAGACGCTGGACCCGAGCCGCCCCTGCATCGGCAACGATGGCTGGGAGAGTGTGGCCACCGACCTGATCGGCATTCACGACTACGACTACCGCCCAGAGGCAATCGGTCGTCGCTATGGTGTGGATGAAATCGAGACGCGGCTCTTTCAGCACGAGCGCCCGGGTGGCCGCATCCTGCAGCTGGCAGCTACGGACGAAAGTGGCGAGCGTCAGCCTATTGTGCTCACGGAGTTTGGCGGCATCGCCCTGCGCGACGGCGACGACCCCACCTGGGGCTACAGCGATGCCCGCACCCCGGAGGAGCTGGAGCAGCGCTACACCGCTTTGCTGAACACCGTGCGCAGCTTGCCGACGCTTGCGGGCTTCTGCTACACCCAGTTCACCGACACCTATCAGGAGGCGAATGGCCTGGTGCACGCCGACCGGTCCGACAAGATCTCAAAGGAAGTCATCACAGAGGCCAACAGTGGCATGCGCCTGCAGCCACTCAACTCCGTGGAGCAGCGCTGGCGCGAACGGTTGATGCAGATGCAGTCCAAGGGGCGGTGAGGGCCGGGTCAAGGTGCACCTGACCCGTGGCTCCGTGGTCCCGATCCGTTTGTCACCCCTGACCCTGTTTCCATTTGTCATCCCGTAGCGCAGCGGAGGGATCTGCATGTGTGCCTGTTGAGCTGATGAAGCCGGCACAGGCGAGTAGATGCCAAGCCCACCACGCGCAAACACATAGATCAGCTGTATGACCCAAGCGTTCGCAAAGAAGGACGCACACATGCAGATCCCTCCGCTACGCTGCGGGATGACAAGGCCGGGCGGGGAAGGCGGGACGGCAACGAACGATGCGCCGCCGCTACTTGACTTGCGCTTCCAACTCAGCCCACTCGGCGTCGGTCAGCTGGATGTCGGCGGCCTTCATGTTCTCCTCCAGGTGCGCGATAGACGACGTGCCGGGAATCGGCAGCATGACCGGGCTGCGGTGTAGCAGCCACGCCAGCGACAGCTGCGCCACTGTCGCGCCGTGCTGCTTAGCAGCATTGTCCAGCGGTCCGCCTTCCTTTGCCAGCTTGCCTGCCGCCACCGGAAACCAGGGAATAAAGGCAATGCTGTTCTGTTCGCAATAGTCGAGCACCGCTTCGCTCTTGCGCTGGCCGATGTTGTACTCGTTCTGCACCGAGACGATCTCAACCACCTTGCGGGCGCGCTCGATCTCCTCCACGGTCACTTCGGACAAGCCGATGTGCCGGATCTTGCCCTGTTTCTGCAGCCGCGCAATGGGTCCCAACGACTGCTCTACCGGCGTATTGGGGTCGAAGCGGTGCAGCTGCCACAGATCGATGCGCTCCAGCCGCAGCTTGCGCAGGCTTAGGTAGACCTGCTGCTCCAGGTAGGCGGGCACGCCCACGGCGCGCCACTTGTGCGGTCCGGTACGCACGAAGCCCCCCTTGGTGGCGATCACAACACCGGCCTTGTACGGCGCCAACGCCTCGCCGATCATCGCTTCGCTCACATCTGGGCCGTAGCTATCGGCGGTATCGATGAAGTTGACGCCGAGCTCGACGGCACGCCGCAGCACCTGTTTCGCCGCCTCCATATCTGCGGGCGGCCCCCATACGCCTTCGCCGGTCAGGCGCATGGCCCCGTAGCCGAGCCGGTTGATGGGAAGGTCGCCGCCAAGCAGGAACGTTTCTGTGCTCATGGGCGGTTGGATGGCACCCGTCCTGTGAACGGTACTCTGGGCCGGGGAAGCACGTGGCAGGGCTGCAATCGGGCAGACATCTTCTTTGCCAGGCAAAGGCTGGCACCGTTCCGGCGTGCAAGCAACGTCTAACCTGCTGCTACGTATGTCGATCCGATCCCAATGTGTCGCTGCAGGGTTATGTGTGGCGCTCGCCGCGCCTGTGGCGGTTGCCGTCCAGCAGCAGTCCACTCTGCCACGCGAAACCCAGGCAGGCGCGGGCCTCAAGCGAACCAGGCTGTACCTGAAGGACGGCAGCTTTCAGGTGGTGCTCTCCTACCGCGTGCGGGGAGCAAACGTCTTTTACCTGTCTGCCGAGCGGGGTGCGCAGGAGGAGATCATTCCGCTCACCCTGGTGGACCTGCCCGCTACCGAAGCGTGGGAGCAGCGGCGAGATGCCATCGCCAGCGGCAAATCCGCCGTGGAGATTGACCCCGAACTGGCCCGCGAAGAGGCCGACCGCGCCGCGCGCAACCCGGAGGTGAGCAAGGATCTGCGCCTGCCGGACGAGGATGCCGTCCTTGCGCTGGACACCTACCGCGGCGAGCCACAGCTGGTGCCCCTGCAGCAGACCGACGGCGAACTGAACCGGCAAACCACGCACAACATCCTGCGGCAAACGATCAATCCCATGGCATCGGCGCACCAGCTGGTCGAAATCAAGGGAGAAACTGCCCCGGCGCAGCTGCACGTGCCTGACCCAGACCTCTTTGTTCGCCTGAACGACGACGCGGAAGAGCCGGTGCACGCCGGTGCTTTGCGCGTGGATACCGGCGGCAACCGGGGCGAGCGCAGGGTGGAGGCTCCCTCGCCTAAAAGTGAGTACGTGGTGGTGCGTGTGGATGTACGCCGCGGCGTGCGTGTGGTGACCACGTTCAGCATTGGGCTGCTGGGTTCAGCGAGGCGTCAGAGCGACGTCATCGAGACGACCCGGACGGCCCTGCCTGGCGGTCACTGGCTCAAGGTCACGCCAAAAGAGCCGCTCTCGTTCGGCGAGTACGCCCTGATCGAGGTGCTGGATGACCGTTCGGTCAACACGGGTGTATGGGACTTCGGCGTTCGGCCGACAGCGGGCCCGAATCGTGACGCCATCCTGCCTGAGGAGCGACGTCCACCCACACTGGCACCCCGTCGGTCACAGCCCTAGGGCTAGGCAGCTCTTGCGTCTTGTTCTGGCGCCTGCGGTGGCTTCTGCTCGGCTGGCACGGCCTCCGCTCGTGGCTGCACCGCGACAGGGCTGCGCTGGGGGTACACGTTGCCCAGACCGGCAATGGCCAGGTTGTCGCGCGTCGTCCCCTTCACGTGGTACATCATGTCGTCGGCCGCTTTGATGATGCTCTCGATGTTGGTGCCATCCTCTGGAAAGGTGGCCATGCCGAAGGAGCCGCGCAGCTCCAGCGAGAGGTCTTCCCCTGTTAAGAAGCGGCGCTCACGCAGGGTGTGGAACAGCCTCTCTGCCACCGCTCGCCCCGCATCCTTCGACAGCTCTGGCAGCAGAACAACGAACTCATCCCCGCCATAGCGGAAGCCGGGGTTTTCAGGCCCGACGACCTCCCGGATCATCTCACCCACTTCCATCAGCAAGCGGCTGCCCACCAGGTGACCGTGGGTGTCGTTGATGTGTTTAAAGCGGTCCAGATCCATGAACAAGAGGCTAAAGGGCGGCGCACCCTCGCGCGCCAGCTGCTCCTGCAGCAGGGTATACAGGTGGCGCGCGTTGAACAGGCCGGTGCAGTCATCTGTGATGGACAGCATGTGGATGCGCTTCATGTCGGCGGCATTACGCACGGCAATGCCCAGAAAGTCGCACAGGACGCGGAGGAACTGCACAGAATACTCAGACAGAAGGTCAATTTTGCTGTTCAGCAGCTGAATGACGCCTACCACGCCCTCGGGCGAGCGCACCGGCATGCAGGCGATCGATTGAATGTTGAGGCCCGGATTGTTGCGGCTGAACTCCTGCCAGCGCGGCTCAACGGTGGTATCCGGCACCACCAGCGCCGTATCCGTCAGCGCAACCCAACCGGCGACGCCCTCACCCATGGGCACGCGCAGGCCCCGCAGGCTGTTGCTGTCCTCTCCCACGGCAATGGCATAGTAGAGGTCGTTCTTTTCGCGATCGACCAGCAGCATCGACCAGCGCTCCGGCCCGAAGAACTGGGCCATCTTGGTCATCACGGTCGTTAGAACGACTTCAAACTCCAGCGTGGAGGTAAGCGCACGTGCCACGTCATGGAACAGGCGCGTGTAGTCCTGCTGCAGGGCGCGGTTCAGGTCTGCGTGCGGATCCTTATGTGACTTGCCGAACAATCCCATCTCCCACCAGCACTCAGTAGTACGTTCAGCTCTCTCCCTTGGATTGCCCGGTACGCAGCATTGGTTACAGCACCTGCCGCAACCCCGTAGTTCTTTTGTGTGAAACTATCCGCCGATTTGTACCATGGCACGCAGGGGTGACTCAAAACCTGCCTCACCAATGTGATGTCGCTCTTCCTTCTTATCGACAACGGAACGCACATACCCGCGCACAAGTTCCATCGTGTGTAAACGTTTCATGCGAGAGTGTAAGTCGTGTTCAAGGTGTGAGAACAGGCAAGTTCGCAGCTTACCATCGCTGGTCAGCCGGATTCGGGAACAGTGACCGCAAAACGGTCGCGAAACCGGAGCAATGATGCCAATTTCGCCGCGCCCATCGTCGAAACCGTACCGTCGTGCCGTCTCACTCAGATGGTTTGGCGGCAGCGGCTCCAGGCGGCGGACTGCGCTCAGGCGCTCCACAATTTCGGCCTCGCGTACCACCGTGTCCGCCGCCCACACCTTGCCTTCGTCCAGCGGCATGAACTCGATAAAGCGTAGAGTGACGTTTTCACGCCGGGCAAACTCGGCGAATGCCTCGATCTGATCGTCGTTATAGCCGCGCATCAGTACGCAGTTCACCTTGACTGGCGACAGCCCTGCATCTTGGGCAGCCCGTATGCCCGCCAGCACGCGTTCCAACGCCCTCGGCACCCGCGTGATCCGCTCAAACACCGCCGGGTCCACCGCGTCCATGCTCACCGTGATGCGGTTCAGGCCCGCGGCCTGCAGTTGCTTCGCCATGCCCGCCAGCAGGTGGCCGTTCGTGGTCAGGGCAATGTCCAGCGGGCCACCCGCTGCCGTGGGCAGGCCCTGCGCATCGTACGCGCAGCGTAGCTGCCGCAGCTGCGCGATCAGGTCAAGCAGGCCGGCGCGCAGCAGCGGTTCCCCACCCGTCAGCCGTACCTTTTCCACGCCCAGAGATACCAGCAGCCGTGTCATGTCCGCGTAGTCGGCGATGGCCAATTCGTGGCCGCCGCTGCCAGACTCGCCCGTGCGGCAGTAGACGCAACGGTAGTTACAGCGGTCTGTCACCGACACCCGCAGATCGGTGATGGCACGGCCAAAAGAGTCACGCAGGCGAGTGCCAGCGCCTGCCTCTTCTTCCCCGATCGCGACGGGGAGGAGTCTTCCGGTAGATGGGATTAAATCCAACACAGGTATCCGATGCCGACCACCCGCAACTCGACGGTGCTCACACCAGGATGCGCGTTACTCGTGGGTACAGTGGCCGAAGATGTTACACGGCTACACGTGCCTAGAGCTCCCCGACAACATGCTAGTAGCTGGTGAACTCGTGAAAGCCACGGCGCAGCGCTGAGCCCCAGACGAAGCAGATGACCGACCCCAGGCCTGTGACAGCGGCCCAGTAGAACATGGGGTGTACCCAGCCAGGGGAGTGTGTCAGGTCTTGCCCGACCCACAACAAGCCGACCAGTGTGGTGACCACAAACAGCTGCAGCCCAATGACCAGCAGCAGCTGGCCACGGCGGCGGCGGCGATCCAGCAATTCGATCTGGTTCGGTGCCAGCGTGCGCTCTTCCGCGGGGATCAGTGTGTTGGGCATGCCGTTCGGTTCTCCTACTGCTGATGTCCGTATTAGACCACAGAGCGGCCCAGGCTCAATCCAGGAAGGCCACCGTTTTGATGCCGGTAATTTCAAAGCGCTTGCGGCAGCGCATGTTGGTGCAGTTGGCGGTGTCGTCGCGCAGCACCATGTAGCTCTGTGCCTTCAGAAAGCGGGCGCGGTCGCGCTCGTCTGCCCGGCCTCCCAGCTGCTTTTTCTTCCGGCGGACAAGCCAGTTCAGCTGGTACTCGCCAGCGACGCCGCACTTGCTGCAGACCAGGGTGTGCGTGCGCGGCTCGGCACGTTCGTCAAAAAAGTCGCGCTCTTCCACAGAAACCCTCCCCGTACCACTCTGTGCAGAAAACTGCCTGTGCCAGCATAGACCCTCTTCACGACATGCGGCTCTGAACGGTATGGTGCAAAGGGTAGGCAGAAGGCTGAGCCAATGGCACGCGCAAAGAAAACGACGTTTTCCGTCACCAAGGCAGTCAAGGCGAACGCGCGAGACCGCGTGGGCACACCGCCGCCACAGGCTGTGTTGCCAGACGAGAAGGCCAAGGCAGAGCGGCGCGCGTCCAAGCACACGGTGACATTGCATAAGCTGCTGCATCAGGAGGATGAGCGATGAAACACCTTGCACTTTTCGTGGCACTCATGGGTGCGCCCTGGTTTTTGCCTTGCAGCGCGCAGACCATCCAGGTGAGCAAGGACAACCGGACAATTGCCATTACCACCAGCGACGAGGCGACCCGGCCAGCCGATACCGGACAGGTCAGCATTGGGTTTATCACCTATGGCGTTGACAGTGACGGGACCTACGCGGAAGGATCACGCCTTTCGAACGCGATCCTTGCGGCTGTGCGTGCCACAGGTGTCAAGGACGCCCAGATCTCAAGCAGGGATCAGAACCTCCGGCCCCTGGGCGAAGAAGACAAGGTGCGTTTTGGCAAGGGCATCCGGTTTGTGCTTACGCAAAACTGGCAGGTAAGCGTGCCCGCCACCGATGCCGCCAAACTTTTGAATGTAGCGGTGACCGCGGGAGCCAACACCAGCGGCGACATCAATTGGACGCTTGCGGACAGCAACTCCCTGGAAGCAGAAGCCGCAGAAAAGGCGCTCACGCATGCTCGTGCGGTTGCGGAGCGTATGGCACACGGTCTAAACGCCAAGCTGGGACCACTCGTGTACGCGAGCAACCAGACACCCCCAAGGGGGCCTGTGGTATTCGCGCAATCTGCCATGACGGCCTCACGGGTCATGAGGAAGGTCGCTCCCCTGGCCATCGTGCCGGACAAGGTGACCCGGTCCGCAACGGTCTACGCCGTTTTTGCCATCGAGTAGCGCAAAGCTAGCCGCGGGCATAGAGTGGCAGGCACTACCAGTAGAGGGACCTCATGACCGCAGCAGCTCCAACCTCGATGCCCGATGCGCCTGTGGTCCCTTCCACACAGCCCGAAATTCCAAGACCGCTGCCGGAAGCGGAGGCGGTGTACCGCCGCTGGCTGGCCCATCTCTCTTCGGAACTCACACGGCACACTAGCTACGTCCGGCGGAGTGAGATTGTGCGGGACGAGCTGCACATGATCATCCTTGGTCGCCCGCATGGTGGCCGCACCAACGCGGCGCTACTCAGCGAATTGCCCATGGCCGTGCTGGCAGAGAGCTTCGACCCACGCAACGTGACGCTGCCTGCCGAACTGGAGCCGGACACGGACCGGGATCGCTTTCTACCGCTCAAGCCTCTGCTGTGCTTCTGGCGCGGTTTCGACCGTTCCATCCTGGGGGCAAACCTGTGGCTGGGCCTGCGTTTCCGAGCCATGCTGGGCCAGCACATCTTCGCGGGCATGGGCAAAAATGTTCGGTTCTATCGTGATGTAGCCTTTGAGCGCGGCTACACGCTCACCTTCGCCGACGACGCGGTGGTGCGGCCCGGCGTCCGCATCGACGACCGTGAGGCGCGGACCATCAGTGGCACTTTGAGCTAGGGACCTGCTGCATCTGTTTCTCGTCGAAGGTCGTCATCCTGAGCGCGGCGAAGGATCCCTGCTCATGCTGAAGTATGAGCGGCGGCCTTTGGACTTTTTTCGCTAAAAAGCCACAAGCTGTCTGGCTTGACTTGAAGCCGAGGGATCCTTCGCTGCGCTCAGGAGGACGGCGTCGCTGCTACACTCGGCAATGGCATGAGCCAGGAAACCGCACTCATCCTCTTCGAGTTTGTGGCGCTGATCTTTGCGCTGTCGTTTCACGAGTGCGCGCACGCGTGGACGGCCTCGTACTTTGGCGACCAGACGGCGCGCATGCTGGGCCGCGTGACGCTGAATCCGGTCAAGCACCTGGACCCGCTGGGCTCGGTCATTTTGCCGCTGGTGTCGGCCTTTGCACACTTCCCGCTCATCGGCTGGGCCAAGCCGACGCCCGTGACCACGCGCAACCTCCGCAACATCAAGCGTGACGACATCCTGGTGACGCTGGCCGGTCCCGCATCGAACCTGCTGCTGGCAACGATTTGTCTTGTCCTGCTGCTGCTCATGAAGGTGGCCATTCCGGGCGGCAGGGAAGCCGTGCTGAACGCGGCGTTCGTGTCCATGCGCATCGAGGGTGCTTCGCTGCAGGGCCAGGGCGCCATGTACCCCGTGGCGTTGCTGCTGTACAGCTCCATCGTCATCAATCTCTTGCTGGCAATCTTCAACCTGATCCCGGTGCCGCCGCTGGATGGTTCGCGCATCCTGCGGCATTACCTGCCCTACAACGCCCTGCGCGCGTACGACAACATCGGCGGCTTCGCCAACCTGATCATTCTGTACGCGCTTATGCGCACGGGCGTGCTGAATATTTTTTACGCGCCCGCGTTCGGCTTGTTTAACCGGCTGCTGCTCGGTTCCTGAGAGCGCTGTCGGATAGCATCAAGGCAATGGAACCACAACAGAAACGCCGCGTCCTCAGCGGCATGCGGCCCACCGGGCGGCTGCACCTGGGCAACTACATGGGCGCGCTGTACAACTGGGTGCGCCTGCAGGACGAGTACGACTGCTACTTCTTCATCGCCGACTGGCACGCCTTGACCACGGACTATGCCAGGCCGGGCGATGTACACGGCAAGTCGCTCAGCGTGGCCATCGACTTTCTGGCGGCGGGGCTTGACCCGGCAAAGACGGTACTGTTCAAGCAAAGCGACGTGCCACAGCATGCCGCGCTGTATACGCTCTTCCAGATGTTTACGCCCGTGCCATGGCTGGAGCGCGTGCCCACCTACAAGGACCAGCAGGAACAGCTGCGCGAGAAAGACCTGGCCACCATCGGCTTTCTGGGCTATCCGCTGCTGCAGGCTGCGGACATCCTGCTGTACAAGCCGAAGTTCGTCCCCGTGGGCCAGGACCAGGTGGCGCACGTCGAGCTAACGCGCGAGGTGGCGCGGCGCTTCAACCAGCTGTACCGCTCCGCCGTTACGCCAGAGGTCGCCGCGGCCAAGCCCGACAAGGAGCTAATGAAGGCTGAAATCAGCGAGAACGTGCTTGAGGAAGTCACCTTTCCGGAGCCGGACGCGCTGCTGACACCCTCACCCAAGCTCCCTGGCCTCGATGGCCGCAAGATGAGCAAGAGCTATGGCAACACTATCGCCCTGACGGATGCACCCGACGACATTCGCAAGAAGTTGAAAACCATGGTGACCGACCCCGCGCGCGTGCGCCGCACCGATCCGGGCAACCCGGACGTGTGCCCGGTGGGCGACCTGCACAAGCTGTTCTCCTCGCAGGAGACCATGGCAAAGGTCTACGACGGCTGCCGCACGGCGGGCATCGGCTGCATTGAGTGCAAGGGCTGGGCCGCGGACGGCCTGAACGAGCACTTGGAGCCCATTCGTTCGCGCGCGGCTGAGCTGGAGGCGCAGCCCGGGCGGGTGGAAGAGCTGCTGCGCGACGGTGCGCGCCGCGCTGCGGCGGTTGCAGAGCCCGCGATGCACGAGGCCATGGTGGCCGTGGGCCTGCGGCGCGCCTGAGCGCTCGCCCTGCATCCAACCATGCAGGAGACACCGATGGCCAGCGATTTGAAGCCCGTACCGAACGAAGACCGCCCCGCAGCGGCGATGGA
>CALMRM010000272.1:0-2971 GCA_937871605.1 uncultured Terriglobus sp. | reverse complement strand
TGCCGACCGCACCCGGCACAACAACCTGGCCCCGCAGGGCCGCATGAATCCAGAAGAGAACGACGACAGCAAGTACACGCCCGAAGGCGACCACGAGCAGGTGCCCAACATCCCGCCCTCCGCGACAGACCCCGCCTAAACCCGTCTATGAAGCCGTTGAAGGCTTGGACAGTTTCGAACGTGCTTTCCTCAGCAGCGGCCCGGCCCTGGGCGATACTGATGACACGATGGCAGGCAGGGAACAAGCTGAGTCGGTATCGCCCGTGCCAAGCGCAGTAGGCAGCGCCGCTGACCCACAAGCCTTGCCTGGACGGCTTTCCGCAAAGCCGCCCCGCAAGGCGGCCAACCCCAAAGAGGAAGCCTCCCAGTCACCCTTCCTGCTCACCGTGGGCAAGGTCTACGACGGCCCGCTGGACCTCTTGCTGGACCTGATCCGCCGTCAAAGTATCGATATCTATGACATTCCCATTGCAAACATCACGCAGCAGTTCCTCTCCTACACCGCGCGCTTGGAAGAGCAGGACGTAGACGCAGCCGGCGATTTTGTCTACACGGCGTCGCTGCTCATCCACATCAAGAGCAAGATGCTGCTGCCGCGCGAGGCCAACGCCGTCGCACTGGGCGAGATTGAAGACCCACGCCGCGAGCTGGTGGAGCGCCTCCTGGAGCACGAGCGCTTTAAGGCTGCCGCGCAAATGCTGCGGCAAAAGCAGCAGATCGAAGAGGCGACCTGGACCACGCCCGGCATCCGCGAGTTCAAGGAGCAGGCCACCGCAGACCGCGAAATTGCGGCGGACACCACGGACCTGGCGCGGGTCTTTGGCGAGATTTTGGACCGGCTGCGTTCGCGCCCGGTCTTGGATGTGGACGAGGACGCGGTCACGGTGGCCCAGATGATCGAGTACACCCGCCGCAGGCTCATGCTGGAAGACAAGCCCACCAGCCTGCGCCGCCTCTTGCAGAGCACGCACTCCCAGCAGGCAGTCATCTGCATGTTCCTGGCCCTGCTGGAACTGGTACGGTTGCAGGCGGTGCTCTTGCGCCAGGCAGACGATCTAGGCGACATCCTGGTCAAAAAGACGGAGCAGTTCGACGACGTGCTGGCCCACGCCGAACGCCTGCGCGACGACTGGCGCTAAACTGTTTGCGGGGTGCCCTTGTGGACTGGACAGGATGCGCAGTAGTCGAGCGGGTGCCAGGAAGATTGAGCGGGGTGCCTGTACTGCGGAATACCCGTATGCAAGCGGACTCGATCGTGGAAAACTTTGACGACGGACTTTCCGTCGAGGACGTTGCAGAGAGCTTTCTACTAGATGTGCACGACGTGAGATCGGCGCTCGAATTTGCCGGTCGGTTACGTCCTGTCGCACTTGCTTCGTGAGGATTCTTTTCGACCACAACTTGCCTCATCAGTTGCGTCAAGCTTTGCCCGGCCATCTGGTCCGCTTGGCTTCGCAAGAAGGCTGGGACAAGCTCCCTGATGGCGACTTGCTCCGAGCGGCGGAGCGGGCAGGTTTCACGGTCATGATCACTGCCGACCAGCACATCTACCATCAACAACACAACCCAGATAGAGTTATCGCCCTAGTAGTTCTGACTGCAAACAGGCGGCAGTACGTTATGCAGCGAACTGAACAGATTCGGGACGCAGTGCAAGCTTCTTCGCGCGGCAGCTATACCGTCGTGCACATACCCCTGCCGCCGAAATTAAAATACGCACACGGTGAGGCATGAGAGCACAACTCTACTGGTCTAGCAGGCTTCGGTAAAGACGTGCCGTTGCTTCGCTGAAGCAGCAGAAGATCACGCGCTCCACACCTGAACCGGCAAGCTGATCCCGCACGCTCTGCACAGCGAAGCGGGCCGCACGCTCTGGTGGAAAGCGGTAGACGCCGGTGCTGATGGCCGGGAAGGCGATGGAGCGGCACCCGTGCTCGCGGGCCAGCTCCATGCAGCGGTGGTAGCAGCTTGCCAGCAGCCGGTCGGCCTTTTGCATGGCCGCTTCGCCGCCACGGCTCACGCTCCACACCGGTCCCACGGCGTGGAAAATCCACGTTGCGGGCAGGCGGAAGCCCGGTGTCGCCTTGGCATCGCCCGTGGCGCAGCCGCCCAGCGGGGCTGTCGCGGCCAGTAGTTCGGCCTTGCCTGCGGCGCGGTGGATGGCACCATCCACGCCGCCACCGCCTTTGAGCTTTGTGTTGGCAGCGTTGACGATTGCGTCCACGTGTAGCGTGGTGATGTCGGCCAGCACGGCTTCGAGTGTCGGCATGGGTGTCCCCTCATCCTGTGGGATGCGGTGTACAGGTACACTTGCCACTGGCCCGTTTCGCGCGTGGTCAGCACGAACGTCATGAGCCTGCACAGCAAGATCGAAGCCGTTATCTACGCCTCGGAAGAGCCGGTGACGCTGCAGCAGTTGGTGAGTTTGCTGGGTGACGAAGCCGCGGCAGAGCTGGACCAACTGGCGTCCGAGCAGGGTACGCTGCCGCTGGAGACCGCCGATGCTGCAGGCTGCGGCGAAGAGATGGCGGGAGACCAGGCCGATGTTCAGGACGCGGTAGGTGAGCCTGGACAGGTTGCGAGCACGCATCCGTTGGCAGATGGGAGCTCCGGCGCTTCAGAACCTCTGTCGGATGAGGTAGACGCTGTTGCTAACGAAGCCGCTAGCTCCGATGCTGCCGAAGCAGCTAATCCTGCTGCCGCCGAAGCGGCTAAAGCCGCTGCCACTGTACCGGCGGATAGTGCGGAAGTTGCTGCAGTAAACAGTACCGACCCGGACAAGCGGCGCGCGCGGGAGCGTGAACGCGCCGTGCGAGATCACATTCGCCGCGCCGTGGACCGGCTGATTGGTGACTATGCCTTGGGGGATCGCGGCATCGAAATTCGCGAGGTGGCCAGCGGATTTCGCATGGCAACCAAGCCCGAGTTCCACGATGCCGTGCGCGGCTTTATCAAAAGCCTGAAACCCGCG
>CALMRM010000271.1 GCA_937871605.1 uncultured Terriglobus sp. | reverse complement strand
AGTCGATGCCCGCCTCCAGCATGGCAATCAGGTGCAGCAGCGCCTGCTTGGTGGGTCGGATGGTCTCCGCAATGGCACCACCCATCTGCTGTGCCGCCAGCTGCGCCTGGCCGAGGGTCTGGGCGTCAATCAGGTCGCGCACCGCCTCGGCGGCAGAGAGGTCCAGCCGCCCGTTCAGGAACGCGCGCTCGGTAAACTCGCCGGGCCGCGCTGGTGTTGCGCCATGCTCCACGCAGGTGCGCAGGAGCCAGTCCTGCACCACGGGCGAACCGTGGGTGGCGACCTCCAGAACGTCTTCGCCGGTGTAGCTGCCAGGGGCCGGAAAGAGGGTAAGCAGCGCATCGTCGATGCGAACGTCATCGGCATCCCGCAGCAGGCGGTACGTGGCACGGCGCGGCTCCAACGGAGCACACCCTCCGAAGAGGGCACGGCAGATGCCTGCGACCTCAGGTCCAGAGAGCCGGACGATGCCCACGCCACCACGACCCGGGGGGGTGGCGACGGCAACAATGGTCGTTGTGTCCAGCTGTGCGTTGCTCATGGCTGTTGCACGTGCACATAGGCGCAGAAAGTGTCGTCTGAGCGTGTGAATCAGGTGTTCTTGCGCTACAAAACACGTCGTTTGTGCGTGTATTTGTCAAGTATTTGTGCACACAAAGCGCTTGTTGTGCTGCAAACAACGCGCTATCTGCGGCGAAAACGCTGCCGAATGTCATCTGCGCGGGAGTCGCGTTCGCGGCTGCGCCAGCCCTCGGGATACAACACCACAAAGCGCGACGGACCCTCGCCGCTCGCCTCCGTTTTCACGCCTTCCTCGCGCTTCAGGATCAGGTGCAACAGGCGGCGCTCGCGCGAGGTCATGGGGTCGAACGAGTACGGGCGCTTGCTCTCGCGAACGGCGGCGATGCCCTCCTGCGCGGTCTCGATCAGTTCGCGGTTGCGCTCGCGCTTGAAGCCGTCGGCGTCGAAGGAAAGCCGGTCGCGCTCGTCCGGTGCCAGCCGCAGGATCTCGCCGCATACATGCTCCAGCGCGCGCAGCAACTCGCCGTCCCGGGCCAGCAGCAGGCCGGTGTCGGGGCCGCTCATCTCCACGTAGATCAGCCGGTCTTCCAGGCCGTCCGGGTCCGCTGCGCCTGCACCGGCGGTGATGCGGTACTTCAGCTTAAAGCCGCCGGTGGTAGTCAGCAGCTTGAGAAAGTCTGATGTTTTCTGCGCAGCGGTCTTCAGGTCCTGCATGGTCAGCGCTTCCCCTGGATGGTTTTTGCCTGCGGTGCACCCACCTTGCGGCGGGCGCGCTTGGCCGCGATCTCACGCATTTCGCGGCCTTCCTTGGTCTGGTTCATGCCGTACTGCGCGGCAATCATCAGGAGGTTGCCGACGCACCAGTACAGCGCCAGGCCCGAGGAGTAGTTCCATGTAATGTACCCGGAGAACACGGGCATCATGAAGGCCATCATCTTCTGCTGTTGCGGGTCCACGCCCGGCGCGGGCATGTAGAACTGCACCAGGAACTGCGACAGCACCATGGTGATGGGCAGGATGTGGTACGGGTCCGCCGCCGTCAGGTCGTGCAGCCAGAACCAGTGCGCCTCGCGTAGTTCGACCACCTTGGGCAGCATGCCCAACATGGCGAACAGGAGCGGGAACGTGAGCAGCGTGGGAATGCAGCCGCCGAACATATTGACGCCGTTGTCCTTTTGTAGTGCCATGATTTCCGTGTTCATCTCAGTCCGCTTGGGGTCGGTGACCTTGTATTTGGCGTACTTGGCCTTGATGGCATCCATCTGCGGCTGGATGCGCTGCATCTTCAGGCCGCTCTTCATGGTCTGGTAGCGGAAGGGCAGCATGACCACGTTCAGCAGGATCGTGAGCACCACAATGGCCCAGCCCCAGTTGCTGGCGACGTGGTCGTGGATGCTGTTCAGGAGCCAAAACAGGAACTTAGCGATGGGTCCCCAGAAGCCGAAGTCAACGACCGGCTCCAACGTGTCATTGGTGCCGGTGATGGGGACCCCTTTAAGCACATCCACCGATTTGGGCCCGGCATAGATGCGTGCCTGGGTGGTGCCGCCGGTATCGCCCAGCGCGACGCCCACAACGGGCACGTCAATCGGTTTGCCTGTGATCTTGCCCTTGTCGCTACCCTCGCGTTGGAGCTTCTGCACGTCGACGGTGTTGTGCAGCGTCACGGCAGTGGCGGATTGCGAGTCTTCCGGCAGAAAGATGGCGGCAAAATAGCCGTCCGATGTTCCGGCGTAGTTCAGCGGGCCATTTAGCGTATCGCCGCCGCTGATCTTCTTGAACTCCGTGTGCTCCACCTTGCCACTGCGCATGGTTTCAATGCGGCTACCGTTGTAGTCCAGCACCTGGTCCTGGTCGCCAAAGCCTGCCGGCCAGCTGAGCAGGGTGCGCACGGGCACGCCGTTGCGCTGCACGCTGGTTTCTGCACGCACCACGTAGGTGCTGTCGAAGCGGAAGGTCTTGAAGACTTCGACGCCACCCTGCTGCAGGTGGAACTTCAGCTCAGCAGGCGCGACGAGGTGACCGGTGGCGTCGGTAGGCACATACAGCGCGGTGCGCAGGCCGTCCGTCATGGTCTTGTCGTAGGTGTAGAGCGAGAGCGGGTAGCCGAACTGCTTTGCCGCGGCGGCGTTCACCAAGTCCAGTGGAGCGCCATAGCGATCTTTGAACTTCTTCAACACCCAGCTGCGCACCTCTGCGCCCCGGTTGCTGAAGGTGATCTTGTAGAGGTCGTTTTCGACAGTGGTGGTCTGCTCTGCCGTCGCCGCAATGGTCGGCGTCACCGCGGCGCTGGCGCCGGGCTGCTGCACCGCGTTGGCATTAAACGCGGCGGTGCTGCCGGTGGGCCCGCTTTGCGGCGCGGCATCGTTCAGCTTGGGCGCGGTCTGTGTCTGCGCGGTGGGTGGCTGCAGCGGCTGCGTTTTCTTGCTGCGGAAGTACTGCAGACCAGCAAAG
>CALMRM010000270.1:9569-23279 GCA_937871605.1 uncultured Terriglobus sp. | reverse complement strand
CGCAGGGAGCGGCGATGTTTCGCTGGAACGAACGCAAGCCAGCCCCGCGCACGGAACGCCGAGGAACTGCCCTGGTTGGAAGGGGCATGGCTGGCGGCGTATGGGAATCCCCGCAGATGCCTGCTGCCGCGAAGGCAACACTCGCGCCGGACGGCACGTTGACGGTCGCCAGCGGCACGGCCGATATCGGCACCGGCACCTACACCGTGATGGCTATTCTTGCGGGCGAAGCACTTGGTCTGCCGCTTGCAAAGGTGATTGTGAAGCTGGGGGATTCGGAGCTACCGATAGCACCGCTCGAAGGGGGATCCTGGACCGTTTCTTCTGTCGGGACAGCCGTTACAGAAGCATGCAAGGCCGTTGCGGAGAAGGTTTTCAAGCTTGCCTCCGGGATCGACGATTCGCCCTTGAAGCACGCATCGTTCAAAGACGTGGAGTTCGTCAATGAGCGCATTTCGTTGCGCAGCGATTCCGCCAGATTCGTAACGCTGGCTGCCGCGCTGGCGTCGGGCGACGGCGAACCGATCGCAGAGAAATCCAAGACGGTACCGAACATCCTAAAGCAGCACGGCTACAAGAGCTACACCCACTCTGCAGTGTTTGCCGAGGTGGAAGTGGACGAAGATTTCGGGACCGTGTCGGTCTGCCGTGTGGTGAGTGCGATTGCGGGCGGTCGCATCATCAATCACGAAGCGGCCCGCAACCAGATTCTTGGCGGCGTCGTTTGGGGCATTGGCATGGCGCTTCAGGAGCAGGCCGAAACCGATCATCAGTTCGGTCGCATCATGAATCACAACCTTGCCGAGTACCATGTGCCGGTCAACGCCGATGTGCATGACATTGAGGTCATCTTCGTCAAAGAGGAGGATGACATCGTCAATCCGATCGGTGCGAAGGGCCTAGGGGAAATCGGACTTGTCGGCGTAGCTGCTGCCATCGGGAATGCAATCTACAACGCGACAGGCAAGCGCATTCGCGAGCTGCCCATCACACTCGACAAGCTCATCTGAGGCTGCATCGCAAGAATGGTGTTCGTAGTGCGGACGGGGTGGATCTCGGCCCCGTCCTTAGGTTCTGCTGAACGAGAGAAATCCATGAGAGCAACAAGCAAGCTACCGTGGAAATGGCCTGTCCGTGCAAAGCGTGGAACGATGTTGCTGTCCCACCCTTCGCACCGCCCGTTGGAAGACGCCGATGCTGCCGGCGTCTCCCACATTCCGCACCGCTTCGGCGACGAGGTACATTTTTGTCATTCCGTCATTTCAGCTTAGAGGCTAAGGCTTATCCCATGGCTGCGATGGATTTCGCGCTGGGGAGCCTTCTGGGCCTGCTCGCGCTCGGTTGACTTCTCGCGCTCCGTTGCCTTTTGCTTCTGGATCGAAGGTGTGTCCGTATGTAAGGACAGTTCCCGAGCACCGGTAGGAACGCTCTTCAAAACATTTGTCGGTGGCGTGTCACCACTCACAATGAATCGGTCGGCCGCAACGCGACGGCCGCTCGCTGCAACATAGCCGTGCTCGACGTGCTGGGCCTGTTTCGCGGTCAACTCGATCTCTTTGGCGCTATCCAGACGCACCTTGAGGCTGCCTTTGTCGTCGGTTCGAGTGACGGTGGCGAAGTCCCCGGCTCGCACGTTCAGCTCCTTATCGTTCCGAGTGATGCGGATGCGCTCACCCTGGGAGATGGGCTGCAGCTCGGGCCGGTAGACTTTCGCATCGTTGGTCGCGGTCTTCAAGCGCGATGGGCTGTAGGTCACAAGATCATCCTGCCCGGTCCTGACCACCATAAGGTTTCGGCGAGAATTTTGAGTCATTGCCGGAACACTACCGAGGTCATGCTTCTCTGCGGCATCGAGGAGCTAACCATCAACGAGATTGTCGAACGCCTCGGACGTACCCGCGAAGCCGTGAAAGGCAATCTGCACCGGGCACACCTTTTGCTTCGGGAGTTTCGACGGCCCACTTGCACCATCTTCAGCCAAAGCTGTGCAAGGAATTAGCTCTACGACCCCGGATGCGCCATCCGTGCAGAAGCTTGCGGACGCTATGGGCATTGCTGCACGACATGGCCAGCCTTTACTCGGGCCGCGCCGCTCGCTTCACCTTAATCCAAGCAAGGCAAGCCGTGTTGCAGCTGCCGCTCGGAGCGGTTCACCTGTAAGCCGAGCATATGCGGTAGGCGGGAGTTTTAGAAAAGAATCGAGAGGGCGGGAGAACGGCAGACGGCTTTCCATTGACACGAGTCAGTGAGAGCCGGCCAACATGCCCTCGATGCTTTAGCCGAAGATGGTGCAAATGGGCCGTCGAAATGACAGTGCTGTGTGAGCATGGAACAAAACTCTTCGCTCGTCACACCGCAGGGGCGATAGTCTGCCCCTGCCCGCAGGTGTACCGTTCCATGACTTAAGTCCTCTGCTGTATTTTTTCGAGTGTCAGGACCTCATCGGCCCGTCCCCATCCGCCATCGGCTACCTCGTCGATCAGGACCATGGTGAAGGGACGCACATCTTCCCCGAAGTACTCGGCGAAGATGTTGGTGGTTTTATGGACGATCTCTTCCTTTTGCTTGGCATTCAGCATGCCTTGGGGAAATTTGTAGTTGGCGAAGGGCATGGTGTTCTCCTTTGTAGATGGTTTCGAAGTTGTGGGCCTGCATCAGCTTTAGCGAGCGCGGGTCATGCTTTGCTGGTTTCAGCTGTGGGCGGGTGCCAGGCGCCGATCTTGTTCAGCATGCCGAACCAGTCCTCAAGGTGCCAGGTGTGGGTAAGCCGGCCGTCTTGGAGATAGTGGAACTCATGCAGGGCGATATCCACCCTCTGGCCTGTCGGCGGGACACCCATGACCTCCCCGAGATGCGTGCCCGTGATGCTCGCCCGCACTCCGGCTCGACCGGGGGAACCGAAGATCTCATGGACCACGATTTGCAGATCCGGGAACGCCGAAAGGAAAACTGAGGTGATCTGGTCTTTCAGACCACCCGGCCCGGGACCCTGGCCGGGAGCGAGTGGAATGTCCTGCCAGTCCGGCGCACAGACTTGATCAAGTAGATCGGGGTTGTGATCGGTAAAGGCTTGGTAGAAGGTGGTGATCGCACGTACCTCTTGTTCGGTGAGCGTGGATGACTGCAGGGTCGTTGCTTTTGGCATGCTTCTCCTTTGGCTGCGTTGCTGGAGGGATCAGTCTTAGCCGTATCAGCCCTCGGCCTGTAACTTGACGGTGAGCAGGTCTTCGAGCCCGATGCGGCGTAGAAATTCCGCGCGGATCCGGTCGGCCACAACACCGACAACCTCGCCACCATCCTGTGCAGGATCGACATAGACACGGAATGGCCGCTGGCTGAAGGGCAGTCCGACGATGCGCACGATTGCGCGTGCCACTTCACTAACATCGGCATCTGCAGGAACCGTCGCCGAAAGCGCCTTTGAGGTAGTTTCTCCGAAGCCCTTATAGGGTCCGTCCTCATACGCCGCTATGCGCTTTGTGTCTTCCGGCTTGCCGGCGTTAGCGAAATGATTGGTCCCAGAGGTAAACGCACCGGGTACAACGATGGAGGTCTCGATGCCCCAGCGGCTTATCTCCCCGGCGTAGCTGACTGCCAGTGAATCCATTGCAGCCTTCGCAGCGAAGTACGGTGCCAGGTACGGCGGTGTGCCGCCGCGTGTGCTGGTACTGCCTACCCATACCAGTAGGCCCCGCTTTTGTTTCCGAAGCTGGGGCAGGGCCGCGCGGTTCACCCGCTGTGTTCCCAACACGTTGATGTCGTAGAGTTCCTGGAACTGCTCCGTCGTAAACGCTTCCGCCGGTCCATAGGCCATGTGGCCCGCATTATGAACGATGATGTCGAGCCGGCCATGTTCTTTCACAATCAAGCTGACAGCTGCGTCGGCGGACTTCTCCGACGTGACGTCCAGTTCGATGGTTTGTAGATCAACATTGCGGTCCTTTTGGAACCGTGCGAACTCTTTGACGATCGCGGCGTTTTTGCCTTTGGTGTCGAGCATGCTCGCGTAGACAGTGTGGCCTGCCACGGCGAGTGCGCGCGCGGTGAGTGCGCCAAACCCACTGGACGTACCCGTAATGAGGATGACTTCTTTCATGCTGTTCTCCTTTTGCTCAGGCGAAGCCGCCGTTGGGGCGAACCACCTGGGCGTTGATCCAGCCGCCATCCGGTGACACCAGGAAAGACACAAGCCGAGCCACGTCCACGGGCTCACCCAACCGCTCGAAGGGAGCAATCTTGCTGAGCTGCTCGATCTGCTCCGGAGATTTGTCGTTTAGGAAAAGCGGCGTGGCAACAGGGCCGGGTGCCACGGCATTGACGCTGATGTTGCGTCCTCGTAGCTCAGCCGCAAGCACCTTGATCAGGCCTTCGACGCCAGCTTTGGAAGCGATGTACGCTCCATAGGTCGGTGTGGACTTTGCGATCACGCTGCTTGAAAGCGCCAGGATGCGGCCACCGTCTGCGACATGCTGCGCCGCCTGCGCCAGCACGAGGAAAGTGCCGCGTAGATTGGTCGCAATCACCTTGTCGAACAGCTCTACGTCGTTCTTAATGATGGGCGACAACGGCATAATCCCTGCGCTGTGCACTACGCAGTCAAGGTGTCCAAACTCGGAGAGTGCACGCTCAAACAGCTGCTTAACGTCTTTCTCCTCAGAGATGTTTGCCTTCACCGCGATCGCCTTGCCTGCTGCGGCCTTGATGTCCCGAACGGCTTTGTCTGCCTCGTCTGGCTTTCCTGAGTAGTTCAGAACCACGGAAAGGCCATCCGCCGCCAACCGCTTTGCAATCTCCTGTCCGATCCCGCCGGACGCTCCCGTAACAAGAACCGATTTGCTCATGCTGTTCTCCCTTGCACGCCCGATTGCTTATCGCTCGTGTCTGAAGGGTTAGAAGCCTTCCAGTAGTAAGCCGCACCATGCATAATGCTGATAGCCACTATGCGCTTCACGCAGCTACGCCAAGCCGATCTCAACCTTCTGGTGATCTTCGCCGTGCTCGCGGAAGAACGTAACGTTTCCCGGGCGGCGGAACGTGTCTTATTAAGCCAGCCGGCTGTCACGCGGGCCTTGCAACGGCTGCGTGAGTTGTTTGGCGACGATCTGCTGGTGCGGGTATCGGGTGAGTATGAACTTACCCCAAAAGGTGAAAAGCTTCTTCGGGAAGTTGAATCCGTACTGCCACGCTTGGATCGGTTGCTTTCCGGTGGAGAGTTCAACCCTTCTGAGGAAGCAGCCCACTTTCGTCTGGCCGGGACAGACTATGCCGCACGCGTCCTCGCGGCACCGCTTGCAAAACATTTTTTAGCTGCCGGAAAGGACCTCTGCTTCACCGTACATTCCCTGGTAGATGGTGTGTTCGATGCCATGGATCGGGGCCGCATCGACCTGCTTCTCCATGCCGACGACGGCAACGTTCCTTCCCACCTTTGCCGTGTAACGATCTTTGAGGAGGATTTCGTTTGCATCGTGGCGAAGAAGAGCGCCTATGGCCACACGTTGACGCTACCGCAGTATCTAGATGCGCAACATATCGGCGTCACCATCCTGGATGGTTTGCAGACCATACCGGATCAGCGGTTGGAAGCGATCGGCAAGAAGCGGCATGTCGCCTTTCGGGTTCCATACTTCTCCGTTGCAATTCAAGCTGTGGCCGGAACCAACCTCGTGGCGACCATCCCGAAGCGCATGGCAATACTCCCGGAGAGCCTGCACGCGGAGCTCAGAATCACGAAGGCACCCAAGCCCATGGGCAAGTTCAGATACCTGATGGCCTGGCACCCACGCATGGATAGCGACGCACCTCACATGTGGCTGCGTAGCAGCCTTCGCAAGATCGCTGGAAGCATTTAGGATCAACTGTTTCGCAGCTTCTCAGGTCTCGGGCCAGCTTTAGACAACGAGCTACTTTGCAGTGCAGCTGAGCTATCCGACTATTTCAGCGATCCGTGTACATCGAAATGGTGATTACCGAGCGTCGTCTGGCTTTGCTGCACTGACGTAGGAGGGCACATTCCAGTAAAAGGGACGGAAATCCGTGATAAGCCCTTGTCGCACCGTCACGACCTGGACCATGGGTAAATCCTGCGACGACCCATTTGTGCGGGAACGTGTCTTGAACCGACAGACCACGATCACCTTGTCTCCACTCTCGAACCATTCCTGTTCAGCGACTTCAAGCCTGTCGAAAAGGGTCTTCATGGCAATCGCCCACTGCTCGTATTGTTTGTGGCCCACGTACTCCCCACCAAAGGGCAAATCGGGGGATTGATGCAGGACGACTGCCGGATCGAGACTGGCGGCGATCTGGTCGAAGCTCGCCAGACCTTCTGCCTGCATGTATTCCGTCTCCGCATCGTAAAAGGCTTGGAGGGCCTGTTTTGGTGATTTCTCTTGACTCATCGATTCCTTTCCAGAAATCTCATAAAACTGAGAACGGGCCAGGTTCCCTTGCGGCTGTCGCCATCGTCTGCACTGGCGACGTGAACGTTCTTATTGGTCGTGCATCGGCGAGCTTAACTGAGCAAGAAGCGTAGCCGTGTCCCAGTAAAAGGGCCAGAGCTCCAGAATGAGTCCTTCGCGAAACGTAAAGTACTGCAGCAAAGGCCAGTCGAACTTTTCCCCGCTTCCACGCCGTTCCGCGTAAACATGAGAGCGACTGATGACGACCTCATCCATGAGCAGTTGCTGGGGTTCTTTCACCTCAAGAGAAGCCCACATCGCGGTAAACAAACGCATCCAACGCTCAAAGCCATCGTGCCCATGCCACTCGCCTCCGTAAGGAAGTGAACGAGGCTGGTAGATAACGCATTGGGGATCCAGCGTGGCTGCAATGGGGCTAAAGTCGCCGCCGCCCGCAGCCAGATAGGAACTCTCGGCCTTATAAAACTCATCCAGTGTTTTGAGCATTCCTGCAGACTCAGAGCCGGTTTTACGCATCCCTGCCTCCAATGATCTTTACACTGAGTAAGCGCCCGCAGCAAAGAAACTCGTTTGCCGCATGCGTACAATTCAACCAATCAGAGACACGAGAAGGAGACCGGCCGTGGCAGGATCGCTGACGCAAATGATTGAGGACCTTCTCGCTCATCCGACCAATCCCGAAGTGGTGAGTCGCCTTTGTGACCCGGATATCACCTCATCTTCGCGGTGAAATTGAGTAGACGTGAACTGGGGTGAACCCGGTTCGAACGTGCCTTTGCTGATGGACGGGACACGCGTGGTGATCGCATTCGAAGCCTGCTGTGCGGTCATCCCCAGCTTGAGGCCAACAATATCGAACGTGTAGGGGTCGGGCTGGCCAGGAATACTCTCCCCGGTCACAGCAGACTGTGAGGCGAGAGACGGCCCGCTGTTGGAATTGTTCGCTCCTGGCTGCGCCGCGAGGTCGAGGTTCGAAGCAGTCTGGAATTGCAGCAGAGCTTCCGGCTTGAGGATGATCTGCTGACCTGGGCGAAGGATGTTGGAACCGACACCGAGCGCACCGCCGCTGGCCGCGCCGATGCCTGCACCCGCTCCACCACCGGCGATGCCTTCGATGATCGCGCCCAACGCTGCACCGCCGCCCGTCCTGGCTACCGTGCTGGTTCCGCGTCCGGTGTTCTTGCTGGAAAGCTCCCGCGTTGTGATTGCCACAGGCTGGCCGTTGAGCTGCAAGCTCACCACTCAAGGGACAACTCGGCCGCTCCGCGAAGACGGCCTGCGGCTTTCGACTCCACCACCCTCCCGGTTACGGGTGTGCCGGTGGGCAGAGCGACGTTAGCTCCTGAGAGGACATTCGCGGAGATGGTGCCCTGGAAGGTGTCGCCGGCTTTCGCGGTCTTCGTGTCGATCTCCCCGTTCAACCGAATCGGGAGGGTCGTCCCCGCCACAAGCATCGCCGGCTTTGCTGGGGCTGTCTGCATGGCGCGCGAGACAGTGAGGTTGTTCATGACGGTTTTCACGCCGCCGATGTTGGCGAGACTCTGGGAAACGCGCGCTTTGTCTTCGTCAGTCCGCACGTTACCAGTGAGTGTCACGACGCCGTTGTTCACACTCGACAGAATCGAAGGAATGCCTGTCGCCGTGATTGCCTGCTGCACCTGGCTCTCTGTCCTTTGGTCCTGCTGCCACTGTGCGCTTTGTGCGTGCGAAGCTGCGGGGACTGCAAGAAGAGCTGCAATGGCGATGCGTGTTCGGAACATTCGGAACCTCTCTGTCGAGTTAAGTGATGCTAAAAGCCGATGCCGTAGTCATGGCGCTGCACGGGCGGCTGCTGTTGCACGATAGCTGGAGCGATAGCTTCGTTCTTGATGCTCTGGGCTTCTGGCGCGGCTGCACTGCCGGGATACATCGCCAGCTCCGCTTTTGGAGAGACGCTCTGCAGGTTCCGTTGCGAGAGCTGGTCGCCCGTCGCGATGATCCGGTCTGCACGAATGCTCTGGGTGCCATCGACGGCGTAGCCATAGTCGATGCGTCGGGTCTTCTCGGGCGAAAGCTCCGCGATCTTTCCCGAGTCGAGCTGCACCATCATGGAACGGTCCTGGCCGATGCGGGTCACGGTCCCAAGATCCCCTTGCCGCACTCCCATCTCCCGGTCGGAACTGGTGAAGCGGATGCGTTCCCCCTCGGCGATCTCCCGAACTTCTTCCCGGTACAAACGGCTCTCGCGCGTTTGGGCGCGAAGCTGCGATGGGCTGTAGGTGACCTCATCGCGCGTGGTGTCGATCTGCACGGTCAAGAGATTGCCCTTCGGCTTTGTAGAAATCACCGTGGCCTGGCTGTCGTTCGGGATGTGTTCGATGGAACTACCCTTGCGGTATTGAATCTTGTCCCCTGGTTCGTAGGATTCGACGCGGTACCGGCTTTCTTCTTTCTTCTCCACCAACACCGGCACGGCGTGAGCGACACGTCCGAGTTTCCCTTGCGCGTACAGGTCCGCGCGGGCTAGCTGGGTCAGCTCGTCACGCTCCTCCCTGTTCGGAGCCACGATCACGGACTTCTCCGGCCGTGCGGAATAGTCTGCGGCCACGGCCGCGAGACGCGAATCCGGGTTGTTGTACTCGTGAACCTGAACCGGCTTGTGCGCCTGGGCGGGCTGAACGAACTCCTGTCGCTCAGCCTTATGGCTGAAGTCCAAAGCGGCGGTTTTGGTCACGTCTGTGGCAAGCCGCTGGCCCAGTGTCTCAGCGTTGTTCGTATAGATGCGAGCGTCCTCCGACGCCCGCGAGATAGCTACATAAGCGAGTCTCTGATTGATAAGGCTCTGACTGGAATCCGTGTCGAAGTGGGCGATAACCCGATTGGACGTGAGCCCTTGCGAGCTATGCGATGTAACGGCGTAGCCGTGGTCGAACTGCCGGAACTCCGAAGGATTGAAGCTGATGGAACGCGGCTCCTTGCCCTCCATCTGCACTGTGAGGCGGTCCGGCTCGATCTTCGTTACCGTCCCTAGATCACGGTTGGCGACACCAAGCTCCTTGTGCTGTGCTGAGAACTGGATGCGGTCGCCGGTCGCAAGCTCTCGCGTTACTTCGCGGTAGACGTTCACGCCGTAGATGCGTTTCGGGTGGTAGCTGACGCTGGTGCCGTCCCCCAGCTCGACGGTGAGCCGGTTCGTCGCGGGGTCGGTCGCGCGAACGGTGCCGAAGGCTCCGCGCTCGATGTTCTCGGCCTTGCTCCCACGGTCGTACTGCACCACGTCCCCGGCACGATACATGGCTGCCCAGGTGCGGTCCGGCCCGGTCATATCGGAGCGATGGGAGAGCGTCTGAAACTGCTGATTGCCGTCCCCAAGCCTGCAGGCCTTTTGTAATTCACCACGCACGGCCTCGTTGATCTGCTGCCGACTCCGGTTGTCGGGCGAAACAATCAACGTGCCTTCCGGCCTGGCTGCGTAGTCCCGCGCGATCGCGTCGATGCGCTCCTGACCCTTGGAAAGTTCCGTGACGCGGCCTTGTGCGGAGAGAAGAGCGATCCCCTTCTCCGTCTCACCCTTGGCAAGGTGCTCCACCGCGCGAAGCAGCTCCGGGTCTTTCTGTCGCACGATCGTTTCGAGTCGGGCCGTTTGCATGCCCGCTTCCTGCATCTGTTGGAACGGTCGTCCTGCGTCAACGCCCTGGTGCTGGCGCGTGTCTCCGATCACCAACACGCGATCCTCGGGTTTGATCTTTTCGAGGAAAGCACGCATCTGCTTGGTACTGGCAAGGCTCGATTCGTCCAGCATGTAGAGATGTCTGCTGGCAGCGTAAGCATCTGTCTTTCGCGCAAGAAAGCTTTGGAGAGTGTTGGCCTCGATCCCCGCCTCACGGAGCTGGCCAGCGGCTTTGGAAGTTGGGGCGAAGCCCTCAACCTTATAGCCGCCTTGCTCTGCGCCTTCGCGGATGGCGGCTAGGCTGGAGGTTTTTCCGGCTCCGGCCAGCCCCTGTAAACCGTGGACCCGGTCGGTGGAGGTCAATACCTCGCGGACGGCGCTCCGCTGTGCTTCGTTGAACAACTCTCGCGACATGGCCTGCCGCTCTGCCATCGTTTCGCTGAGCATCGGGCGGACAGCATCGCGCCCTTCTATGACCTGCCTCACGTTCGCACGCTCGGCCGCAATCGTCTCCGGCGTAGTAAAGGTCCGGCCGGAACTGTACTTCTGTCCTGGAACGCTGCGGAACTCGCCCTCCTCGCGCTGGCGCCTGAACTCCTGCTGCACGTCTTGGAAACTGACTTCACTCATCCCACGACGCAAAGCCTCGCCCATAATGAGGCGTTCATCTCCTACCGCCTCTCGCTCAAATACCTTGTCTCGCGCGAAGCTGACGGCGTCTCGCGCGTCGGTGTGGAGGCCGGGCTGCGCCTGGCTGACGGCTCGCTCCTTCGCCGCTGCCACGACCTGCTGCGGCTGGTTGCCAAAGTCCGCAGCCATCTCTTTGTGAGCCGCCAGAACCTCGGCGGGCGTGAGGGTCTGCTTCCGGTCGCGGGTGGCATGTGCCGCGATCTGCGCGGCTTCCGGTCCTTGGAATCCGGCGCGCTCCATCTGTTCTTTGATCTGCTGGGAACGCGGGCTCGAAGCGTCAAGGTACGCCTGCGAGTAGCCCTTGATTTCCGGTGCGCCGCTCTGCCCTGGCTCGATTTCGTAACCCAACTTGCGGAGCTGCAGGGTGAGTGCGGATTGGTACACGGCGGTCGCGTAATTCTGCGATTCGAAGAGCGCCTGGGGCTGGAGCGCGCGCGTCGATCCGTCTGCTCGCTCCGTCACATTGAAGATGACGGCATGAGTGTGGAGCTGGGGCGCGGCATATCCATCCACTGGTCTCGCGGTGTCGTGTTCGAACTTGGCTGCGATGAACTTGCCCGTCTGCTCGGCTGGGTTGTTGCCGCCGATTCGCGCATGGGTGTACTTCTCCAGCTCTTCTAGAGCCGTTGTCACTGCGGCCCGGTGCGCGTCCCGCACACGGTCATCCCCTCCAACGAGAGCGGTCAGCGAAACAGATTTGGGAGCGGAAAAGGTTGCGTCCCAACCGGCCCGATGCTCCACCGGCTTTACCGTCTCGCCCTCCGCGTTGGTGTACTCCTTACCCTCTCGATGCTTCACCATCTGCTCTTCGGTCTGCGGATGTTTACCCTCTGTCAGACGAGAGAACTCCAGCGGTGCGACCTCGCCCTGAAGACCGAGTGAAGCGGCAAGCTTGCCCTGCCACTCGCCCTTCACGGTGTCGTCTTGTTTGTAGTAGCTCTGCGCGTCGCTGGTGTACTCCAGCTTGTGGTAACTCTGCGCCTGGGCCGCGTTGATCGCCTTGGAAATGGTCAGCATGGTCGCCTAGAGATGGTCTTGGATGTTCTCGGCCAGCGGTGCAACTGCCGGTGGCACCAGCAACGGGAGCTGCTTCGGCTCGTCGTCGCTGCTCAGGACCGCAACGTGCCCGTCCGGTCGCCGTCTCGCCTCCTCCGTAAGGTCCTCGGTCAGCACGGCGGGTGCGGTCTGCCAGACGGAAGCTGCCGGCTTTGTTCCTTCGTCATCCTCCTCCGGCTCATCGACGAGCAAGGAAGGGTCAAGCCAAAGCGTGGACTCCGGGATTTTCCGAGGCACGAGCGAGTCGGCAATCTTTGGAAAGCTGACGTGCGGAAAGCTGAACCGGGAGACGTAGTTGTTAATCTTCACGAAGGTGTGAAGGTCGGGCAGGCCTTCCACCTCGGACTTCATCACCAACGGCTCGATCTGCCGGTCTAAAGTGAAGCTTTTACCCTGTCGCTTGCCGTCTGCGACGGTCTCCCTCACCCGCTCGATCTCGACCTCGCCAATTAACTCCGCGGCCCACTTCGCCGCGTTCGGCTCCGCGGTGCGCAAAATGAACTTGGTTGTTGGCTGAGACAGCATCACCTCCGCGAGGTGGCCGTAGATTGTTTCGAGCTGGGCTTTGCCCTGGTAGCCGAACACGATGGGGTTGTCGCTCTTGCGGCCTTTGGTTAGTGCCGTGTGGAACTGCGGGAGCCGCTGCAGGCTGGCCAGCTCGTCGATCACCAGCCACACCTTGGTCTGCCCTGGATTCGGCTTGGTAAGCAGACGGAGCACCAGCAGGTCGATCCAAAGCGAGTGCAAAGGACGGAGCGCGTCCTGCTCGGCCTCGGTGGACGTGAGGAAAATCCAGCCCTTGCGTTCGTCGGCCCACTCGGTGGCGCACCACTCACGCTCTGCCTCGGCCGCACTCGGCAGCAGCCGCAAGCTATCCGCCACGAGGCCCAGAGAGGCCAGCACACCGCTTCTCTGTTGGGGCGCATTCTTCGGAGCGAAGTTCGCCAGCTCCGTTCCCTTCAGGCGCTTGTCGATCTCCTTTTCGTTCGACATCCACTCCACCAACTCCTGCGGCGTCGGCCGGTACTTCAGGAGGTGGGCGAAGATCTTCTGCGGTGTGTCGGTGAAGAACTCGCCCCGCTTATCCTCGCGCGGCTGGTACATGGAAGCCGCGATGGTCCGGGCCTCGGCATCGTTGCGCAGCTCACTTGATGGCGTCCAGTAGGGCGTCCGCGCGTCCAGCGGATTCAGAATCCAGTCGCCCCGCTTCGCGTTGTAGAAAGCCTCCGTGAACTCGCCTGCTGGGTCATACACAATGGCCGTCTCGCCTCGCTCTGCGATCTGTTTCAGCAGACTTTTGATGAGCGTCGATTTGCCAACTCCGGTGTCTCCCATGATCTGAATGTGCTTCGCTTCGGCGCTCTTCGGAATGCGGAGCTTGGTGTCACGATGGAAGAGAGACGGCTTCTCGGCCGTCTGGATCGCGAGCCCGTCCGCCTTCAGCGCACGATTGAACTTGGCCGGTGTGGTCATGATCGGACCCTTCAGGCGTCGTCCGTACTTCAGCTCACGGAAGCGCTTCACGTCTGCCCGGCCAGCAAAGATGAGGGAGATAAGCAGGACGGCAAAGCCTTCCGCCAGAGCCGTTCCGTAGATGTTCATCATGCCCTGGCGCTCGAACACCGCATCACGCAACCATCGGCTCAGGTTCGCGTCGTTGTAGTCCCGCTCCACCCCATGAAAGACGAGCGAGTAGCCCTGGTGCTTAGCAATCTCGGAGAGTGCGGCAGGGCCGGGCTTCCCATCGGGAAGAGTAGTGAAGCTGCCCGCGAAGTCGGCTGGCATGGCGAGGCGCGGTTTAGCCTTCGAGCCTCCGACGAAAAGCAGACGGTACTTGCCGTGCTGCTTGAACGCGGCTCCGATGGTCGCCTGTACATACGTTGGCATGTACGT
>CALMRM010000270.1:9166-9559 GCA_937871605.1 uncultured Terriglobus sp. | reverse complement strand
TATGCTGCCACACGAGAAAAACAGTCGCGAGGACGGCTAGACCGAGCGCGCTGAACGTGTAGATCGGAGCGTGTGGAGGCCACACGATGGTTTCTTTGCGGCCCCAGTTCTGCTTCTGGTTCATCGCTCCGTCTCCTTGTCTTGGTACTGCTGCATAAGCTGCGCAGCCGACGTGTGTTTGTTCTGCCGGATGTTCTTCAGCTCCTCACCGAACGCCTCCGGCGTCATCGTCTTGCCGCAAGCAAGGTTGCGCAAAGTGGCAATGAGCAACGCACGCATAGCGACAATCTCGGTGAACTCGGGCGTGACGCCTTCGCCTCTCGCCGCTGAAAGAAGAATTTCTCGGCTCCACTCTCCCAAAGCCTTTCCCGAACGGATTGCGGCCGACTCAAG
>CALMRM010000270.1:7672-9156 GCA_937871605.1 uncultured Terriglobus sp. | reverse complement strand
TCCTTGCATGCCTGCCGGAAGCTCGCCGTATGCGATCTTCCATGGGAGCTGATTGGTAGAGAGATGTTTGGTTCATCACGCTCTTTCTCAGGGTGCTAACTAGCACCCTTAAGGTGCTCCAGAGCACCCCACAACTGCTAAGTTGTTTGCCTTGTTGCGGGTTGCTCCAGAGCACCCTTAGTGCTCTGCAACGACACCCTGGAAGGGGTGGAGTGTCATCCTCTTCATGCGCAAAGCGCATCCCTCGGACTTTCACGTGCCACGCACAGTTTGTGTAAGCCGATGATGCTGATTTGCCGCTGCTCTTTATGCTGCGAAGCTCAGCGCTCGATGCGCTTACTTCGCAGGCGCCGTTGCTGCTGGCGTTGCAGCCGACGCATGATCGCCGTTGCCGTTCGCTGCAGACTTCGCAGCCTTAGCAGAGCCGGGAGCCTTCTTGATGCGTACGGACGAAGGAACGTCGGTGCTACTGTTCTGCTCTAGGTACTTGGCGAACTCTTTGTCGTGCGAGAAGACGTACTCCAGCGCCTCGTTCACTACATCGTCAGCACTTCCCTCGTGGAAGTGAGCGTACCGGTCAAGCATCTTCGCGGTTGACTCTTCCAACTTGATGCTGGTCTCAACCTTCTTGGAAGTCTTCACTTTGAACAACGCCATGGTGGATTCCTCTCTCTTTCTGGTTAGGCGAACTGCGCTTTGGGTGTTTCAGCCGATGCGCCGACAACTGCGATCTCTCGCATGAGCTTGGGCTGGTGGACGGAGTAGATCACCTCGCACTGGAACTGCTCGGTGCTGAACGTGTAGTCGTTAACCTGGATCACCTCGCGCACCTGACGACGCCCGTTCGCTGCGCGCTCGCAGTACAGGACATAGTCGATGGCCTTTGCGGTCTCACTCCGCATGAAGCCGTGATTCAGGTTGGGCTTGGCACTCAACGCAAGATTGGAAAGTCGGTTCAACGCATCAACCGCGGAGCTGGCGTGGATCGTGGAAAGTGTTCCACCGTGGCCGGTGTTCATCGCCTGGAGCAAGTCGTAGCCTGCTTCATTCCGTATCTCGCCCATCACGATCCGGTCCGGCCTGTGACGCAACGCTGCGGCAAGAAGCTCACTCGGCGTGATGGCGACCTGACCCGGAATCGCATCGACGGCTTCCCAGCGAACCGTGTTCGGCTGCAACACCTGAAGCTCTGCTGGCTGCTCGATCACGCAGAGGCGCTCGGTCGCTGGAACGTGGTCGAGGAGCGCTTTCAGCAGCGTGGTTTTGCCACTGCCGGTTCCACCCGCGATGATGCCGTTCTTGCGCTCCATGATGAGGGACACAATGAAATCCCGCACATGGAGTGGTAGGCTGCCGCTCTCCACCAATTCATCGCTGCTGTACCACTTGTTGAACTTACGAATGGTGAGCGTCGGCCCTCCAATCGACGCGGGCGGACCTACCACAGCGACACGCGAACCATCGGGCAAGCGTGTGTTCAGGAT
>CALMRM010000270.1:0-7662 GCA_937871605.1 uncultured Terriglobus sp. | reverse complement strand
ATGGGGTTCTGGTGTGTGAGGTCCTGCCCCAGCTTGCGCGCAACACGCTCGATGGCAGCAGTCAGACGCTCATTGGTGTACGCCTCGGTAAGCCTCACCCGCTCCACCACGCCGGCACGGTCGGCATACACGCCGCTCGTGCCGTTAACCATCAGGTCGGAGATGGTTGGGTCTAACAACAGCGTCCGAATCTCTTCAGGAAAGAACGGCAGGATGAGGTCGTAGCTCACTGCGCGACTCCTGGCTGCGCTACGGCTGGTGTTGCCGGCTGGGGCGTCGGAAGGAATGGGCTTTGTGGTGCGAGTGGGCGTGCTGTCGAGGCTTGCGATGTCGGGAGTGTGGTTCCGGCAGCATGAACTTGATCGATGCCCATGCGGTTCTCGTGGAACTCGGTGATGGTCAGACCGAGTGGGTTTATCGTTTCGAACTGCGGAAAGACTTTGGCCTGGTCCGACACCTGTTTGGGATTCAGGTAGTACGTGACGGAGAGCATCCAGTGCTCCGTTCGCGGCTCTCTGGAGTTGCGGGGTGAGTAGAGCTTGTCGATGCTCACCAGCGCCGTGCCCTTCGCAAGTACCGCTCCCTGAACCTGCTCCTTAGCCATGCTGGTGATGGTGACGTTGCGCACGTCCACGTCACTCTGCTCGACCTGACCGGATGCAACCTGCGAGATGGTGTGGTTGGCGTTGTCCTCGCCCATGAGCTGTGTCGCTAGCGTCTGGGAGAGGAAGTAGTAGTTGAGCGGGTACTTCTTCGCGACGGTCTCCCGGCTCAACGTGTAGCGGTAGTTGGCCCAATCGGTGAGGTAGGTACGCACCTCACCCTCCTGCGGCGAGTAGTTCAGGTCGCTATAGACGATGGCCTGGGCCTTGCCCATCTCGTCGATACGGATGTAGCGGTTGATCGTCGGCTTGTGCGCCAGGGCGACGATGCTGGCGAACGATCCCAGCAGCAGAACGGAAAGACCGCCGATGATGATACGGCTCGTCCTGCGTTCGTTGTAGTGCGCGGCGTACACCTCGTTGGCGATGGTATCGGTGAGCACGGCCTGCTCCGGGGTGTACGCGGCGTCGGTGAGTGGTGCGATCTGTGTTGCCATGCTTCAGCTCCTCATTCGGGTTGCAAGGGGGACGCGGGACGCGTCGTGTTTCATTCGCTCTCGGTGCTGGCTGCCGCGACGCGCTCGATCTGGGTGGCAACAATTTCCGTCACGGAGACGGTCACGGTCCCATCACCGGCAGGCTTCTCATAGCTGCGCGTAATTCTCTGTCCTTCAACTTACACTCGTTCTCGATTCTTAAGGTTGGCAGCGTACTTACCCAGGTTCCCGAAGACAGCGACAGGATGCCAATCGGTGCGGCTCTGGCGCTGGTTCTTGTCGTCTACCCACCGGTCCGACGTGGCAACGTTGAACGTGACAGGGGCTGTCTCGCTACGCTGTTCGGCATCGGCTCCGACGTGGCCCGTGAGCATCGTGCGGTTGAGGTCGTTAATCATCTGCATGTTTCCCTTCTGTGTGTAGGTGCTTTGGCGTGTGTATGCGGCTCGGACATGATCCGCGTGGCTAGGCGAGTACAGACGTACGCTTGAAAAGCAGCCCCAGCGAGGCCAGCACACAGCAATACGAAGAGTGTGCAGCGCCAAATGATGCGGGCAGTTGAGCGAGGAATGAAGGTGGCAGACATGCTGTTGAAGCCGTAAGGCCCGCCGAAGCCATACCCGTTTTCGTTCCTGTGTTCCCACTCAGGCTGTGACACTATCGGCCTCCACCGCCACGCAACGCGATCCGGGTGATGATGTTTTGAGCGGAAGCAGTTAAGCCCGCTCCGCCTCCAAAGATTGCTTGGGTGATCTGCGGAATGAAGAGCATGTTGATGACGAAAGCGATGAACACCATCGTCACCGGCAAGATGTTCGCCATCCACATACCGATTGAGTAGTCGCCGTTAAAGGTCTGCTGGAGGAAGGTCGTCCAGCATCCAGACCACACGAAAATAAAAGCAGCCGCTCCCGCGCGGATCATCGCGCAGCTCATCAGGACATCAAAGAACTGGAAGAACTTTCCGCGAAAGCTCTCAGTCATGTAGAGCGGAATAAACAGGGGGCCGAAGAGCGCCGTCACAGCGTAGAAGATGAAGGAACTTACGTTGATGACGAAGATGATCGCTGCGGCGAGTCCGGTAAGTATCTGGACGTAGATGTACTCAAACGTCTCGAACACCGCAATCACAGATGGCTTAGGCGTCTTCGTCCAGGCTTCTCCAATGACTTGCGTGAGCTGTGCCTGCGTATTCTGATCCAGCGCTTTCACGATCTCCTGTGCAGCCGCAGAAAATAGCTTGTTGAACCCCCAGCTCGCACCAGGCAACGGATTGATCCAATAGGTTTCGAGAATGCAGCAGAAGCCGAGCCGGAGCATAAACCGGACAATCTCACCGCCCTCAAGCGGAGCAGGGTTGAAGCTGAAGCTCATGTTCGATGTGCTGAACGTGACAACCATCTTCACGAGCTGCATGAACGCAATGAAACTCAGGAGCGTCAGACCGAGGTTCGTTAGCGCTCCACCATTCGCGGTTGTGAGGGCAGTGAGGTTGTTGGTGAACTGATAGAGCCAATCTATGCCAGGCATGGGGTTTCGCCTCTGAGGGTCTTAGGGTTGCTGAATAGAACCGGGACTGTGCTTCACGACATTGGTGGAGTTGTGCTTCTTCTTGGCGGCAGCTACCTTCTTGTCGAACCGGCAATCTTCGGCTAGGACTGGATCAGAGATGGCGTCGCAGTTGTCTACTTGTGGCGAGCTGGTCGGTGCTTGTACCGGAGCGGAACTGCTCTGCGCCGGCTGCTGGTTTGCTGTCGGTTGTGTGGGGCTTCCTGTCTTGCAGCCTGCGGCGAGGACACATACAGCGGTGAGCAACATCATCGAAATCTTGTTCATGGTTTCCCTTTCCTTAGTAGGGTGCGGTCGTATCTGAACCGCACCCTCCAAGGCTAAGGCAGGTAATCCGTGTACGTTGCAGTGGAGTTCACGTAGGCAGTCGGATTGGCCGCGTGTTCTGCTGCAATGCTTGCGGAGAGGTTGAGGTCATGCGCCATGGTGTTGCGCTGTTGCATGTTCTGCACCGTTTGCTGCTGTGCAATACAAGCGTGCAGCGCACCCTGGGCCTGCTGCTCATTGAGCTGCTGGGCAGCGGATGCGTTCACGAGGTTCAATTGCTGGACCTCGCTGTTGGTGGCGCTGGAACCGTCAAGCTGGTTTGCTTGCAGGCTTGCATTCGCTGATACGGAAGCTGCCCGTGCCGCGCGGTAGGAGCCGATCGCGTTTAGGCAGTCTGGTGATACTGTGTCCGATGTCTCCACAATGGCAAGCTGGGTGAGCTTGTCACTGTTTCCGGCCGTTTCACCAGCAAGGTAAGTGTTGGTATTCGAGGAAAGCGCAACACCAGAGTTCGTCCATGCCGTGGTTGCGGCAGTTGTGGAGTTCTGGTCAAGCGCTGCGGTCATGCCGTTTGTTTCGCCGTAGGTGTTGCGCACCTGGACGTTCTTCATGCTGTTCAACGCCGTCTGCCACTGCTGTTTGAAGCTGAAGTTGACGACGTTGTTTTTGAAGCTGGTGTACTGGCTGGATGCCGTGGTGTACATCTTCGTGAGCGTGGAAAGCTGGCTGACCAGCGACGCGTAGCTCGTCGGATCGAAGACGATATCGCCAAGGCCGAAGAGAGCGAAGCTCGGAGTAGCGGTCGCAAGTGCGAGCGCGCCTCCGATGATCCACTTCTTCTTTCGGGTGAGATTGACCTTCATGCGTCCTCCGTTGTGGAAGCGTTAGAGGGACGGGTCCACGCGATGTTCCGCGTAGCTAGGAATGAGCATGTCTTGCGTGATGTAAATGCGTGCTCGGGAGCCCTCCTTTACGGTGATCACGGGCAGACGATTGAGGAACTTGTTCAAGATCTGCTCCGACTCCTGCGCAGTCTGCGCGGAGATCCCGTTGCGGATTTGCGTGTTGGCGTCAAGGATGCTTCCGTTGTTGCCAACCTGTGCAAGTCCGCCGATGCCGCCAACCGCTGCGGCGGCGGCGAAAGAACTTAGGTAGTGGTTGTTCACGTTCGTGGCAAGTCCGGTCGTTCCGAGCGGGTCGAGGCCGATGAACTTGGTGAGGTCGAGCGAGAAACCATCGGGGCAGATGGCGCGATTGAACGTGACGAAAAGCTTGCGCTGCCCTGCACCGGAAACACTCTGCACCTGACCGATGAGCCGCGTTCCCTGCGGGAGCAAAAGCTGCTGGTGGTCGTGGGAGTAGTAGTCCGTGGTGAGCATCACGATCAGGGGGCCGTTGAAGCCACCGTCGATGTGGTTGGTCAGCACTCCCTCAAACACCGTGCCCTCAAACACGCGGTAGAGCCGTCCCTGATACCCGTCGAAGTCGTACTGGCCCATGCGGTCTTTGCGCTGCGGCGTGGAGACAGACGCAGTGCGTAGAGCACTCCCGCCTTCCTGGGCGACATCAGTTCCCTGCTGGGCTGTTGGCATCTCGGCGGATGCGGCTTCTACCTTGGTGTCGGTGGTGGCATTACCGGAGGCTGGCGCCGATCTTGCAAAGTCGATGGCTACGGTGTCGCTGTTGAGCGCTTCCTGATGCTGGCGTTCCCGCTCAAGCTGGCGCTGCTTGGCCTCGGCCTGTGCCTGGGACTGCCCGGAGGTCTTCTGAGGAGCATTGGGATTGTCCTTGCCATACATGGCGTCGCGCTGGGCCTGGGTCATCGGTGCTGCGATCGATGACTCTGGGCCAGGAACCTCTTGCTCCTGCTGAAGCTGCGCATTCTGCGCGGCCATCAGCTCACGACGCGCACGATCTTCTGCGTCCTTTTGCTGGAGAAGCTGTTGCTGCCGCTCGAACGCACCTACCTGTGTCGCGTTCGGAGACGCGGGTTTCATCACGGCGCTGTTCGCAATCGGAATCTGCTTGGTCGCGCTGCGTACGTTCGCAAGGCCGATGACGAGGATGACGGCGGCGATCCCGCCAACCACCTTCAGGTTGAACTTCTTCGTGGCTTGGGCTTCCGGCTGCTCTGGGACTGCGCCGGGCTTCAGGTCGTCGTCTTCCGGCTCTAAGATCGAAGGGTTCTGAGACATGGGTTAGTTCCCTTCCTTGCGGAAATCCACGCGCTGTTTGCCGATGGTGAGATAGCCCTGCAGAACCGTCTTCGGAACGGTGTAAAGGCCGTCACTGTAATCCCAGTTGATGAGCGAGCCCCTGCCGTCCTTCAGCTCGTAGAGAACGGGCGTCTCCTGGAACTTGCCGCGCAGATAGGTGAACTTGTCGTCGCGCCATACCTCCTGCAATCCCAGCAGTCCGGCCTTCTTCCGGTCCCACGTGTAATCGAAATGGAGCTGGCCGGGATATGCGCTCCGGTAGGCCTCGGCTTTCGTCTCCGCGGCTTTGCGCTCCGTGGCTTCCCTCGCGGCCGCCTCCGCTGCTTCACGCTTCGCGCGGTCCAAGTCTGCTGCAGGAACAAACACCGGCAGCGCGGCGATCTTGTCTTTTCCGGCCTGGTCGCCCGGCGTCACAAACACCTTGGAATCAAAGTGCGGGTCGCCGTCGTTCGACACTTCGCGGAGCTGCAGGGTGTATTCGTTTCCGTGGTCCGAGACGATATGCACGTCCGTGCTCGATCCGGCGATCTTCGGCTTGATGGAGATGAAGCGGCTGGCGACGTGGCCGCCGTCGAATACCCAACTCGCCGTGTCACCGCCGAACACCGTTGCAACCTTCTCCTCGGCCGGCAGCAGGATCAAGGTGGACTGCAAAAGGCCTGCGCGAACGACGGGCGGCGTGTCGGAATCGACGACGACGACGGTACGCGGTGCGCTTGGAAAGAGCGGGTGCTTGGTGTCTGGAGCGGGCGTTGCTGCAAAGCACTGGGCCGCGCTCATTGCGAGACTGACTCCAAGAAAGAGTGTGGTGGGCGTTTTCATCATGTGTCCTTGTCTGTGGAGTCTTGCTTCCAGCTCTACTTCGGTGAACCTCGTGGCCGCTGCGGTGGGAAGGGTGGAAGACGCAGACGCGTCTTGCAAGGGGCTGTGCGAAGCCGTGCTTTGCATGGTCCTGGCGCTTTCCACGGCAGAGTGGGCGAATGGCCGCATCATGCGTACTCTCCCTGGGCGAAGCGCTCCAGACCTTCCCGCAGACCGAACTTCTGGATGAGGCTGGCGCGGCGAACCCGGTCCTTCGGTTTCGTGGAGAACTTCGCGTAGCTGCGCTTGTCGAGGTTCAAGGTGATGACCTTGGTGAGGCCGTCGCGCCGGATGTACAGCGCCTCGCGCTGCTGCAGGCTTTCGAAGAGGTCCAACTGTTCCGTGGTCAGCTTGAACAACTCGCCGTAGGTGTCGCGGTTGAACGTCGCATCCGGTAGAAACAGGAACGATGTGCAGGAGTTCACGATGCTCTCTGCGTTCTTGCCCAGGTCGGTTGCGGACTGGCCGATGAGGGTCACGCCGCCCAGGTTCTTCCGAACCGTCTTGATCGAAGAAAGAGCCGCGTCAAGAAGCTGCTGGTTCTTCATGCTGCTAAACAGCTCTTCGATCACGATGTGCTTGGGCACACCGAGATTGGCCGGGTTGTAGAGGACAGCGTTGATCCGGCGTAGCAGCCACACCATCAGCGGCTCGATGAGGTCGGCGTACTGCGCCGTGTTCACGCCCTGGAAGTCGAAGCACTGCACGCGACCCAGCTCCAGCTCATCGCGTACGTTGTCGAAGATGCTGGCGTAGACGCCCTTGCCGGTCCACTTCGACAGGTAACGGTCCAGGTGCTTGGGCAGGTTCAGATTGCCAAGACGGCGGTTTTCTGTGTCCAGGTGGTACACGCCTTCAACGGCTGGAAGAATCACATCCTCGTCTTCCGGCTTCAGCTCCGCACCGCTGTTGGTGAGCAGGAGCTTGACGAAGCTGTACAGGAACTTCAGATTGTCTTCGGTCGGCTCCAGGCTGAACGGGTTGACGCGCGGGCCGTCTTTGCCGATACGATCGACCTTGCCGCCGTAGAGCTCCACAACGCTTTCGTAGCTGCCGCCGATGTCGAAGATGTAGACGAAACCGCCGTATTTCAGCTCCATGGCGATGTGCTGATTGGAATGCACGGATTTCCCAGAGCCGGTCGGCCCGAGCACCATCCCAACCTTTACGCCATTCACAAAAGCATCTTGGAAAAAGGGTGTGCGGGTCCGCGTTTCGAAGACATTCAGGTATTCGTTATCGAGGTCATCCGAGTGTGGATGGCCGATGCTGGGCGCGTAAATCGAAGAGAGTCGCGCATGGTGGTCCTCCGCAAGCCACAGCGGAAAGACGTTGAACTTCTGGTTGCCGGGGAACATCGTGTAGAACGCGGAGAGATTGCCCAGTCCCTCTTCGATCACCTGGGCGCGCGCATCCACGAAAAGGCGATGCACGGCGGGAATGGTCTCGTGCAACTGCTCTTGGCTTCTGGCGGCAAGCAGAAGGTGCATGGAAAACTCGCCCTGACCTACCTTGTCGAGCGAACGGATGATGTCGCTAAGGTCATCCACGTCGGCGTCTGCTGCGCGCGCCCCCCCGCCGTCTTCCAGCGATGCGGTGTCGCGGCCCGCCATCACACCGCCCACCACCCCGCCTTTGAAGAAACAGATG
>CALMRM010000269.1:784-9401 GCA_937871605.1 uncultured Terriglobus sp. | reverse complement strand
GACCCGTCGTCGACCTTTGCCGGGTCCAGCGTGCCCCGCTCAGCATGCAGGGCCCAGACCAGGTCGGCCGGTGGCTGCGCCGCAGCGGTGGTGCTGAACACCTGCAGTGCAAGCAACAGTGCCGCGCCTAGATGTTTCAAGACGCGAGCCGTCATCACTCTTCCGCTCCTATGCTTTCCACGCTGAATACCGTTACGACCAGCAGGAACAGCGGCAGGTACACCCAGGCCGTGGAGGCGCGCTGCGCGCTGCTGGCGATGTCGCTCAACAAACTGCCCCAGGACACCAGCGGTTCCCCCACGCCGAGTCCAAGGCTGCCGAGGTTTGCTTCCGCAATGAGGAACAACGGCACGCACAGCAACAACTGCGTCATGGAAATCGGCAGGAGGTGCGGCAAGACGTGAACCGTGAGCACGCGGCGAAAGCGGAGTCCGCTGGCCCGGGCGTGCACAACCCAATCCGCCAGGCTGAGCGTGGCCACACGCGCACTAACCGCACGCACATACACCGGCCAGCCAAGCACCGCCAGCAGCGAGTACGTCACGACAGCCGAAAGCATCCCCGGCAGGCTGAGCGGCAGCACCGCGCGCACCAACATCAGCAGAAACAACCAGGGCAACGCCAGAAAGAGATCGCTGCAATAGAGCAGGATTGCGCGCACGGGGTGGTTTGCAAAACCGATCGCCATGGCGGCTGCCAGAGTGATGCCCGTAGAAAGAAACGCCGCAGCCGTGGCTCCCGCCATGCCAATCAGGAAGGCGGTGCCCATGCGCTGCGCGCGGTCGCGGCCCAATTCATCCGTTCCAGCCCAGTGCTTCGCTGAAGTGCTGGCGTTGACTGTTTCGCGATCTGCTGGAATCGGTCCACGCAGCAACGAGGAGACGGCTGCGACACACAGGATGGCCAGGCACAGCAGGGCACTCTTCTTCATGCGGTGACTCTCCGTTCCCCTTGCAACGTCTGCTGCAGCGCGCCCGCTACGCCGATGCACGTGGCCATCAGCAGCGTGACTGCCAGCAGCACGGGCAGGTCTCGGTTCATGGCTGCAGTCCACGCCATCTGTCCTGCACCCGGTATGCCAAAGATGACTTCGATGGGGATGAGTGCGCTGAGAGCCGTCACACAGGACAGTGTGACCACGCTAAGCAGCTGACCCCACATGGGACAAAGAACGGCCAGCCATATGGATCGCACGTGTGCCATACCGCACGCGCGTGCGTAGACGAGGTACGGCACCTTGTTGCCGCGGCGTAGGAGGCGCGAGAAGAAGCGAAAGTCCCGGACGGCAAGCATGCCGAGCAGAACGGTGGCAGGGCCACCCATGCCCGACAGCAAGGCGGCGCTGGCAAGCACGCTGACGGGCACGGCGAGGCCTGCAAGCGTTGCCACGGCTGCCCAACGCTGCCACAGGAGCGTACGCGAGAGGCTGCACGGCAGCGCGCAGGCAAACGCCAGCAAAGGCGCTGGCAGAGCCCCCACGAGCAGCAACTTGCTGGTGACACGCAAGCGCGGCAGCAACAGCGTGCTGACCGGCACGTCGTACTGGTGCGAGCGACCCAGGTCGCCGTGCAGCAGGCCGCGGCAGAAGTGCAGCCATGCCTGCACAGGCGAGCCTTCGATCGCTTGCTGCTCCTGCAGCAGCGCCTCTGCGTGTTGGTTGTGCTCCGCGTCCATCTCGCCCGCGCTTGCAAAGTACCCTGGCGCGCACCGTACCAGCAGCACTGTGCCCAGGCTGGCAAGCGCCAGCAGCGAGAGGAGGCGGAGGCAGTGCAGCAGGACACTTGGTAGGCGTGTCGTCATGCGACGAGCCCCTCTGGCGGACGCGTCCTGTCCGTGACCGCTCCGCTCAACCGGATTGCGTTCTGCAGCGCCAGCGAAAACTTCGCCTCCGCTGCTTGCAGTATGCGCAGGTGATCGCGCAGGAAATAATTCTCCTGGGCGGAGTAGAGCGTTAGCACGCCTAGAATGCCGTCCTGCAAATCCACCAGCGGAATGGAGAGCGCAGAGTGCAGGACGCTGCCCGGTGCCCCCTTGTAGGTCACCTCGACGGTCGCGTTGCCGTTAATGATGGGGCGTCCGCTCTGGGCGACCCAGCCTGAGATGCCCTCGCCAAGCGGAATCGGCACATGGGTGAAGCAGCAGGCAAATTCCCCGCTCAGGTACTGCTCCGTCAGCACGTCCTTGTCGCGGAGGTACACCGCACAACAGTCGAACGCAAGGAGCGGGCGCAGGCGCGATGCCATCACAGACACGGTCTCGCGAATGCTCAGCGACGCGCCCACCGCGCCGGTCATCTCAAACAGGGCCTGCGCCTCGCGGCTGGCGGCAGCGATGAGTGACAGGCTCTCCACAGAGGCATGTGGACGGGCGCTGCCTTCCTGACTCACTGGGTGGGGCGTGTCAGCCGCCGCGCTCTCTGACGCCAAACCCGCGGCCGGTCCGTCTCCGCGGCTCACGTCAACGTTCAGGTCGAGCGCGACAAATTTGCTGGACTCGGCAGCAGCCGCCCCTGACGTAGCCAGGTGCTGCTCCAGAATCGTCACCACCTCCGGGTCGAACTGCGTACCGGACATTTCCCGCACGATAGACAGTGCTTTTGCAACCGGCATCGCTTTGCGGTAGGGCCGGTCCGATGCCAACGCATCGAAGCAGTCCACGGCGCTCAAGATGCGAGCGCCGATGGGGATCTGCTCACCCTTTAGGCCGTCCGGGTACCCCTTGCCGTCCCATCGCTCATGGTGCGAACGCACAATCGGCACCACCGGGTAGGGGAAGCGGACCCGCTCCAAAATATCCGCCCCCACGACAGGGTGGATCTTCATCTTTTCGAACTCTTCCGCGGTCAGCTTGCCGGGCTTGTTGATGATGTGCTCTGGCACGGCAAGCTTGCCGATGTCGTGCAGAAACGCAGCAGTCAGCAGGGCCTTTTTCTGCAACTCGTCCAGCTTCATGACGGTTGCAATTTCGGTGACGTAGTCCCGCACGCGAAACAGGTGTTCGTGCGTGTTCTGGTCTTTGGCTTCAATCGCCATCGCCAGACCCTCAATGGTACGGAGGTGCAGTGCCTCCGTTTCTTCCAGGTGGCGTTCGCGCTCTCGAAGGCTGCGCACCTGCGCCAGGTAGGAGTGGTACACGGTATACAACACCGGCAACATCAAAATTGCGCTTGCCCAACCGAAGTGTTGGCTTACGAAGTTGGCAAGTGCCGCCAGCACCGCGCCCACGATGTAGAACGGCAGAAACCAGCGAAACTGTTTCGTCCAGATGCCAAACCAGCTCGCGCCCTGCGACAGCGCGATCACCATGGCGACAGGCAAGGTACTGGCAAAGAAATAGACGGCCGCGGCAATGGCCAGTGCAGGCCCCGCGGACAGACCATGGCTGCGCAAGGAGGCACAGCACACGTACGTCACAACTGCGCTTGTAGCACCAGCAGCCAGGTTGAAGGCGATCTGGACAAAGGTAAACACCTTTGCCACCTTGACGCGGCACTGGGCCGCGACCGACAACAGGGTCAACAGGCAGACCTGGCCAGGGGACAACTGCAGGATGCCCAGGAAGATGAAGGGGTAGTTCAGCGACATGGTGCCGCTTTCACCCGGCAACGGCACCTTCAGGGTGGAACTGGCCAGCGTGAGTGCCAGGTACGCGAAGAACGGCAGCCATGCCGCAGACCCCGCATGCCGTGCCCACACTGCCGCCACCACGCCGCCGCTGAGAACTGCTCCTATAAATACTTTTGCTCTGATCGGCATGCACGCAGTCCTGGTAGTAGTCGCATCGACCAGACCCGAGGGTCGCGTTCTCTGGCAGGCAAAGAGTTCATCGGCCTCCATGGGGGGAGGATTAGCTGGCCTTACAACGCACACTCCAGCACCTGCAGCTACTTTGCAGGTGAAAGAGCACGTGCGTGACGACGCGCGTCTGTGCACCCCGGGTGTGGCATCCCGGTACAGCCAGTGCGAGCTTCCGCTAGTTGTAGTTGCGGGTTCTGCTCTGGTAGGTCGTACGGTGTAGGAAGTACGCCGCGCACGCACGTCGGCAGCGGATAGAGCTGGCGATGATCACAGTCCAGCCGTCTGGAGACTGGCCTCGAGGCCTAGACTATGCCGCGATTACGTCGTTGCCATCTGGGGTCGGCATGGAGGTCAGCTTTGCCACTTCACTCAACAGGAGCTCCGGCAACATCGGTTTGGGATGAACGTAGAAGTTGAATCCACGCTGCTTTGCATCCGCCACCAGACGGCTCGTTTCCAGCTCGCCTGAAATCAGCAGGACCGGCAATTTCGGGTAGGCACCCGCGACAAGCTCTGCAAGCCGGATGCCGCTCATGCCGGTCAGCATGACGTCGGTCACGATCAAGTCAGGCCGCCGGCTTTCCGCCGCCTTCAGCGCCTGCTCTGCGCCATGGAAGAAGTCCGTGGTGTACCCGGCGCGCTGCAGAATGACGGCCAGGGTGCGTGCAATCACCTGCTCGTCATCAATCACGTAAATGAGTTTGCGGCGATCAGGAACCGTAGCCATCCCCTATCGGATGCACGCACGGGACCATCTGCCACTCCAACTCTGCCTGTTTGCTCCTACAGGAAAGCGCCTTCTCCACGGTGACGATGGCAAAAGGCTTGTGATGTCGCCACACCGCCCTCCACGCGGTGCAACGCCAGCGGCTCCGAATGCTTCCGCTTATAGGCACACATAATTTTGTAACTTCTGGTGACCACGTTGGAAAAGGAACAAGGGCAGCAAGCGACGGAACGGCTTTCCTGGTCCGTCCTCAAGGATGCCATTGCCGGCTCCAACGTTGACATTACGGGCGGCAGCCTGCGCCGTGCCATCCTCCTGCTGGCCATCCCCATGATGCTGGAACTGGCGCTGGAGTCGGTCTTCTCCGTTGCCGACCTGTTCTGGGTCAGCCGCATCGGTTCAGACGCTGTTGCTTCGGTCGGCCTCACAGAATCGCTCTTGACGCTGGTGTTCGCCGTCAGTTCCGGGCTCGGCGTGGCAGCCACGGCCCTGGTCGCACGCCGCATGGGCGAGGGTAACAAGGAGAAAGCCGCGACGGATGCCGTCCAGGCCATCCTTGTGGCCCTCTGCATCTCCGTGCTGCTGGATGTGCCCCTGTTCGTGTTGGCACCCAAGCTGCTGGCCCTCATGGGCGCCACGCCACACCTGGTGCAGGTGGGCCAGACTTATGCGCGCATCACGCTTGGCACCTCTGGCGTGATCCTGCTATTAGGACTGAACAATGCGATTTTCCGGGGTGCGGGCGATGCGGCCATTGCCATGCGCGTCCTCTTCGTTGCCAACGGCATCAACCTGGTCCTTGATCCGCTGTTCATCTATGGCGTCGGCCCATTCCCAAAGTTGGGGGTTGCCGGCCCGGCCGTGGCGACGCTCATTGGCCGCGGCAGCGTGGTGCTGTACCAGGTGTACCTGATGCTGCGCGGTAGCGGGCGCTTCCAGATCCGGATGCACCAACTCAAGCTCGATGCGCACGAGTGCTGGGCGTACTTGCGTGTTTCCTCGGGCGGCATGCTGCAGTTCTTCCTGGAGCAGGGCAGCTGGCTGGCGCTGGTCCGCATCGTCAGCCTGTTTGGCGCAAGCGCGCTTGCGGGGTACACCATCGGCTTTCGTGTTATCGGTCTGATCCTTCTGCCATCCATCGGCCTCAGCAACGCTGCAGGCACACTGGTGGGGCAGAATATCGGTGCCGGGCAGCAGGACCGCGCGCGTTCTTCTGTGTGGCAAACCGGTTGGTTGAACCTTGCCTTTCTTGGAACCATCAGTGCCGTTTTCATCCTGTTAGCCAAGCAGATTGTGCTGCTGTTCTCAGACGGCCAGCCCCTGAACCCTGTCGCCGTGGAGTGCCTGCGTTTCTTTTGCGTGGGCAACTTTATGTTTGCCTTTGCCGCGGTGTTTCTGCAGGCCTTTAACGGTGTGGGAGACACCCGGACGCCCAGTTACATCAACCTGGTCGCATTCTGGGTCATCGAGATCCCGCTTGCGTATTGGCTATCCCGCAGCACAGGCCTGAAGGTGGAAGGTATCTTCATCGCGGTGCTGATTGGCCACGCCGTGTCCGTTCTGGCGAGCGGCTTCATCTTTGCCCGCGGCGGCTGGATGAAGAAACAGTTAGAAGCATAAGAAAAGGCAGCGCTCCGCAAATCGAGTATGCGGAGCGCCGCGTGCCACACCCTACCGCTACGACAGAGCCCAGCCGCTGCGGTCCTGCCTACGGATGTATTTCGCCGCAGCCGGGCAGTTGGTGGCAACCATCCTGGGGCCATCCCACTGAATCATCTGACCGGCGCGCAGGCTGACGCAGCCCAACAACATAATCTCCACCAGCCGTGCGCCCACATCGAAGCGCGAATAGCACATCTCCGGCTTGCCCTGCTTAATGGCGGTGAGCCACTCCATGGCGTGCGCGTTGACGTTGTTGCCATTGCCCGCGTTGGTCACGGTGCCTGCGGTGACGGTTGACTTGGTGACGAAGGGGTTGCGTGGGACACGCTCCGGTATCCGGGCCACGGCAGGGTGCAACAGATACTGCACGTAAGCCGGGTCGCCCTTGAGCTTCACGTACCAGTTGGTGCCGTAGTCGTCCGGCGAAAAGATGGTGCCACCCTCGCCCAGGATGAGGCAGCCACTGTCCGGCACCTTGCCCAGCATCTGCTGAATGTCGGCAGTCAGTTCGGCGGGTGGCTTGTTGCTCAGGTCATGGCCGCCGCGGGCTGTCGTGTCCGGCTGGCCGCCGTCGTACCACCACAGCGTGACGGGGTCGTACTGCACCGAGCGTGTGTGATGAAACAGGTGCGGGTGCTCCACCGCGACCTTGGCCGTGCGAGCCGGGAACTGGAAGCGGATCTTGGAGCCGACCGGGTAGGTTTCGGTGTTCATCGTGCCGAGCGGGACGGCTTCGATCTCCGTGGGGTAGCCAAGCTCCAGCCCGCGAAACGGCATGTTGACGGTGTGGCAGGCCATGTCGCCCAGCGCGCCGGTGCCAAAATCCTGCCAGCCGCGCCAGTTGAACGGCTCATAGATGCTCTGCTTCCCACCGGGTTTTGCCGGTCCCTTGTAGGGCCGCATGGGTGCCGGACCGATCCAGGTGTCCCACTCCAGCGTGGCCGGAACGGGGTCTGTGCCCTCGGGACGGTCCATGGCCTGGGGCCAGATGGGCCGGTTGGTCCAGACATGCACCGCGTGCACCTGTCCGATGAGGCCGTCCTGAATGCACTCCACGCCACGGCGCAGGCCGTCTGCCGCGCTGCCCTGGTTGCCCATCTGCGTCACCAGCTTGCGCTTGACGGCCATCGTGCGCAGGTAGCGCGCCTCGTAAATCGTCTGCGTCAGCGGCTTCTGGCAGAACACGGCCTTGTTCTTCGACATGGCCAGCGTCGCCACCATGGCGTGCAGGTGGTCCGGAGTAGACACGGTCACCGCGTCGATGCGGTCACCCATTTGCTCCAGCATCTGACGGTAGTCTTTGTAGAACTTTGCATCCGGGTACTTCTTCGTCTGGATTGCATACGCGTCCGATCCCGTGTCGACATCGCACAGCGCGACGATGGTCTCGCTGGCACAGCTATCGGTGTCGCTGCGCCCCTTGCCGCTGATGCCGACGCATGCGATGTTCAGCTTGCTGTTGAGGTGTTGCCCACGCACGAGTGCAGGTGCACCCAGCGCCAGCGCGCCCACCGCCAGTGACCCCGTGCCCAGAAACTGGCGACGGCTGACGTGCGTGCGGGTCTCTTCAGGTGCGGCAGCAGGTGTGGGTTGGTCCGTGGAGTTCGACACGCGGCAAGCATACACCGGCGTGCGGTGGCTCGTCAGACCCGGACGGCCCTTTTCACCGCGCGTACATGAGGCTGACGTCGCCTGGCAGAGCGCCTCTGGATCCGTATCTGTGTCCGTAAATGAACAGCGTGCCCCAGGAGTGAACACCGTTGGCATGGCGTGTCGCCGCAAATGCCCCTGTTTCGTGCATTTTGGTTTGGCCAGTGAGGTGCTTCTACCCTCGGCATGGACATTGTTCGACCTGACCTGAAACGCAAGCGCAGGCAGCGCACCCTCCTGTTCTCGCTCGTGGGAGCAGCGCTGGTTGCCATCGCAGCGTTCCTGGTGCTGCGGCTGAAGCCCGCGCTACCCACGGTAGACGGCCCGCTGTTCACCGACACGGTGCGGCGTGGCACGCTGCTGCGCCAGGTGCGTGGGCCGGGCACGCTGGTGCCGCGAGAGGATCGCATTCGCCTGATTCCTGCGCAAACCGAAGCGACGGTGGTGCGCATCCGCGTGCTGCCCGGTGCGCAGGTGCACCCCGACACCGTCATCATGGACCTGGTCGACCCTTCCACGCAGCAGCAGCTGATGGATGCGCAACTGCAGCTGCAGGCCGCCAAGGCCGACCTGCAGAACACGCGCGCCCGCGCCGAAAGCGACCTGATGACGCAGCGCGCTGCCGCCGCCACCGTGAGCCAGGACCAGAAGCAGGCGCAACTGCAGGCGAAGACGGACCAGAGCCTCTTAAACCTCGGCGTCATCAGTGGGCTGAAGTACAACGAGAGCCGCGGCAAGGCGGACGAGCTTGGCATTCGCAACGACATCGAAGGCCAGCGAT
>CALMRM010000269.1:0-774 GCA_937871605.1 uncultured Terriglobus sp. | reverse complement strand
GTGCAGCAGGCCAAGGTGGAGCAGGCGTCTGCGCTGCTGGCCCTGAAGCAGAAGCAGCAGGACGCGCTGAGCGTACGGGCGGGCATCGACGGCGTCCTGGTAGACCTGCCGCACCAGGTGGGCGAACACGTCACCGTGGGTACCACGCTGGCCAAGGTGGTGCAGCCCGACCAGCTAAAAGCCTCGCTGAAAATCGCGGAAACGCAGGCGCGCGACATCCAGCTGGGCCAGCCCGCCAGCATCGACACGCACAACGGTGTCATCGCGGGCAAGGTCACGCGCATTGATCCTGCTGTGCAGAACGGAACCGTGACGGTCGACGTTGCGTTAGACGGTGCATTGCCCCAGGGCGCGCGGCCCGACCTGAGCGTGGACGGCACCATCGACCTGGACCGCCTGAACGATGTGCTCTACGTGGGCAGGCCCGCGCAGGGCAACGAGAACAGCACGCTCAGCCTGTTCCGGCTGGCACCCGACGGCAAGTCTGCGCAGCGTGTGCCGGTGGAGGTTGGGCGCGCCTCGGTCAACAGCATTCAGGTGCTCCGCGGGTTGCAGGTGGGGGACACCGTCATTCTGAGCGACATGAGCAAGTGGGACAGCAACGACCATGTACGGGTGGAGCAATAGGAACCGTTGTTAGTTGTTAGTTGTTGGTCGCTTTGTAGGCGTCGCAGCGGACCAGCCATCGGCTGAGCCTAATAACCAACAACTAACAACACGGTTGCACCGACGACAGCACCGCGAACAACGATGAAAGGGAGCCAATGAGCACCG
>CALMRM010000268.1:11035-12921 GCA_937871605.1 uncultured Terriglobus sp. | reverse complement strand
GCTCTAAACCACCATGATTTTTTCCAAGGACTACGTAGGATACCTGGCGCGACAGACGGTAAAGCACCTGATTGCTGCGAAGATGATCGAGACGAGCAAGCCTCCTATCGTCGACCAGCGGGTTGCCGCAGCGATGGTGGATGAGCTATCGCTGGAAGACCGGATCAACGACGAGGTTCGGGTCATCCTGGAGGCGATCCAGGACGATATGAACAAAGGCGGCGTCAGCTATCCGGAGATGTTCAAGAAAGTCAAGATGAAGCTGGTGAACCAGTACAAGGCGGTGCTGTGAGGATCTCACGGGACAAGTTGAACAAGCTGGCGCACACCGTGGCCGATACGCTGGCGGAGATAGACGAAGTCGACTTCAAGGAAGACCGCAATACGATTCGGCAGGAGGCCCGGAAGGCTCTTGAGAAGCTGTTGATGGAAGAGACGAAGATCGACGCAGCGGCGCGGCAGAAGATTGCGTCACAGCGCAAGATCATTCTTGAAGGGTCGCAGGAGTGGGACATTCTGTATCGCAAGTACTATAACGATGAAGTGAAGAAGCTTGGGTTGTAATCAGGGCTTGGACGGGATCCGGGTGTACGTGGCTGAATGACGCTGGTATACTCTCGCAAGTCAGGGAAATGCAGGCAATCCAGGCCGATTCCCTGAAAGTCACATGATGTGGAGATATGGTGTAACTGGTTAACACGTCGCCCTCTCAAGGCGAAGAGTTCGGGTTCGAGCCCCGATATCGCTACCAAAATCAATGTGGCTACGCTGAGCGCCTCTGGGTATACTGCCGCCCATGTCCACTTCTTCTCCATACGATCCCTCTCTTCAGCCAGCACACACACCGCGCGTCGTTGTCACCGACATAGACATGACGATTGGCGCTATGTGCCGTTTTCTAGTCAAGTGGGCGATCGCCTCCATCCCAGCGATCCTTATACTCGGCTTCATTTGGGCTCTTGTAGCGGTCGTTCTTGGCGGACTCTTCGGCGGCTTTTCCCACGTGCTGCTGCGTTACGGCTAGTATTCTTGCCATGTGACCTGCAGCGTAACCGGCCGCTTTACTGCCTTAGTGGTACTCCTGTCTCTACTGAGTCCGGTGCCGGGAAATGCGCAAAGCACAGAGCCGGGCAGGGCCGCCAACGGACTGCGCGACCGAGTCATCGTATTTGTACACGGCCTGCACGGTGACAAGGAATCGTGGCGCTCGACAAATGGTGCGTACTGGCCGGACATGGTGCGATTGGACCCGCGTTTTGCCTACTCTGACGTGGATGTGGCGGAGTACCCTTCGCCGAATTCAAACGGCAAAATGTCGAGCGTACAGCTGGCGGAGTACCTGTGGAACAACCTCCGGCAGAACCACGTGTGGGACCACCGCGAGGTGGTGCTTCTTGCACACAGCCTGGGCGGCCTCCTGGTAGAGGAGATGCTGCTGCTGCATCCGGCACAAGCAGCGCAGGTCAAGTTCATCGTGTCGTACGGCACGCCGCATGAGGGTTCCACGGTGGCGCGCGTGGCCTCCTTCTATGACAAGGACCCACTGCTGAACGACCTGAGCGATGCGGGCAGCAACACCTTCCTGACGAAGCTGGAGGACACCTGGCGTAGCCGCCCCGCAGTGAACGCAATCCACCGCTTCTGCGCGTATGAGGGGCAGGACACGCGACCGGACCAGGGCTTTGTCCGTTACTTGCGGCCGCATACCCGCGTCGTCGGCTACTTTAGCGCGACCTACGGCTGTGACGTGACCACACCGCCGCAGGAGATTCCGGCGGACCACATCAGCATGATCAAGCCGTCTGACCGCAACGCCGCAGCGTATGACTTCTTCCGGCGTGTGTACCGTGACAATCCCATCCTGCTGGACCAGGACACCCTGAAGG
>CALMRM010000268.1:7909-11025 GCA_937871605.1 uncultured Terriglobus sp. | reverse complement strand
AACACCGTAGGCGGCCTCTCCGCAGCCTGCGGCCAGGCAACAGCGAATTCCGACCTGCAGGTGCCCATTAACCTGGATAGCACCCTGCATGAGCGCGTAACCGCCGCCACGGCGCTGCTGGTGAACCAGGTGGACGTACACGACGTAGACCCGAGCCCGCCCGTCGTCACAAAGGTAGACCCGGACGGCACGGCGCATGTGCGCTACGGTTTCAAAGGGCCAGCTCGCAAGCTCATCGTGTGCACCGGCACCGGGCGCGCCGCGGTGGAAGTGCAGTTCACCGTGCACCAGCAAATGCCGCTGCGCGAGCCTGCAAATCGTTGAGTCGACTAAATCAATCTTCTCAACCGCTGAGCAAGAGTGCGCCACCTCGTGTATGCGGGATGGGGCGGTCGTACTCCATGGCAAGAACAAACGCAGGTAAGCTCGTTCGGTGATAGGTCTCTGTGTTCGCAATCCATGTGGTTGGTAGTAGCACATGCGGCACTGACCTTGTAACGCGGCGGCCAATGGCCACCGGCCGCCTCTATTGCTTGCACCCGCCTGGTGTACTCTTCCTTCTGGCTCAACACGGGCGGCTGCTGGGCAGCACGCTCTCGACGTAGGTACTCTTCGCGCGTGATCAGTCCGTTGCTCAACGCATGACGTTTGGCGGAGTTACCTTGTGCGCTGCGCTTTTCTGCTTCATTTGCCTGGTGCTTACGCCACAGTTGCCGTCTCAAATGTGACCGCATAGCTCCACTAAACGACATCTCTCCCTCCGCGTAAGTACTGTTGTACTCGATTCTTAGGTCATTCGGTCCAAGGCCTCGAACAGTCTGGAACCGGTAAACGTGTGCCTTATAGGTAGCACACCGGCGTATACTTGCGCTTGTGAGTGCGCCTGTCAAGACGTTTTACATCGAGACCTTCGGGTGCCAGATGAACGCGCACGACTCCGAAAAGGTGATTGGCACCCTGGAGCACGAAGGCTACACGCGCGTGCAGGACGAAGAGGCTGCGGGGCTCATCCTGTATAACACCTGCTCCATCCGCGACAAGGCAGAGCAGAAGGTCTTCCACCGGCTGAACGAATACAAGCGCATGCAGGGCGAGGGCAAGCAGTTTGCCGTGCTGGGCTGCGTGGCGCAGCAGGAAGGCAACAAGATTTTCGAGCGTGCGCCGTATGTGTCGCTGGTCTCCGGTTCCGCGTCGTACCGGAACCTGCCCGCGATGCTCGACCGCCTGGAGCAGGGCGAAACGCGCATCACCGGCCTGGACGACCACCGCACACAGGACGAGACCTTCGACACGGAGTTCACCGCCCGCCAAAACCCGCATCGCGGCTACATCACCATCATTGAGGGCTGCGACAAGTTCTGCAGCTACTGTGTGGTGCCGTACACCCGCGGCAAGGAGCGCTCGCGCGCGTCAGACAGCATCCTGGCCGAGGCGCAGCGCATGGCCGCGCAGGGCTACACCGATATCCAGCTGCTGGGCCAGAACGTGAACAGCTATCGAGATCCGTTAGGCAAACAAACCTTCGCGGAGGTGCTGCGCTCCATCGGTCAGCTGTCGGGTGTGCGCCGCGTTCGCTTCACCACGTCGCACCCGCGCGACTTCACACCGGATATCGTTCAAGTCATTGATGAATTACCCACCGTGTGCGACCACGTCCACCTACCCGTGCAGTCCGGCTCCTCTGCCGTTTTGAAGGCGATGCAGCGCGAGTACACCCGCGAGTGGTATCTGGAGCGCATTGACTGGATCAAATCCGCCAAGCGAGACATCAGCATGACCACCGACATCATCGTCGGCTTTCCTGGCGAGACCGAGGATGACTTCGAGCAGACCATGACGATGCTCGAAGAGGTCGGTTACGACGCGGTGTACGCCTTCCAGTATTCGCAGCGGCCCAACACGCCCGCTGTTGGTATGCCAGACACGGTGCCGGACGAGGTAAAGTCCGCGCGCCTGCAGCGCCTGATGCATGCGCAACGCGAGCGCCAGCGCCTGAGCTACCAGCGCCACCTGGGCCAGGTGATGGACGTGATGGTGGAGGGCTACAACCGCCAGCGCGGCCAGGTGACCGGTCGCTCCTCGCAGAACAAGACCGTCAACTTCACCACGGCGCAGCCCATCCTGCCCGCCGTAGGCAGCTACCTGAACGTGCGCATCACGCGCACCTTTCCCAACAGCCTGGTGGGTGAGGCTGTGCTGGCAGGCTGATGCGCGACGCTGTCCAAACCCGCACGGAGCAGGAAGCGGATGTAGAGGTGCGCATCCGCGGCCTGATGATGGACCCTGTCACCAACATGCCCATGATCGTGCTCAAGGACGTGAACGGCGACGGTGTGCTACCCATCTGGGTCGGCATCTTTGAGGCCAACGCCATCGCACTTGAAATTGAGAAGTCGGCCACGCCACGACCCATGACGCACGACTTGCTGCGCAACACCCTGCGCGCGTTTGAGGCGCGGGTCACGCGGGTGGTGGTTTCGGAACTGCGCGACGACACCTTCTACGCCGTCATCTGGCTTGACCGGAATGGCGAGACTCTGACGCTGGATGCACGTCCGTCCGATGCGCTCGCACTTGCCATGCGCGCGGACTGCCCCATGTACGTGAGCCGCGCCGTGATGGACAGCGCCCGCGACGCGAAAAAGGGCAAGGACATCAACCAGGAAGAGTTGCGCCGCTGGCTGGAAGGCCTGGGCGACGACGACATGGGCCGCTACAAGATGTAGCTTGGAAGGGTGAGCCGTTCCGAACGCAGCGTCGCCTCTCGCCTCCTCCTCACGGCAGAGTCTCTTGTTCGCCCCGGTGCTCTGCGTCGAGCACAGCACTGCAACAACTTCTTCCTGCCACAATTCCAGACCGCCCTGGGCACCATGGTGCATGCCACGCCACTGGTCGAATCTCTGACCGCTGCTTTGCCAAAAGCGCGCATTGTGGTGGCTGGCAACAGTTTTGCGCAGGAGATCTACAGCGGCAACCCGCACGTGGAGCGTGTGCTTGCAGTGCCGGATCCAGTGCAGCACTTTCGGGACGCCCTGCGCATCGCACCTCCGTTCGGCGTCGAGCCGTACACTACGCTTCTGACGACCGGCAATGAGCGCACGAAAACCACGCTGTGG
>CALMRM010000268.1:3826-7899 GCA_937871605.1 uncultured Terriglobus sp. | reverse complement strand
GCTTGGCCCATCGCGCCGGGTGGGCTTTGCCGTCAGGCCGGAGTTGCTGCACGACGCCTTCACGTGGGATCCGGCGGGCAGTCAGATCAGCAACAACCTGCGCCTTCTGCAGGCGCTAGGCCTCTCTGTGGAACGTACTGAGCCGCGCATCCACGTATCGCCAGAGCAGGCCGCGGCAGCCGAGGCAATGCTGCAAGCGAAAGGCGTGCACCTGGATCGCAGACGCATTGCACTGGTGACGCAGACCTCGCCCACGCAGCGCAAAGGCTGGCGGCCCGAGCGCTGGGAGGCGCTGGCAAACAGCCTCGCGGAGCGCTTCGACGCGGACCTGATCTTTGTGGGCACTGCGAAAGAGGTGCCTGCCATCGAGGCACTGCGTCAGCGTATGGCACGGCCTACCGTCAGCGTTGCGGGTGAAACCACCATCGCGGAGCTTGCCGCCATGTTCACACGTTGCGATTTCGGCGTCACGCTGGACACGGGACCGTTGCACGTGGGCCGCGCCGTGGGCCTGCCGCTGGTCATCATCGCCCCCGCGTGGTCGCCGGTACATGAGTGGCTGCCGCTCGACAATCCAGACTATGCCATCCTCAAGAATGCCGACTTCAAACCGCCCGCACCGAACGACTACATCATCGATGAGGTAAGCGTCGAAGACGTGCTGACAGCCGCCCTCGCGTTGGCACAGCGGCCATCAGCACACCGCGACACGCGAGCCCGCTAGCGTCCGGCCACCTGGTCCAGCAGCGTGAAGAACTCAGGGAACGATATGGCCGCGGCCTGCGCGCCCTCGATACTCGTCTCGCCTGTAGCACGCAGCGCGGCGATGGAGAACGCCATGGCGATGCGGTGGTCGTCCGCCGAATCAATCACGCCGCCGTGCAGGGTCTGGCCGCCGGGTACGTAGAGGCCGTCCTCGAACTCCTCCACCTCTGCACCCATGGCGCGCAGATTTTGCACCACCAGAGCGATGCGGTCGGACTCTTTGACACGCAGCTCTTTCGCATTGCGGATGGTGACACCGTCCTGCGTGTACGGCCCGATGGCGGCCAGCACTGGCAGCTCGTCAATGATCAGCGCGGGCATGTCGCCGGTGATCTCCGCACCGCGCAGCACGGGCGCGCCGTTGGCCTGCACCGTGCCGATGAGCTCGCCGTGCTTCTCCTCCAGGTTCAGCACCTGCAGTTTCAGCCCCATGCTCACCAGCACGTCCAGCAGGGCACTGCGCGAGGGGTTCATGCCCAAGTCGTCCAGCACCAGCTGCGCATCCGGAAAGAGCAGGGTAGCGCAAAGAAAAAATGCGGCGGAGGACAGGTCGCCCGGCACCGTCGCCTGCACGGCCTGCAGCTGCTGTCCGCCACGGATGCCGATGCTGTCGCGTCCGCGCTCCAGCTCCACGCCAAAGGCGCGCAGGGCGTGCTCACTGTGGTCGCGCGTGCGCACCGCCTCCAGCAGCGTAGTCGTGCCGCTCGCACCTAGACCGGCGAACAGCACCGCCGTCTTCACCTGCGCGCTGGCGATCGGGGCAGAGAAGTCGATACCACGCAGCGGGCCGCCGTGCACCGTCATCGGCGCATGGTCGTCCGTCAGCTCCACGCGCGCGCCCATCTGCTCCAGCGGGCCCCGGATGCGCTGCATGGGCCGCTTCGTCAGCGAGGCATCGCCCACAAACGTGTATGTACCCGCATGCGGCGCCACCAGCCCGGCCAGCATCCGCATCGTCGATCCGGAATTGCCGCAGTCCAGATCGCCCGCAGGCTGCTGAAACGTGCCGCCCACGCCCGTCACCGCGATGGTGCCGTCCGCCTGCTTCACCACCGTCGCACCCAGCGCCTCCATGCAGTGGAGCGAGCTGTGCGGGTCGGCCCCGGTAGAGAAATTCGCAAACGTAGACGTGCCATGCGCCAGCCCGGCCAGCATCGCATAGCGGTGCGACATGCTCTTGTCGCCGGGCAGCCGCACGCTGCCGCGCACCGTGCGCGCCGGACGCACAACCTCTGTGGTGGATGCTGTTGAACTCATACCCTGTCAGTCTACCGGGCAACGTCCGTTCACTGCCTGTCCGTTAAGCCGACTCGCAGCACCGATTGGAACGAGACTATGGCTCCACAATGGCAGCCCTGTGTGTAAGTCCCCAATCTGCCATGGCAGCCATGATGGGACGTAGCGTGTTGCCAAATTCCGTCAAACGGTACTCCGTCTTGGGTGGAATGACCGGATAGGCTTTACGCGCAATGAGTCCCCACCCTTCGAGCTCGCGGAGCTCTTTCGTCAGTATGCGGTCGCTCACAGGGGGACATGCACGACGCAGTGCTGCAAAACGGAGGGGTTCGTTCCGGACAAGCGCCCAGATGATCCTGGACTTCCACCTGCCGCCTAGAATGCGGGACGTGAGAGCTACCGGGCATGGATTGGGGAAGTCCATGTACGGACACTAACAAAAAGATCCGTACTAGCCAAACATGCATTTCAGCATTGTGATGGCTCAGGGGGCTGCCACATGTTCCACAACATGCAGCCCGAGGAGACCCACCATGCGAGCTGTCACCGTTACCGCGACCCGCGAACTGGAATGCCGCGAAGTGCCCACCCCGGAACAGGCACCGAGCGGCCACCTGCTGCTTGAGATCGACGCCGCCGCCATCAATCACGGCGATAAAACTTTCCTGAAGACGCCTGCCGCGACCACAGGCCTGAACACAAGCAAAGACGACATCTGGGGAGCATCGGCTGCAGGCCGTGTTCTCGCGGTGGGGGCTGGCGTCTCAGCGGACCTTGTTAGTAGAAAGGTTGCCGTGTATCGCTCGCTGACACCTAGCGCGAAAACGGTAGGTCTATGGTCTGAGCGCGCCGTCATTCCCGTTACCAGCTGCATTGTTCTTCCGGAGGAGCTTTCGACTGCCGACTACTCCGGCTCGCTGGTCAACGTGGTCACAGCACACGCGGTTCTTGAACAGGCTACAGCGGAAGGTCACACCGGCGTTGTCGTCACAGTGGGAGGTTCAGCCACAGGTCTGGCACTCGCCGCACTCGCTCGACTGAAGCAAATACCTGTTCTGTTCCTTGTTCGCTCTGAGCGGGCTGCAGAGGCCCTGCGCGCACTGGATCTCCAGCATGTTCTGGTCACCAGCGACGCCGGATTTGACATGGCATTTGAAGAGCTCGCGGCAGAGCTGAAGGCAACGGCTGTGTTTGATGGTGCAGGCGGCGACCTGATCACCCGCATCGCTCCTCGCCTTCCGCGTAACTCCACGGTGTGGTTCTATGGCTTCCTGGCGGGAGCGGCACCGGTTACAGTGCCATCGGCGACGTTTATGGCAAAGAACCTCACCATGAAAGCATTTAGCAACTTCAACAGTGCCACGGTGCGTGATCCAGAAAAGCTCAAGCGTGCGCTGGACTACCTGCAGCAGCACATCGCAGATCCGCTGTTTCGCACCAAGGTCGGCCGAACGTTCCGTCTTGATGAGATCGGAGATGCGATGACGTATGAAACGGCGCCAGGCTCAAAAGCAGTTCTGCTATGCCGATGAATGCCGCCAGTACGACCGAGAGACGGTCCTTGGCGGGGTCACACGCCAAAATCGGAGTGCATGATGCAATGGCCAAGTTCAGCATCCTTACCGTGCCGCACAGCCAGTCGCTGCCGAACATTTCTTCCGCTGCGCTTCCCGCGTCGACGATGCCATCAGAGAGGAGGGCGAGCAGTTGCTCGGCACACTACCTATGCGTGCGTGCCGGCCCAGGCGTTGAACATGTCAGCGGCTTTTAGCAGGACACCGGCACTGCCGCGAAAGCTGCCGGAGCCGTGTGGTTCGTTGCTGGGCGACCACCACTCGTAGAATCCCTTGTGCTTCACTACGCGGTCGATCATGGGCTCGAACTCCTGCCATGCATCCGCGACCATGCCGTGCGCGATGAGCTGCTGCACCATGCGCGCGCCGAACCAGCACCAGTCTCCCCCGTTCTGGTACCGGTAGGGCTCGGCGGCGCTTGGATTCAGGAAGTATCCCTTTGGGTACGTCGGGTACACGGTCAAGCCGATGGAGACGGCGTGCGCATCCTGCACGGCG
>CALMRM010000268.1:0-3816 GCA_937871605.1 uncultured Terriglobus sp. | reverse complement strand
TGAGTGAGAGTCGTATTTCGCTCTCGGCGAGGAACCCTGCTTCCACCGCAATGGCCGTCCCGCCGAGATAGAGGATCGCATCCTCGTCAAAGCCAGCCGGGAAGGGCGATCCCTTCAGGTACAGGTGAGGTCGGTACTTGCCAGCACGCGCGTCCCACAGGTGGCGGCGCACAGAACGCGAGAGGTCACCTGCAGTCTTCGTGAAGAACGCACGGTCCTCGCTGGAGACGCCGGGCAGGCTCAGGTAATCACGGATCGCCACGGCGAACATCGCGTTGGGATAAATGCTGCATGCCGGGTGGCTGCGCTCGTCGATCTGGTCGCCGAGCTTGTCCTCCGGTTCGATGTCGCCCCAGTCGATGGTGGCACCCGCCCATACCAGGCCGCGCGTGCTGTCCCAGCGCCGCAGCAGCAGATAGCGCAGGGCAAACGCAAGGCGCTGCCGCACCATTTTGCCATCGACGTCCTCGTCCAAAAACGCCGTGTCGTGGGTCAGGTCGATGTACTTGCGCACCGCCGATACCAGCGATGATTCCTGATCGCTCTCCACGGTGTTCTTGAACGCCGCCGTCCCTGGCAGGTGCGGCGTAGTGCGCGATGCGGCAGTGCGGTTCACCGTCTGGGGCAGGTAGCCGTCCGGGATGTCACCCTCGCTGCCCTGAAAGTACAGGAATGAACGCAGCGCCTCACGCATGGGCGCGGGACCGGTCACCGGCAACGCAGCTTCAATGAAGGTGTTAGTGTCGCGAATCCAAACTTCCGGGTACGTGGTACCCGCACGCAGCCCGCTCCCAAGTAACTTAAGCCCAAGTTCGCGGACAATGGGCAAGCGCGCGTCGCTAAGGATCGTGCTGGCAAGCGCACGAACAGTGACGGAGTTCATTCTTGTGTTAATTTCGCCCCACAGTACGTGACTGAAAGGTGTCCCGAGTGTGACACAAGCGGTGCTCGCCAAGGCTGCGCAAACGCGCCGTCTGGAATAGTGAACCATGGCTGCGTGTGTCCTCCTGGAGTGTGCAGACGGATTGATAGACCCGGAACATACGCAGCCGCTAGGCAGCCATCCGATGCCGCACATCGTGCGCCGGACGTAATACCTGGTACGGATGCTACGGAGAACGTTACCGGGATCAGTTTAACGCCAGAGGCACAGACGCCCTCACTTCCGAAGAGCCGACATGTTGTTAGTTCCCTGTCAGCCGGGAGCGTAGGACTGCCACAATCAAGAACATGAGCGCCAGCCAGCTTCTCGGCTTGAAGGTGTCGAGGCCTGCGGAAAGCCGGGAGACACGCACCAATTCTTGTTGCGGAAACTCAAGAACAACCTTGCCGAGCATCTTTGTCATGCTGTCCCGATTCTTCGGCGCTTTCTCTCGGTCAGCTCGTTGCAGAAGACCTGGCAGCTGTTCGAGTGTTGGGTCTGGACAGTAGGCCGGTGTTCCCGGCTGGTACCGCCAGGATTCCGACAAGGAGCCCGCGTCAAACGCATCGAAGCCCAGCGTCTCTACCAGGTCCATCACGCGTCGTTTCGATGGAGCGTCATCTCCCGCGACTGGAAGCGAAACACGGTCCCTCGCACCGCTAGGACGACCCCGATCCTGAAGACTGCCCCAGGTGAGATTGTTGAACGCTTTGATTACTGCGCGTCCCAGCATCTGCGAGGTCCACACAGATTCCACCAGCCCTGCATCGATTTCACGAATGTGACCATCTCGCGGCGGATAGTAGTTTCCCGTGTCGATGATCGGAGACGTTGCCGGCAGGCGGTCAAGCAGATCTTTTGGCAGCGAGAGCACTCCCTTCAAGGGAATGGTGAGAACAAGCAAATCGACACCATCGGCTGCTGCAGTTGCAGTGACAGCCATGGCACCGGTTTCATGAGCGAACTGAGAGAGTGTCTCAGGGCCACGTGAATTTGCGATCAGCACAGTGTGGTCCATCTGTCGAAGGCGCCGAGCCAGAACTGATCCGATGTTACCCGCTCCTATAATACCGATTTTCATTCAGTCTCCTTGTCATCTGCTATGTACTGGCGCACCGTGCTACAACGAACGTTGTTCTTTAAGTCTAGATGAGGAAACGATCGTTGTCGATTCAAGTGTGACTGCGTATTCTAGAGGGGTGACAGGTAGTGCAGCAAAACACGCCTCTCAGCAGATGACCAGGGCCGGCATCGTTGCGGAAAAAGACCGCGTCATCATTTTGGCGGCTCGGGAGAACTTCTTCCGTGACGGCTATGCTGGCGCGTCCATGGACGCCATCGCCGCTTCAGCTGGCGTATCCGTAAAGACGGTATACAGCCACTTCTCCAACAAGGACCAGCTCTTCGCAAAGGTCATGATTGGCGCTTGTACTGATAATCCTTTCGAGGTCGCAGCCGCTCCGCAGGAGGATCTCTTAGAGCGTTTCCCGTGGTTTCAGCAACACACAAAGCAGGGAGTACACGCTGCTGGTTGTGAGTACCTTGCTCATTTGCTCTCCGAAGAGCAACTGGCGCTGTATCGCGCGGTCACGCGAGATGCTATCCGCTTTCCTGAGTTGGGGCAGCAGTATCACCGTACGGTCGCTATGGGCAGGACGAGCATTCTCACCTCCTACTTCGAAAGTCTCTTCAGAGCCCGAGGATGGACGAAACGAAGTGTCACGCAGGATTCGATGTTGTATGAAGGAATACTTAGAGCAGGTATTTTCGAGGCTGCACTGCACGGCTTGACGGAGGTAAACCGAAAGGTTCTGCAGCGCCACGCGAGCCGGGCGGCTGACATCTTGTGGAAGCTCTTCACGCATATTGAACGGTGAACCGTTGCGGGCACCCTCCGGCGAAGCTAGCGAACGCGCAAGATTACCAGTGTTTCATCATCAAAGTGTTCGCGCCCGGCTTGGAACTTTGACACGGCGTCCAGCACCTCGCCCACCGCGCCCTCGGCGGAGCGGTCGGTTAGGTGTTCCAGCGTGCTGCATAGCCGCTCGTTGCCGAACATTTCTTCCGCCGCGTTTTCCGCATCCACGATGCCGTCGGAGAAGAAGACGAGCAGGTCGCCCGGCTGGGTGGAGATGGTGAACTCCTCGTAGCTGACGGCGGGGAACAGGCCCAGCGGAAAGCCCTCAGCCTTGATGGTGCGTGCGTCGCCGCAGGGCAGACTCTTTGACACGAGCATGGGCTGCACGGAACCGGCGTTGGCCAGGCTCAGCGTGCGGTTGGTGTCGTTCCACACGGCGAACAGCATGGTGACGTACTGCGAGTCGAGCTTGCGTTCCTGCAGCTGGTCGTTGAGCGCGGCCAGCATGGCGGCAGGTTGCAGGCGTTGCGCCGCCAGCGACCGCAGGATGCCCGACACCAGCGCGGCGTACAGCGCGGCCGGTGCCGCCTTGCCGCTGACGTCGCCCAGTGCGATGGCGACGCGACCGTCGCCATACGGGATGAAGTCGTACACGTCGCCGCCGATGGAGCGCGCGGGCAGGAAGCGCGCGGCAAACTCTACGTTGGGGAGCGGCGCAGGGATGGGCGGCAAGAGGCGGAGTTGCACGTCGCGCGCCATCTGCAGATCGCGCTCCAGGCGCTGCTCCTCTTCGAAGATGCGCTCGTACAGCCGCGCATTGCTGATGGCGATGGCGATCTGGCCCGCAAGCGTGGTGAGCGTGCGTTGATGATCGTCGTTGTAGTAGTTAACGCGCGTGTGTTCGAGGTCGATGACGCCGATGACGCGGTTCTTGTAGAGCAGCGGCACCGTCAGTTCTGACCGCACATCCGGGCTGTACGCAATGTAGCGTGAGTCGCGGCGCACGTCCGGCACCAGGATGGGCTCCCGCTGCTGC
>CALMRM010000267.1 GCA_937871605.1 uncultured Terriglobus sp. | reverse complement strand
AGGCTCCCGCGAGGAGCACGAGCAGGACCCCGAAACGGCGGAGTACATTGCCGAGGTGTGGCAGGAACCCTACGGCGACCGGCGGCAGGAAATCGTCTTCATCGGCATGGGGCTGGATCAGCCCGCCCTGACGCGCCGGTTGGATGCGGCGCTGCTGAATGATGAGGAGTTTGCCTGCGGGCCGGAGCTTTGGCAGGGCTTGGACGATCCGCTGGAAGCGCTGTTCACCCCGCAGCACGACACTGCGGCAGCCAAGCCCGTGGCCGCATGACGCGGCTGTCCTGCGCGTTGCAGCGCCGCGGCAGCGCCCTGCTGAACCAGCAGTGCTGGTTGTGGGGGCAGGACGTGCGCCGGGCTGAGGGCAATCTGCTGCTGGAGCTTGGCTTCCAGCGGCAACGCCCGCCTGAGACGCAACAGGGCTGCACGCAGTACACACGTGTGTGTGCCGGGGCAGAACTGCGGCTGTGGGGATTCGGCGTTTACCACTGCAGCGGCAGCAGCGGGCTCTACCTCAACCGCTACGCCTTTGCGCCGCAGGACGTCACGCTGCACGAGGCCTTGTGGACTGCGGGCGATGTACCCAGCCAGCCAGCCGCAGACTGCATCAGGGTAGCTGCGGCAGTGCGCGCCGTGGCTGCGCTGGAGCAGGAGACGCAGCACGCAACGGGGCTGGCCTACCGCACCCGCTGCCTGGTGGGTTGGACCAAGGGGGCTCTACCTCCTGGCGACTTAGTGCCCGCATGGCTTGCACTGGCACGCGACCTGGAGGCATTCGCCGTGCGCGCCCGAACGCAGAGGGCAGTGCGCACGCAGAGCGGCCCCTGCTGTGCGCAGAGGCCGGTGCGTGCTGCCTGACGATGCCGCTACTTACTTGCTGTGTTTTGCCTGGTACGCGTCAATCGATTTGCCGATCACCTCATACGCATAGTCCACACCGCGCCAGCCCTCAATCTTCACCGTCTTCTCTTCGAGGTCCTTGTAGGTTGAGAAGAAGTGGACGATCTCCTTCAGCTTATGCGGATGGATCTGCTCGTAGCTGGTGATGTCGAAGAAGCGCGGGTTTGCGCAGCCCACGGCCAGGATCTTTTCGTCGCCTTCGCCGTTGTCCACCATCTCCATCAGGCCGATGGGGCGCACTTCCTGCAGGCAGCCGGGAAAGCTGGGTTCATCCACCAGCACCAGAACGTCGAGCGGGTCGCCGTCATCGCCCAGCGTTGAGGGCAAAAAGCCGTAGTCGCCAGGGTAGTGCACCGGGCTGTACAGGTTGCGGTCGAGTTTGAACACGTGCAGCTGCTTGTCGTACTCGTACTTCATGCGGCCCTGATAGGGGATCTCAATGACCGCGTTGACTACCTTGGGCGACTTAGCGCCCACCGGCAATTCCAAATAATTCGGCATAGTTTTGACTTTGTCTCAGACCATTGGGAATGTGCTGCACACGCTGTTCGCCACAGGGCGCTACAGTACGCCCCTGGAGGAAGGGACGGCAACTGAAACAGTGTACCTGCCACGTTTGCAGCCGGGCAAAGCGAAGGACCCTGGCCAGCCTGCTCCCAAGCGTCTCGCTTATCCTGTCCGCACGTATCCGCCGGTACAATCAGGCGCATGGAACGCCCACAGCGACCAGCGTTGGCCGAAGCCATGCCCCTGGAGCGGGTTGCATTTGCAACCGTCGTTGCGCTGTTTGTGCTTGGCGTGCTGCACAAGCCGGTGCAGTGGGATTGGGTATTCGACAGCGAATACCTGCTGGCCGCCGGATACCTGGCATTGCCTGCTGCGCCCCGAAGCCCTGCCAACATTGCCGCGGCAGGCGGAGGCTTCCTCGCGGGACGGCTCAGGCTGTTGGTCGCGCTGTACCTCCTAATTGACTCCTCGCTGCAGACCCTGGTTGCGCTGTGCTTTCCCAGCTGGAGGATTGCGGTGTTTGCCGGGCTGGTCGCCTGCTACGCGCGCGTTGTGGACCTCCATCTGCAAAGCGAAGGACACGCCCTGCGAGACCTGACGCCGTCGCGTCTGCTTCAGGCGCCGAACCGGCTGCTTACGGCGTCCATCGCGGTGCCGCTGGTCTGTCTATACCTTCCCATGCTGCATCGGGACTACGGCTTTACCGGCTGGTCCGGTCCCTTTGTGGTGTACCACCCAGGCACCGTGCACATGGATGCGGGGCACCCGGTGCACATTGGCGGCAACGTCATCCTGCGAGGCATTGAAGCAGCCTTTAGCCGTGTAGCGGCGTTGGCGCTGGCGAGTGCGCTCGCGCTTCACTTGGCACATCTGCACGGCTATGTTGCGCAGGGCACCCTGCGGCGCTATCTTCAGTTTGCCGTGGTGGTAGCAGCCCTGTGGTGGTTGGTGCCGGCACGGGGTCTGCAGTCGCTGCGGCAGCCGGCAGACCTGCTCTTTGTATTGGCGCTGGGCTTCTTCGCGGCACAGGTCTTTCGCCGCGGACCGGCGGCACCGGCATAGCAGGTCGCGAAACACACCTATAATTTACCCATGCGCGCCCACGTTTACGTCACGCTGAAGACCACAGTCCTTGACGCCCAGGGGCAGACCATTGCCAACGCCCTGCGCCGCCTGCACCATCCGCAGGTTGAGGCGGTTCGCCAGGGCAAATATTTTGTGCTGACGCTTGCCGATTCCCTCACCGGCGACGCTGCCGTGGCTGAGGTGGAACGCATTGCCAGCGAAGTGCTGACCAACCCCGTCATTGAAGAGTTCACCTACCGCATCGAGTAGCGACAAGCTGCAACACGTCATCCT
>CALMRM010000266.1 GCA_937871605.1 uncultured Terriglobus sp. | reverse complement strand
CCTCAGTCGTCATGACCTTTAGCGATGAGTCGGTCAACAGCTGGAACCGTGAGCGGGTGCTGGAGCGGCTGGCCGGTGTCACGCTGCCTGCCGGTTTGACCCCGCAGCTGCAGACGGACTGGAGTCCGGTGGGCGAGATTTACTGGTACACCATCGAGAGTAAGAACCCCACGATCGACACGATGGAGCAGAAGTCGCTCGAGAGCTGGTACCTGGAGAAGGAGTTCAAGAGCATCCCCGGCATCGTGGACGTCGCCACCTTTGGCGGCACCACAAAGGAGTACCAGATCCGGCTAAACCCGGACAAGCTGGTGGCGTATGGCTTGAACATCGCGCAGATCGAGCAGCAGCTGGCAAACAACAACACCAACGCGGGCGGCAGCTTTATCACAGAGGGGTCGCAGCAGATCAATGTGCAGGCGGTTGGCCTGTTCCAGACGGTGCAGCAGATTGAAAACACCGTCATCAAGACGCAGAGCGGCACGCCACTGCGCATCAGCGACATTGCCGTGGTGGAGCAGGGACCCAAAATCAGGCTGGGTCAGATCTCCAAGACATACCGCAATGACAAGGGCCAGCTGATCGACAACCCGGACGTGGTGGAAGGCGCGCTCTTGCTGCAAAAGGGTTCCGACGCCGATCCGGTGCTGAAGTCGATCGAGCAAAAGGTCGTTCAACTGAATGGCGTACCGGCAGAGCCTGCGCGGCCGGGCGGGCTGTTCCATCGTGCACGGCCTGCCGTGGCAGCCAGGCCCGGCCTGTTGCCGCCGGGCATCCGGGTGGTGCCCTTTCTTGATCGCAGTGACCTGACTCACCTAACGACCCACACCGTTCTGCACAACTTGACGGAAGGCATTGTGCTGGTGGTGCTCATCCTGATGGCGTTCCTGGGCAACGTGCGCGGGGCTGTGATTGTTGCGCTCACCATCCCGTTTTCACTGCTCTTTGCGTCGATTTGCCTGGACCTGCAGCACATTCCTGCGAACTTGCTGAGCCTGGGCGCGCTGGACTTCGGCATGGTGGTGGATGGCTGCGTCGTGATGGTGGAAAACATCGTTCGGCACCTGACGCACAAATCGGACAAGCAGGAGACCATTCAGGAGAAGATTCGCACCGCCGCGCACGAGGTGCAGCGGCCTGTCTTTTACGCCATTGCCATCATCATCACGGCATACCTGCCCATCTTTACGCTGCAATCGGTCGAGGGCCGTCTATTCAAGCCCATGGCGTGGACCGTGGCGTATGCGCTGCTGGGTGCGCTGATCTTCTCGATGGTTGTGGCACCCGTGCTAGCCAGCCTCTTGTTCCGCAACGGCACAAAAGAGTGGCACAACCCCATCGTCGAGTACCTGGTCGCCACCTACCGCAAATGGGTGAAGCAAGCTATCGAGCACCGTGGCGTCACCGTAAGCATCGGCATTGCGAGCGTGATTACGGCAGTACTGCTGCTGTACACCGGCGCGCTTGGCTCAGAATTCTTGCCCCACCTGGACGAGGGATCGCTGTGGGTGCGTGGTTCGCTGGCACCCTCCACCGGACCGGAGCAGAGCCTTGCTATCGCGAACCAGGCGCGCATCGCCTTGTCTGAATTTCCTGAGGTGCAGGAGATTGTTAGCCAGATTGGCAGGCCGGATGACGGCACGGACACGACTGGCTTCTTCAACACCGAGTTTTTTGTGCAACTCAAGCCGAAATCCAAGTGGCGACCGCTGTTCCACGAAGACCGGGATGACCTGATCGCCTCCATGAATCTGCAACTGCAAAAGATTCCTGGCGTTAACTGGGGCTTTTCGCAGCCCATCCAGGACAACATGGAAGAGGCGGTCAGCGGCGTCAAGGGCCAGCTATCGCTGAAGATCTATGGGGATGACCTGAAGACGCTCGAGGGCAAAGCCCTGCAGGCGGTCGACGTGATGAGGAACATCCCTGGAGTAGCAGATCTGGGGCTGTTCCGCGTCATCGGCCAACCCAACCTGACCTTTACCGTGGACCGCGCAGCCGCGGCGCGCTACGGCATTAACGTGGCGGACATTCAGGATGCCATCCAGACCGCGGTAGGCGGCAACGCCGTGAGCCAGGTGCTGCAAGGGGAGGCGCGCTACGATGTGGTGCTGCGATACCAGCAGAGATACCGGGACACGGAACAGGCCATTGAAGATGTCCGCCTGCTGGACCCCGCAGGGGAGCGGGTGTCGCTGGCGCAGCTGACGCACGTGCAAACCACCGACGGTGCCGAGGAAATCTACCGTGAGGGCGAGGAACGGTACGTCGCCGTGAAGTACAGTGCACGCGACCGCGACCTGGGCAGCACGGTAGAAGAAGCAATTAACAAGGTGACAAAGGCCGTTCCGATGCCACCGGGCTACCACATGGTGTGGTCGGGCGAGTACGAGAGCAAGCAGCGCGCGGACAAGCGGCTGGCCCTCATTGTGCCGCTCACCGTGCTGGTCATCTTTGTGATCTTGTACATGATGTTTGGGTCGTTCAAGTGGGCGTCGCTGATTCTAGTGAATCTGGCGCTTGCTCCCATGGGCGGTCTGCTGGCGCTGCTGGTGACGCACACCAACATCAGTGTGTCTTCCAGCGTGGGCTTTCTTGCGCTCTTCGGCGTGTCGGTGCAAACGGGCGTGATCATGTTGGAGTACATCAACCAGCTGCGAGTAAGTGGTCACTCTGTCGAGGACTCCGCAATCGAAGGCGCGGTTCTACGGCTCCGTCCCATCATGATGACCATGCTGGTGGCGACACTTGGCCTGCTGCCCGCTGCACTCTCGCACGAGATTGGGTCTGACTCGCAGCGACCGTTCGCCATCGTCATTGTTGGCGGTCTTATTTCCGACCTGGCGTTGAGTATCTTCTTGCTGCCAACCCTGTACGTGTGGATTGCACGTCCTACAGACGTCTTGCCGGAGATGGAGCCCGAATTCGCTGAGTGACGTTGAGTATGCCAGACCGGCAATGGTCCTCCACTTCGTCTCTGACGGGTCTACTGCAGGCGCTGTAGACGCGACAGTAGCTTGTCTGCGAGTGGCTCGCCGCTTTCCGTCCAGAGCAGCCGTGACGAGACACCGCAGTGCTTCTCCACCGATAGCGTGAAGGCAAGCAGCTTTTCCACATTTTGCTGGAGAAATCGTCTGCCATCATCGTCGAGTTCGCTCTCATCCTGAACCCAGGGCGTGTCCAGCCCAAAATCGATGCGTATGTGGCCGTTTTGCTCATAGGTGGTCTCGTCGAAGTCTGGCCCAAAGCCAACGCAGCGGACAGTAGCAGGCTGCAGGTGCCACGTCGCGTCGAGTCCCTCGACTGCTGCTTCCGGTTGCCACAGCTGCCAGCGCGATTCGACCTCGTAGGCCGTGTCCTCGTGCAACTGCTCCGTCATCTCGGCAATGGCGTTCCCCGGCAGGGCATCGTCGGACTCTTCGGACCGAGTGTCGTTGACGAAGATGCGCTGAAAGACCGGTGGCTCGCTCCAGGCAAGTGGAATTGCGGAGGTTGCAGCAACGCGGGCGTCGCCACCTACTCGAACAAATTGCTGCAGAACAGACGCCAGTTTGTCGGGCAGTGCTGTGAAGCGGAAGTTGGGGAACCAGAGACTCAGGTATAGCTGATCTGCCATGCCTATTGGATGCGGCAGTGGCAAATTTGCGGCAGCCTTGCGAAGATGGTGGAGTGAGCACGACCCGAGTGCGAGAGAGCCAGCGTAACAGGGTGCCGACGCGGCGTGTTGTTACGGTGCGACGGTGGCTGCTCTCCGGCCTTGCCGTGCTGGCCGCCGCGCTGGTCGCCCTCGTGGTGTATCAGCAGCACCGGGCACGGCACCTGCTTGCAGACTTGCCGCGTCGCCTGGGCCTGGATATCCAGTCCGAGACGAACGGATTCACGTACACGCAATCGGTGAAGGGGCGGGTGTTGTTTACCGTTCACGCAGCGAAGGCCATCCAGCGGCAAAATGAAAAAACAACGCTGCACGATGTGTCCATCGCGGTGCATCCCGTCCCGGGACTAAATAGGCCAGACACCATCAGCGGAGAGCAATTCGAGTACGACCAGACCAACGGCGTTATCCAGGCCGTCGGTGTGGTGCACCTGGATCTGGCTGCTCCTAAGAGTCAGTCTGGAAAGATGAGCGCCCAGCCAGATCGCATCGCGGTGACCACGAACGGACTAGTGTTTCTGCAGAAGCTAGGCGTGCTGGCGACGGACGAGTCCCTTCAGATCCTGTACGGCGACCTGCACGGTAGCGCGCGAGGCGCAGACTATGAGACAGATACGGGTCTGCTGCACCTGAGAGCTGACGTTCAGCTCGACGGCTTGCAGGATGGTAAACCGGTGCACGTGACAGCTGCTGCTGCAGACCTGAATCGGTCGCAACGAACGGCCAGGCTGCGCTCTGCCCACGTGCAAGTCGCAGGAGACCGGGCGGCGGGTGACAGCGTGCTGCTCACCTCGACCGGCGGCGATGGTCCCCGCACGCTGGACGCGGACGGGAACGTAACAGTGGACACGGCGAACGGTGAGCACCTCTCGGCCGATCACGCACGGGTAAACATGGATGGTGCGGGACACCTGCAGCAGGTGTCTGCACAGGGGAGTGTTCAGCTGCAGGACACCCGCTACAAGGCCACAGCAGGTGACGCGTTGCTGCACATGAACACGCTTGGCCGCCCACAACAGACAGAGCTTACCAACGCGGTACACATCAGCCTTTCCAATCAGCCTGGGCAAGCCAGCAGCGAACTGAGCGCACCTCATGTTGTCTTCAACCTGCTGAGCGACGGCAGTCACACAGAGCTCAACGACCTGACTGCGGATGGCGGTGCTGTGCTCTCATCTGCTGAGACAGTCGCTTCTACACAGTTTGCGGGGAGTTCGGGCCCGAACAGGGCGGCGGGTTCGCGCGTGACGACGTTGTCTGCGCGTTCGCTGCACGCCACCACTGCCGTTGACAACGGGACACGGTACATCGCAGCGGTCGACGGCCTTGGCGGCACGAAGCTGGAGCAGACCGATAGCCTGGGCAATCGGCGGGTGAGCAATGGCGACGTGCTGCGGGCGGCACTGTTGCCCCCTTCTGCCGGTTCGCGGACTTCATCACAAACGCAATCGCTTTTGCGCTCAGCGGTACAGACCGGCCACGTGGAGATCTCGCAGCACAAGGTATTGCCAGTGACACAGGGCAGCCGTGCGGAGGCTCCGCGTGTCGAGGATGACCACGCGACTGCGCAACAGGCAGAGTGGGATAACGCACGCGAGCAGATGCGCCTGACCGGATCTCCCGTGGTTACCGGACCCGGCGTGCAGCTGGCCGGCGATACCATCACGCTTTCACAAGCGACCGACAGTACAGACGCTGCAGGGCACGTGCGAGGCATTCTGCAGCGGTCAGATACGGGCAACTCTGATCCTGTGCATGTGTTAGCCGAGCACGGCCACATCAGCAGCGGCACAGGTGCGGCCGAGTTCTTTGGAGAGGCATCTCCGGTGCGGCTCTGGACGGCCACTTCGCAGTTAGAAGCCGCGGAGGTGGACGTCAGGAAAGCAGACGGTGTTCTCCTGGCGCATAACACCCCGCATGCGTCGATGTCAGACGTACGGCTCGTCCTGAACCAGGAGAGCAGCCCTACTGGCAAGTCGAAGCAACATGATGCTATTCAGGTGCGCGGGCAGCAGGTGACCATGATTGCCGGCAGCGGCCAGGCATCGACACGGATCGAAACGGCAGGCGATGTTCGTGTCACCTCGTCTGGCAACGATCTGCGGGCTGACCGCGTGGTAGCAACGCTCACTCCATCGCCTGTTCCCAACGCGCAAGCATCGGTGCATCCCACCGCAGTTGCGAGCGTGTTTCCGGGTGCCGGCGGCTTACAATCAATGGTTGCGACCGGCAATGTGCGGCTGCAGCAACCTGGCCGGGCGGCACGGGGGCAGGAGTTGGTCTACACAGCGAAAGATGATGAGTACCGCCTGACCGGCCCGCGCGACAAGCCTGCGGTTCTGCATGACAGCCTGCGTGGCGACATCGCGGGCGCATCGCTGATCTTTCATGGTGAGACTGAGCGCGCGGAAGTGGCCGGGGAAGCGTCGCATCCGGTGCGGACTGAGGTGCCTGCGCCGCCGAACCGATCCCGTTGAGTCGCCCTGCACACCACACGGAATCACATCTGAACTCCTAACGCCTGAAAGCCGCATGCCAGACGAACAGAAGAGAACCCTGCTCACCGACTCCGTCGCCAAGAGTTACAACGGACGCGAGGTGGTGCGCGGTGTGAGCGTGAAGATTACCCAGGGTGAGGTGGTCGGCCTGCTGGGCCCCAACGGCGCCGGTAAAACCACCACGTTCTACATGATTGTGGGGCTGGTGGCGCCGGATGCCGGGCGGGTGTGCATGGACGCCCAAGACATCAGCCGGGTGCCCATGTACTTGCGTGCGCGGCACTATGGCGTCAGTTACCTGCCGCAGGAGCCGTCCGTCTTTCGCAAGCTGACGGTCGAGGAAAACATCCTTGCCGTGCTGGAAACGCAACAACTCAACTGGGAGGCAAGGCGTACCCGGACAGCGTCGCTGCTCAGCCGCCTAAACCTAACCCATGTGCAAAAGACGCAGGGCTACGCTCTCTCTGGCGGAGAGCGCCGACGTGTCGAGATTGCACGATGCCTTTGCATCCAGCCTGCCTTTATCCTGCTGGACGAGCCATTCAGCGGTATCGATCCCATTGCCGTGCTGGACCTGCAGCAGATTATTTTCGATCTCAAGTCTGACGGCATCGGTGTGCTGATTACCGATCACAATGTGCGTGAGACCCTCAACGTCACCGATCGTGCGTACATCATGGCCGAAGGGCGTATCTTCCGCGAAGGAACCCCCGGCGAGCTTGGCCGGGATCCCGAGGTTCGCCGCATCTACCTGGGCGAAAACTTCCGGCTGTAAAGAGGTAGGCACGCTTCGTCCGTGATTGGAACCAAGAGGAGCCCAGCCCGCTCCAAGCTGCGCGGCACGCTGACCGCAGCGGAGTAAACTCACACTGTGCGGGCGCAGTGAACGTTCAGGCGGCCCCGACTCGCTTCAGGAGTTGACGCTTGCTGCTACAACCAAAGCTGAATCTGCGGGTTGCACAGCGTCAAATTCTGACGCCTGGCCTGGTGCAGATGGTCAGCGTGTTAGCGCTGAACAAGCTGGAACTGAGCGACATGATCCATGCGGAGATCGCCAGCAACCCTGTGCTTGAGGAGATCGACGAAAGTACCATCACGCACGAAGAACTTGCAGGGCGCGAAGCGGAGCGGGAGATGTCCGCCGAGCAAAGAACCGCCGAAAATGAGCGCGCGGATGCGGACCCGTTCAACGAAATCGATTTCGGTGCGTACTTCCACGACTACCTGGACCCGGGCTTCCGTACTGGAACTGTGTCGGCAGAAGACGTGGATGCTCCCTCGATCGAGAGCTTCCTGGCCAAGCCCGCAAACCTTGACGACCACTTGCGCTGGCAGCTTACGTCGAAACGGATTGAAGAGCCGTTGCGTGCCGCGTTGGACGTTGTGCTGGGCAACCTCGAGCACGATGGCTATTTGCCGACTGAGGATGACGAACTTGCACGCCAGTTGCCGCAACTCACGCCGCAGCTTGTCGCAGAGGCCCGTAGCCTGGTGCAGTCCCTTGACCCCGTCGGTATAGCAGCGAGGAATCTCCAGGAGTGCCTGCTGCTACAGCTCAAGGCTTTGGTCGCCGCTCCGTCGCCCAGATCAGGCGGCGAGGAGGCGCGCACGCAGCACGACGCTACCATGGCGCTGGCATGCACCATGGTCGAGCAGCACCTGCCGTTACTGCAGCGACGCGATTTGCGAGACCTTAGCCGAGCGCTCCGGGCAGAGCCGGAAGCCGTGCAGCAGGGATTGGACGTGATCCGAACTCTGGATCCCAAACCTGGGCTGCGCTACCAGGCAGCAGAGGTGCGTCTAATCGAACCGGATGTAGCGTTTGTGAAGCGCAACGACCAGTGGACCGTGGTTCTGAACGACGAAAACGTGCCGTCGTTGCGACTGAACCAGAGCTACCGGCGCATGATGCGAGAGAAGCGGACCGAGACGGAGGTCCGCGAGTACGTCAAAGAGCGATACCGCTCTGCGCTGCAACTGATGCGCAACATTGAGCAGCGCAAAAACACGATTGTTCGCACGTGCGAGGTGATCCTGCGGCGACAGGAGCCTTTCTTTGAGAAGGGCGCAGATTGGCTCCGACCCATGATGATTAAGGAGTTGGCTGAGGAGATCGGAGTTCACTCCTCAACCATCAGCAGAGCCGTTGCTAATAAATATGTGCATACACCGCAAGGTGTCTTCGAACTGCGCTACTTCTTCTCTGAAGCAGTCAACGGTCCTGAAGGTGCCGACCTGCCGTTGCCGTTGTTAAAGAAGCGCGTCAAGAAGCTGATCGATGACGAGAATCCGCTCAAGCCACTGACGGACGATGTTCTGGCCTCAGAGCTGCAGCGGCAGGGCATCCAGGTGACACGTCGCACCGTAGCAAAGTACCGCGAGGACATGAATATCCCAAGCACGCACGAGCGGCGTCGGCGGGGCTAAGCGGCGAGCAAACGTGCGTGGACCCACAAGCGTCGTACCGTGTGAACGAAGTGGAGGATGCACCCATGGATTTAGAGATCACCGGACGAGGAACTCAGGTCACGGTAACGCTACGGCAGCAGGCTGAAGAGGGTTTGGCCCGCATTGAAAAGGTCCTTGGGCCCAAGTGCACGGCAAAAATTGTTCTGACCGTCGAAAAGCAGCACAACGAGGTGGAAGTTACTGTTCGGAATACGATGAACGACTTCGCCTCCCACACCTCAGCAAAAGAGATTACGGTCGCACTGAAGGATGCCATGGACAAGGTGGAACTACAGGCCGTCAAGGCCCGCAAGAAAGTGGTGAGCACCCGGCACCACCCAGAGCAGTCTGCTGAGGGCTCGATCCGCTTGCAGGATGAGGATGTGGACATCCGTGAGCAGGGCAACCCGGAATCGAAGCGGTTGCAGCACGCAAAGACCGGGACCGGCAAGGCGATCGCTGCCATTGACGATGGCGAGCTGCACGCAGAACAGGATGTCTCTGCATCCTAACCACGCGCATACGTTGCCATGCGGATGCTAGCATAGGCCGCATGGCAGAGAGCCGGTCCGGCGACACAGGGGACGCTACTGAAGTGGCTGCATCCAGGCAAGTGCAGCGTTCTGAACCGGACCGTGCACCTATGGACGGCTTTGCTGACAGGCGTGAGTTGGTAGTGCTGACGGGTCTCTCCGGGGCAGGAAAACAGTCGGCATTGCGCACCTTTGAAGATCTCGGCTACTATGCCGTCGATAATCTGCCATTGGAGTTGGTGCCACAGTTTGCCGAGCTGATTCATGGCTCACCGCACATCACACGAGCAGCCTTGGTGGTGGACGCGCGTGAGGAGACGATCGAACGGTTTCCGCACATCTTGAAGGAGCTCGCCGCAAAACTGGACGTACGGGTCGTCTTTCTTGAGGCGTCGGATGAAGTGCTGATACGGCGCTACTCTGAAACGCGGCGTCCACACCCGTCGCGAACCGATGAACTCATCACAGCCAGCATCATCGCGGAGCGCACGCGCATGGCTGTTGTTCGAAACTTGGCCGATGTGGTCTTAAATACATCTCGCTTCAATGTGCACGAATTGAGAGCACATCTGGTGAGCCACTTCAGCAAGAAAGAGGGACCTCGATCGTTGTCCCTGTCAACCATCAGTTTTGGCTTTCGGAATGGTGTTCCGCAAGAGGCTGACATGGTGTTTGATGTGCGCTTTCTGCCGAATCCTCATTTTGTACCCGAGTTTCGCTCACTGACAGGGCAGAACCCGCAAGTGGCGGAGTACGTCACCAGCTTTCCGCAGACACAGGAGTTCCTCCAACGTATAAAGGACCTCCTGCTCTCCCTGCTGCCGCAATTTGAAAAAGAGGGCAAGAGCTATCTCACCATTGCGTTTGGCTGCACCGGGGGCCAGCACCGCTCCGTCGCACTCGCGGAATACATGGGCCACTTCTTGTCGTCCGCAGGATACAGCGCCAGGATTTTGCACCGTGACATGCCGAAGTAACAAGGTCGCCGGGCCAGAGGTGATGTCATGACGCGTGTCTTGCGCCTGTTCGGCTACCTCCGGCCGTACCTAGCCTATTTTCTGCTGTCCGTCGCGTTAATGTCGGTGGTCGGTGCCATGGCAGCGGTGCGTATCCTGCTGGTCAAACCGATTCTCGATAACGTCTTGAAGGCGGA
>CALMRM010000265.1:3583-11069 GCA_937871605.1 uncultured Terriglobus sp. | reverse complement strand
GCTTCGGGGCAGGGCGTCGAGGGCGCGCACGGCCTCTTGCGCCAGCGCGTCGCGCTCATACGCGGTCAGCGGGGTGCTCTGCTGGCCCACCAACTGGCTCACCACCATCAGCAGCCGTTGCCGTGCGCTGGGGTCGTCGCCCATCTCGGACAACTTGTCCAGGTCCACCCGCTTGATCAGCTCGTGATGCACCGCCGTTTTCAGCGCGGAGCGTGAGCTTTCCGCCGCAACGGGCGCACCCGGTGCCAGAGCCGGACGTACCTCCACGGGTGGCGGTGGTGGGGTGCGGACGGGCGCGGTCATGTGCAGTTGCATGTCAGCCATCAGGAAGTCCTATCGGCAGATATGGGCGTTTATGCAGCTATGCTTTGCGTGACGTGCAGCGTTCAGTGGCCTTACCTCACCCGCTCACCTGGACAAGCCCCCAGAGTAGGAGAATCCCCCAGACAGCTAGTTCCAGAAGTTGAAGAACTTGAACTTCTTCGCGGTGCCCGCAGGGCTTTCCAGCGGTGCCTCCGTGGCCAGCCGTGCCGCCCACTGGGCAATGGCCTGCGTAAACGGGCCCCGCACGCTGGGCGCAATGGGCTCGCCCACGTTGACTGCCTCCAGCAGCTGGCCGAAGTTGTTGGGCACCGCCAGCGAAATGGGGCAGCGCACCGACGACTCAATCTGTGCCGGGCTCACCGCGTCCTCTGACGTGGAGCGGTTGACGACCACGCGCAGTTTGCTGGTCAGGTCCGTCATGGCGTTCATGTGCTCCACGTGGCGGGCCAGGTCGCGCAGGGCGGGCAGGTCTGGCGTGCTGATGAGCGCGACCTCCTCTGACGCGGCCATCAGCGTCTGCAGCGACGCACCGTAGCGCATGGACGAATCCAGCAGGATAAAGTCGTAGCGGCGCTTGAGGTAGTCCATCACGCGCTCCAGCGACTCGCGGCTGTCCTCGTGCGCCTTGGCGCAGGTGTCGGGCGAGGGCAGCACATCCATGCCGCTCTTGTGGCGCGTCACAAAGCCCGCCAGCAGGTCCGCGTCTAGCCGGTCCACGTTCCGCACCAGGTCGCTGATGCTGTAGATGTTGTCGCGAATGCCCAGGTGCAGCGCCACGTGGCCGAGCTCGTGCTTGTAGTCCACCAGCAGGACGCGCTTGCCGTGCGTCACGGTCAGGTGCATGGCCAGGTGGACGGCCAGCGTGGTCGCGCCGACGCCGCCTTTCACGCCGCAAAAGGAGATGATGCGGCCCAGGCTCTGCGGCCCCTTGCTGCCGGTTTGGCCCACCTGAAAGCGGCGGAGCGCCTCGCACATTTCCTCTGCCTTCAGGGGTTTGGGCAAGAACTCATTGCAGCCTGCACGCATGGCGCGCACCAGGTAATCCGCCTCCACTCGCGCAGACACGGCGATCATGTGGATGCGACCGTTAAAGATCTGCTGCAGCCGTTCGATGGTCAGCAGCGCCATCTCCGGGTTGCGGTCACAATCCACCACGGCAATGGTCGCAGGCGCGTTGCGCAGGAGCTGGGAAAACTGCGGCCGCCGCTCTGCCGTGATGTACTCCTGAAATTCACCGGCAAATTCTGCACCGGGTGTCTTGTCTGCCGCCTCCAGTGTGACGTTGTTGACCTCGGGCGTGGCGCACACGCTAAAGATGGCCTGGAGAACCGGTGCCTGTATTTCCGTAGTCGTTGGCATTATTTGAGCGTCTCCCCGCCCTGCTTCTGGCGCGCTTTTTCGAAATCGTCTGGCGTCATAAACGGAGCAACGTTTTTCGGGTAGGTCACCGGCTGAGGCGCGGCGAGCGGGTCCACAATCGACGCTGTGACCACAAACACCAGCTCCGTTACAGAGTGCGTCAGGTTCTTGGAACGGAAGAAGTTACCCAGGATCGGCACCTGAGAGATGCCGGGCACGCGGCCAAGGCTATCGATGCTGCGGTGATCCAGCAAGCCAGACAGCACAAAGCTCTGGCCATTCTTCAGCTCGATCTCTGTGTCGGCGCGGCGGGTGGAGAGCGCGGGTATGGTGAACCCTGCGATGGTGACCGCGTTGCCGTAATCAAGGGTGCTGACCTCTGGCGCAACCTTGAGCCGGATAGCGTCGCCGTCCAGCACCACTGGCAGGAAATCGACCTTGACGCCGTACTGGCGAAACTGCACGGTGATCGCGTTCGTTGCAGCCGAGCCCGCTGACGTGGCTGCCTGCGCAATAGGCACAGGAAACTCACCGCCTGAAAGAAATTTCGCTGTTCCACCACTCAACGTCGTAAGCGTCGGTTCGGCCAGAATCTGCAGCACATCCGCGCGTGCCAGCGCCTGAATGTTCAGGTTGATACTCTCCTTCAGGTATCCAATGGAGAGATTGAGTGGGCTGGCAAATTGCCCGGTGCTGGACGTAGCGGGCGTCGACCCGGTGCGCGTGAAGTTGACGCCAAACTGGTCCAGCTTGCTGCGATCGACTTCGATGATCTGCAGCTTTAACTCCACCTGTTTCGGTCGAATGGGCTCGACCCGCACAGCATTGATATAGGCTTTGGTGTATTTTTCCGCGGCTTTGGTAAGTCCATCGACCATGTCCTGCGTGGGTAACGCGCCGCTCACCTCCAGGTGTTCGGCGACGCCGGTGGCGGTCAGGCCCATGCCTGGGTACACGCTGTCCAGGGCACGCTGTATCTCCGAAGGGTCGACGTCGACGGAGACGGTGTAAAGCTGGTTCTGCCCGTTGCTGTCCCACACCGCCAGGCTGGTCGTGCCCGGCTCTTTGGCGGTCAGCAGGATCTCCGTGGGACTGGAGTTGAACGACGACAGGATCAGCGGATTGCCGACGTACACCCGCTTCATGGGTACCGTACCGTGCAGGATCAGGGACTGCCCGGCAAGAATGTGCAACGTATCGCCATCGCGTGGATGCTGCTGTTGCAGGTGCGAGGACGACAGGCTGCCCGCGGTGCCATAGTTCGCCGCGGTGCCCTGGGAACCACCCGTACCCGATACACGCGGTGCCGCGGCTACCGCTGCCACTTGCCTGGGCGCGGCGGTGTGTGGCGTAAAGAGCGAAAGGGCCACGGCGGAACTGTCCGTGGGCGCCGTGGGCGGCAGCGTGCTTTGCGCAACGGCGGTGCCGCAGGGCAGCAGTGCCGCCAGCAGCGGCAGCGTAGCGAAAGTGATTGGTCTCATCGGGGCCCGTCCGTAAACGTGGAGGTAGATTGCTTATCGCCACTGATCGTTTCCACGGTGGACTGGCGCACCGGGCGTGGCGGTGCAGCGGGCTTGGCCGGAGCGGCGGCCACGGGCGCGGGAGCGGGCACCGGCATGGGCGCGTTTGGGTCGGCAAGCTGGGCCAGACCCACACCCGGGCCGTGCAATTCGCCGTGGTCTGCGCCGCTGCGCATGACAAAGTGGAGCGAGCCCTGGCTGCTGGCCAGCACGGCGCGTTCCGCGTCCTGCGGTGCCAGCAACAGCGTGACTACGCTAACCGTAGCGGGCTTGCCGGCCGGGTCGGGCTGCACCTGCTGGCCGGCAGCCAAGACCTCGGCGTTCTGCAGCACTGTTACCGTGCGTGGCTCGGGCAGCTGGTCGGTGTGGTACGTCACTAGCACGTCAATGTGAGAGCCGGGCGCAAGAAAGCCAGCCACGCCCATCACTTCGTCGGTTTTGAGCCCGATGGCACGCATGCCCTCCGGGATACGCGCAGCCAGGCCCGTACCCGCGCCGGGTGCGCTCAACAGCTTTTCCGTGAGCGGCTGATTGGCGTCTACCGGGTACAGCAGTGACCGGCCCACCACATCTGCGGTCTTCAACAGCGCGCCCTGTACCGGGTGATTTGCCGGCCACTGCACCAGCTGCACGCCGTCTGCGCGCAGCACATCGCCGGCGGCAAAGGCGTGGAGCGGGACCACGTAGCCAACCGTGGCGACGGGGGCTGCCCCGTGGGCCATCCTCCGGCTCAGCGCCAGGGTACACACGCTGGACACTGCCAGAGCCATCAGCAGGGGTGGTGTCAGACGTTTGACATTCATAGGCCGAATGCTCCGAAGAAGGTGAGTAACAACACGGAAAAGCAGCCACCCGCGATGGGAATGGCATAGGGCAGGCGCAGCGCGGACCCGTTGCGCACGTTGAGCTCCGGATGCGCGACAAGGCCATTGGCCTGGTGAAAGGCCAGGAGGGCACCTGCATTGCCCACCGTTTCACGCAGACGGCCCTTGAGCATCGCCGTGACAACGGCGAGGAGCGCCCCCAGCAGCGCCGTGGCAATCAGGAGATGGCGCAGCGGATGCAGGCCGGCCAGGGTGCCAATCGCAACCATCAGCTTGACGTCGCCCGCACCCATGCCGCCCGCCAGGAAGAACACGAGAAACACAGCGCCCGCAAGCACACCAGACAGCAGCGCCCACCCGGCATCGCGCACGCCGCCCGTCACGCCGTGCAGCAGCAGCGCGAACAGAAAAGCGGGCCCGGTCAGCCAGTTGGGAATGCGCCGGCTGCGCAGGTCGGTGACCACGGCAACGGCGGCACAGCACGTGGCACACAGTAGGTAAAGCAGATGTGGGGTTCCAGGCAAGGTGCGCTCCAACGGTCGCGGCGGACGCCGCACACCCCACTCATCGGCGCAGAACAGGACAGCTTGAAGCCGTTTGAAGAAAACCGCGATGCGCGCCGATGAGTGAAGGGGGGCACACCTGTCCCGCAAGAGGACAAGCCATGCTGCAAAGTGAAACGGTGGTGTGCACTCCCCCGGGAAATGCGGCCCTTCTCGGCACACCACCCTGGCAACACGCGCTGCAGCGCGTCCTGAACCTGCGAAGCGTGCTGGCACTGGCGTTGGGCGCGCTCATCCTGCTGGCCGTGCCACAGACCACCACCGACCCGGACATCTGGTGGCACCTGCGCAACGCGCAGCTGATGCTGCAGCACCACGCCTTTGTGCGGCATGACGCCTTTTCGTTCTCCGTGCCTGGCGTGCCATGGATCGACCACGAGTGGTTGTCGGAGCTGCCGTTCTACTTCGCCTGGCGGCTGCTTGGCTTTACCGGCGTGTACCTGGCAGGCGTGGCGCTGGTGCTGCTCATCTTTGGCATCGTCCTCGCCCTGTGTCAGCAGGTATCGCGCAGCACCGTGGCCGCAACCGCTGCCACCACCGTGGCGGCGATCCTGTCGATCGTGTCCTTCGGCCCACGCACGCTGCTGTTCGGCTGGCTGCTGTTTTGTGTGCAGATGGTTATCCTCCAACGCGTGCGGCAGGGCCGGGACCATGCCGCGCTCGTGTTGCCGCCGCTCTACCTCCTGTGGGTCAACCTGCATGGCTCATGGCTCATCGGCCTGGCTGTGCTGCTCCTGACAGTACTCGCCGGGCAACTGAACTTCCGGCACGAGTGCCTGTACGCCGCACCCTTCTCCCGCACACAAAATCGCTCGCTCCTGCTGGCGCTGTGCGGCATCGTGCCCGCCCTGTTCTGCAATCCCTGGGGCTGGCGGCTGGTTGCCTACCCGTTCAACTTCGCCTTCTGCCAGACGCTGAACGTGGCCAGCATCGAGGAGTGGCGCAGCCTGCAATTCCATTCCGCGCGTGGCCAGATCGTGGCGGCTGCCGTGTTGCTAGTGGTCGTCCGCCAGCTATGGCGGCCGCGGGCGTGGGCCGTGGACGAAGTCCTGCTGTTCACCGGCTCCCTGCTGGCCGGGTGCCTGCACGAGCGCTTCCTGTTCCTCTTTGCCCTGCTGTCCGCCCCCATTGCCGCGCGCTCGTTTCAACGCAGCGGCGCGGCTGCCGAGCAGCGGCCGGGCGGGTCGCTGGTGGTGAACGGCCTTTTGGTGGTGCTGATTGTGCTTTCGGCTGCCACCAACCTGCGCAGGCAGGCGGCCCGGCAACCGGCGCTCTCCGCCAGCTTTCCCGTGGCCGCGCTGCCCGCGCTGGACAGGCTGCCGCCCGGCACACGGCTGTTTCACGAGTTCAACTGGGGTGGCTACCTCCTGTGGAACCGGCCCACGCTGCCCGTCTTTATCGATTCGCGCGTCGACATCTACGAGTACAACGGCGTCTTCGGGGACTACCTCGACACGGTCCGCATCAGGAACCCACTCCGCGTGCTGGACCGGTATCGCATCGACGCCGTGCTGTTCGAGCAGGACACACCGCTCACCTATCTGCTGCGGAGAACGCCGGGCTGGTACGCCGCCTGGCAGGACGAGCACGCCATCCTGTTTCGCCGCGTGAACACGCCATGATTTTCAGCAGAGGCACGGAGTGTTTCAGCCGATGTATTGGCTATCGGAGGGGCGGCATCTGCATGACAGCACGGATTCGGCTTTTGCAACGGCTTCGCCACGAGGATAGCGGCCAGACGCTGGTGCTGTGCGCGGTCTTTCTGGGCCTGGTTGCCATTGGCTTTGTCGGCCTCGCCATGGACGTGGGATACCTGCAACAGCAGCGGCGGCGGGCCCAGTCTGCCGCAGATGCCGCCGCGCTGGCCGCAGCCTACGAGATGACCTCGGGCTACACCGGCAACGAGCAGCTTGTCGCAAATGCTGTCGCAAAGCAGAACGGGTTCGACCCCGGCGCCGCCATCAATCCCGCCACGGTTACCCTCTCCGCGCCTGCCACGGGCAACTTTACCGGCTCGTCTTACGTGCAGGCCACCGTGTCCAAGCCCGTGCCACTGCTGTTTATGCAGGCCTTTGCGCACCAGGCCACCACGGTAGTGGCGGCCAACGCGGTAGCAGGCGGCAGCAGCACCAGCAGCACTTGCGTGTGCCTGACCGGCACGACCGGCAACACGCTCAACCTGAGCAACGCAGGCAAGCTCAACGCGTCCGGCTGCGGCATCGTCAACAATTCCAATGGCTCCAACGCCGTCACCGTGGTGGGTAGCGCTGTGCTCAACGCCCTTACGCTGGGCACGGTGTCCACGACCTGGGACAACAGCAGCAACATCAACAATGGCGGCAGCATTACGTCCTCGACCAAAATCATCACCGGCATCACCAACACCTGCTCGCCCGCCATGCCAGCCGCGCCCAGCTACGGTAGCTGCGTAAGCGACCCGGGCGGCTCATACGGTACGTTTACGTTCGGTCCCGCAAACGCCAGCAGCGTGATTTGCTACAACAGCCTCACCGTAGGTGCCAACGGCTCCACCGTCACGCTCAACCCGGGCACCTACGTCATCAATGGCGGTCAATTGCATTTCGAGTCCGGTGCCAACAGTAAGTCGAACCAGGGTGGCAATGGCGTATTTTTCTACCTTGTAAATGGGGCCACGATGACCATCGACAACGGCGCCAATGTGAATCTGGTAGCCGGCGGCGGCACCACCTCCAGCGGCGGCACCGCGCCCACCGTAGGCAACTACAACGGCTTTGTCTTCTACCAGCCCAGCAGCGATACCAACGCCGTCGCCATGGTCACGCCTGCGCTGGGCCCGTCCTTTGGAATCGCGCCCGCAGGCACGTGGATGTGCAGGTCGGAATCCTTGAGCAGATCTTCATCGAGGTTCAGTGCC
>CALMRM010000265.1:0-3573 GCA_937871605.1 uncultured Terriglobus sp. | reverse complement strand
ACCCTGACCGTGGGCAATGGCAGCGGCGCAAACGTCACCGCAGGCATTGTGGCCAAGTCTCTGGTGATGAACGGCGGCGCGGCGCTGACGGCAGCGGCCACCACCAACGAGGGCAGCCTGTCCAACGGCGCCGCCAAGATGGTGCAATGAGCTCTCTACGGCAGTTGTCCGGGGACGAGCATGGCAGTGCCCTGATCGAACTGGCGCTCATGACCGGTCTCCTGGGAGTTCCCCTGCTGCTGGGCGTGGGTGCGCTTGCACCGCTGGTGTATGCCTCCATCGAAGTGGAGAACGCGTCGCACATCGGTGCCATGTATGGCAGCCAGAGCACCACCACCGCAGCGGACACCGCTGGCATGACCACCGCCGCGCAGAACGACGTCGCGGACTTCACCACATCGCTGAGCGTGGTGCCCGTGACCTACTACACTTGCGCCACCGCGATCGGCGGCACACAGTACACCTCCCTTTCAAACGCCAACTCTGCCTGCACCGGCACCAACAACCATGCCCTGCAGTTTGTGCAGGTGCTGGCCACGCTGCAGGTGAGTCCAGTCATTCGCTGCCCTGGCCTGCCCACTATGTGGACGCTGTCCAGCACATCGGTCATGGAGGTGCAGCAATGAACGGTCCGGGGCGTCGTGTGCTTCAATCCGACCTTGGCGGAGCGCTGTTAGATACGGCGCTCACACTGCCCATCGTGCTGACACTGTTTTTCTGCTTCATGGAGGCGTGCCTGATCGCATACGCCAAGAACATGATTACGGAGTGCGCCCGCGAGGGCACCCGCTATGCCATCTATCACGGTGCCACCTGCCCCACCAGCAGCAATCCGACCTGCGAGGCCACCGCGACGCAGGTGAACACCTACGTGTCGAACCTGGGTTGGCCCAACCTGTCCGGCGGCACCATGCAGGTGAACACCACCTATCCGGGCGGCAGCGAAGCGCCGGGGAACTACGTCCAGGTGCAGGTCACCTACTCCATGCCCGTCACCATGCCGTTTGTGCCCGTTTCCACGTTCAACCTGACCAGCGCCTCTAAGGCGTTGATCCTGCAATGACACCCTGTCCTACGCCGCCGTGGGCCGCTCGAACAGCCGCTCAATTTCCTCGAGCGTTTTCTCCTTGGTCTCCGGCAAAAAGAACTTGGCCGTGACAAAGTACACGGCAGTGCACGCCGTCCAGAACAGGAACATGGTGCTGTAGCCGTAATTGCCCACCGTGGGCAAGAACAGGCCCGCGATCAGCGTGGACGCGCCCTGGTTCAACAAGAGCGCAATGCCCATGCCGCCAGAGCGGATGCGCGTGGGCATCAGCTCTGACAGTGCCAGCCACACCACCACGCCCGGCCCCACGGCAAACGCCGCAATGTAGACGGCCATGCACACCGTCATCAGCCAGCCTGTGCCCTCACCTGGAATGGGTGCGTAGAAGGCACGCTTGATGGTAAGCGGAGCTTCTGGCTTGGCGGCTCCCGGTGCGATGCGCGCCGGATCACCCTCGGCGTCGCTCAGCACCGTCAAGAGCCTGTCGCCGTCGCCGTAGGTGTACAGCACCGTCAGCGCCATGGCCCCGGTGGTGGAACCGCTCAGCCCGCGCACCGTGCCCGAGGGCAGCGGCAGGGTGTTGCCCAACACCTCACGCCGCGCCTGGGCCGTCACGTCCACACGCTTCGATTCCAGCGAGCGGAACAGGAGGCTGCCACCCACCAGCGCGACGATGATGCCGCCCGTGCCGATGGTGAGCAGAAACTTGCGCCCTCGCCGGTCTACCAGCGGCAGAGCCACCACCGTCATGACACAGTTAAGCACCTTCACCAAGAGGTCGGCGGACGCGGCGTGGCTGGCTATCATGCCCGCCTGCTGCAGGATAGTGCTCAGGTATGCCAGCACCGAGTTAATACCTGTAGCCTGGTTGCAGAACAGCACGATGCACGCCAGCACGAACGGCAGGATGTAACGCCGCTGCAACAGGCTGTCGCCCGCGCTGCGCTGGGTGTGCGTCTCGGCCTGCAACTGCTCCATATCGCGCAGTTGCTGCTGTGCCTCGGCCTCGGTCGGCGAGATGCGGCGCAACGCCTGCAGCGCTCGCTCAGGCCCGCGATGCTGGAAGAGCCAGCGCGGCGTTTCGCCAAGAAAAAAGCTGCCGATCAGGAACAGGATGCCGGGGTAGATGACCGAGAAAAACATGCCGCGCCAGGCATGCTCCTGCGCCGCATGGATGAGGCCCGCGTCACCGCTCGCAAGCAGGATGGCTGCCTCCGCATGTCGCGTGTAGTACACGCCCGCCAGCGCCGCGATGACGATGCCCACCGTCAGCAAGAGCTGGAACACACCCGAACCCTTGCCGCGCGAGGTGGCGTTGAGCGTCTCTGCCAGGAACAGCGGGATGACCACCGCGATGACGCCGCCGCTGATGCCCTGCAGCAGCCGCCCCAGGAACAGCGGCGCAAACCCATGCGAGGTGGTGATGAGCAGGATGCTGCCCACAAACAGCGCCCCGCTGATGATCACCATGGTCCGGCGGCCCAGCCAGTCCGCCAGGAATCCCGCCACCAGCGACGACAGCATGCTGCCGCCCAGCACCGCCGCCACGATGGCCGACTCCTGCGCCAGGCTCAGGTTGACGGTCTTTTCCAGGTACAAGAGCGCCGCGGAAATGATGCCCACGTCGATGCCATACAAGAGGCCGCCAAGCCCGGCAATCGCAATGAGGTAACGCTGGTAGCCAGCCGGAGAAAACAGGGTGGAGCGTTCGCTCATCGTGACAAAGCCTTTCGTTGTAGCCGTGCCTCTGTTGTACACGGCCCGCTCTACACCGCGCGACGAGTTACGGCTGGCGTTGCTCGGCAAACACCGTTGCGGTCAGTGCCTGCATGGCCTCCGCCTGCCGCTCCATGGACCCGAGCAGCGCGATTTGCGTGCGGCAACGGTGGAGGTTGTGGCCAGGTCGCACGGTCTTGTAATACACGTCACCCTGGAGGTGGTCCGCCAAAAAGCGCAAGGCCTGTTCATACGTGATAACCGGGCCCGCCAGGTGCAGGTGCGCTCGTTCAGCGCCCGTCAGCAGGTCGCCTGTACCGTCTGCGTAGCCCTGCAGCAGTGCGCGGTACAGCGGCAGCTGCATGGTAACGCGTGACAGGTCCTCTTCGTCCTCTGCCGCGCTGCAGGTGGCCGTACGCACCATGTCGCCCAGATCGTACAGTGCCAGACCCGGCATGACGGTGTCCAGGTCCACCACGCACAGCGGCTGGCCGGTGGCCGTGTCGAACAGGACGTTGTTCAGCTTGGTATCGTTGTGCGTCACACGCTCCGGCAGCCCCGCGCGTAGCAGCGCACCGGCCAGTGGCTCGCGCTTCAGCAAAAAGGCGATCTCCGTCGCACACGCGGCGGCTCGGCTGACAACGTCCGCTTCCACCGCGTGCTGGAACGCGCGGAACCGGCGCGGCGTGTCGTGGAAGTGCGGGATGGTCGCGTGCAGCGGCGGTGCGGGCAGGTCCGCCAGCTGCTGCTGGAACTCTCCAAAGGCGCGTGCAGCGGTGCGCGCCTGCGCCGCCCACTCCACGCGGTCA
>CALMRM010000264.1:5515-16427 GCA_937871605.1 uncultured Terriglobus sp. | reverse complement strand
CTCCTGATGAGGTTGGTCCGGGCTCACGCTCGGAGAGAGTGGTTACGCCAGACGGCGGCGTGCAAACATTGCCAGCAGCGCAACCGGCGGCAGCGTCAGCAACAATGGAGACGGTTCCGGAGTAACAGCTGTCGTTACGTTTAGGCTAAAGTTCGCGGTGCGCTGCGTGCACGGGGCTGAGTTGCTTGCCAGAAACATGCCGCCGGGCGTGTTACACACATCCCCGGTCGCGGTAGGGTCGCCCGCAAAGAGAAACGAGCCGGTAGACAGGTTCGCTCCGCTGAACTCATTGGGATACTCCGTCAAATAAAGCAGGTACGAGCCAGGTGCGAGCGTATCAAACAGCGATACGTCACCCAACCCCGCTGAGGAGCTGAAATCGACAAAGGTACCGTTCGCTTGAAATAGCGTGAGGTCGGGCAAGAATCCACCCGTAGCAAAGGAGGTTGTCGCAAAGGTGTAGCTCTGCGTTGCAGAGGTGTTGAAGCTGTAGACGTAAACGGAATTATCCGCGGCAAAGGTTCCGCTTTTCGTGGTGGTGTCTGCATGCGCCGTGGAGCTGGCAAACAGACCAATAAGCAGCACGCCCAAAGGCGCTAAGAAGCGAAAGCGCATTGTGACTCCAGAGATTGGGTGAGGAGTACAACAGCACAAACTGAGTGAAGCGGGCAATGCCCGGGAGACGTGCAAGAAAAGAGAGAAGCCTGGAAAAAGGACCGCTTGCTTGGCTCCCAAGCGCATCCCGAAGAGCAGATCCGTCCTGCTGCATGCAGCCTACGCCCACACGCAGCGGCAGCGATCATGACGCCGTGAATTACGCAGGCCATTCCGCGCTACTTCAATAGGATCAAAGCAGAAGTTCAAGACACTACAGTGCTATCGACGGCGCGGCTGCCCGGACTGCGGCTGACGCACTGGGAAAGCCATGTACAGCGACAAAGGGTCGCGTCATGATTGCCTTCTCGCTCAACAGCGCCGTCGGCGACAGCTGGCCTCGACGAACCCCGCTATCCCGCGAAGTTTCTCCACGATAGGCACAAGAATTAGCGTGAACTACGTCTTGCATGCCATGACGCACTAGATCGCTTCAGAGATAGCAGAGTTAGCGTGCGAAACATGCTCGAAAGCGTGCACAAACGCGCTCTAGGAAGCCCTTTCTGCCACACTTTGCGCCTCTAAACGACGCATTTGTCATGTTCACAGGCATATTTTGTCAGTGCGACGTCCATGTTTTGTCGCCGGAGTTGCAGACCGTTTCCAGGGAGCAATCGGCGCAGCGCGGTTTGCGCGCCTCGCACACCTGTCGGCCATGGTGGATGAGCTGGTGCGAGAAGTCGATCCAGCGATCCTGCGGGATGATCTGCATCAGGTCGCGCTCGACCTTGACCGGGTCCTCGTTCGTGGTCAGTTCCAGGCGGCGGCTCAGGCGCAGCACGTGGGTATCCACCACCACCCCGCTGGCGATGCGGTACCAGGAGCCGAGCACCACGTAGCTGGTCTTACGGGCAGCGCCGGGGATGCGCAGCATCTCGTCCATGGCCTGCGGCACCTGGCCGCCGAACTCCTCCGCGACGACACGGGCAGCGCCGACCAGTGCCTTCGATTTCTGCCGAAAAAAGCTGAGCGAACCGATGATGGGCTGGATGGCCTCAGGCGTGGCCTGTGCCATGTCGCGCGGCGTGGGAAAGGCGTGGAACAGCGCGGGCGTGACCATGTTCACCCGGGCATCGGTGCACTGGGCCGAGAGGATGGTGGCCACCGTCAGCTCCCACGCGTCCCTGTGGTGCAGGGCGCAGACCGCGTCCGGGTAGGTTTTCTGCAGGCCATCGAGAATCGCAGCGATGCGCTCCGGTGCCAGCGGCTTCTTCGTCTTGCCGGGGCGAGCCTTGGGCGAGGTGGGCTCGCCCGCCGCGATCTGCCGCGCACGGACACCCTTCGCCACCTGCTGAGACGACTTCGCCGCAACTGGTTTGGCAGCTGCGGCGGTCGGTTTGCGCTGCTTGGTGGGAACCATTAGCCCAGCCGGTCCAGCATCTCGGCTGGCTGTAGGCGCACGCACGAAAAGATGGGGTAGTCCTTGAGCGTGTAGAGCGAGATCTCCGTCTCACGCAACTGCTGCACCAGGTCCACGAAATCCTCGGGGAAGTTGGTCTCAAAGGCGACCACCCATTCCTGGTCGTCGATGCCGAAGGAGTAGGTCGTGTTCAGCTTCACGCGCGGAAACGCGAGCCCAATACGGATGTGCTCGTCCATCAGGCGCCTGCGCTCTTCCAGCGAGAGCAGTAACCACGGCCGCGTCTTCCAGAACGGGTAGACGAAGATGTACTTGTGACCACCGGGCCGAATGGCGCCGCGGCCCTCGCCCTCGCTCTCGTCCTCGCGGTCGATTTGGTACTGCGACCGCTTGGTCATGGAGAGGAAGTTGTGCGGTGTCTCCAGGTAGCCGCCCAGCGGCGTCGCCAGCAGCTCTGACCGCATCCGGTTCATCTCCTCGACGGAGTAGCAGATGGACCAGACGCACATGTCCACGTCGCCGCGCGTGCCCACGGTGCTGTAGGTAAGCGAAAGGAACTCGCCCGGCTTGTTCCAGCGCTTGATAACCTCGACAAACGCAGCCTTGTGCGCCGCCTTTTCTTCCACAGGCAGCCGCTTCCACTCCGGCAAAATCTTGTAGAACGAGAACGCGACAATCTGCCGCTTGACCGGTGCGCCACCGTGCTGCGCAGGTGCGGAGCCGTACCCGGATTGCGGCCTGCCAGTCGCTGCAGGAGCAGCTGCCGGTGTCACAGTGTGCGTGGGCGAGGTGACTTGGGTGTCTTCGGCGAGGGTTGCAGCGGTGTCTGCCATGGGGCAAGAATACGAGCGCGGCAGGCACGTCAGCAAGTCACACCGTGCGGTGTCCGCGCGTTAGAAGCCGAGTATCTTAGCCAGGCCGCGATCAACCAGGCGGCGGGGCAGCAGGTTCGGCAGCGTGTAGTCGCGGAACTTGTTCGGGATCGGCTCATAGCGCAGCCTTGGCCGCTTGCTGGTGACCGCCTGCCAAATGTCGTCTGCCACACGCTCCGGCGGCAGCGCACTCTTCTGCGCACGGGTCGTGAGTAGGTCGGCAAACTTCTTCAGCGCCGGGCCGTACGGCGTGGCACTGTACTGCTCGGTGCCAATCTCCTCACCTTTTTTCCAAATGGGCGTGGCAATCGCGCCCGGTGCCACAATGAGCACGTCGATGCCGAAGAGCATCAGCTCGCGGCGTAAGGATTCGCTCATGCCCTCCAGTGCGTGCTTCGATGCAGAGTACGGACCCATGAACGGGAAGCCCGTACGGCCCGCAACGGAGGAAATCTGCACAATACGTCCGGGAGCTCCGGCAAGCGACCGGTCCGTCCCAAGCAGCGGCGCAAAGGCCTGCGCCGCGCGGAACGGGCCAAAGACGTTAACGTCGAGTTGCTGTTGAAGCTCTTTCTCGTCCAGCAGCAGCAGGGGACCGCTCACGACGTACCCGGCGTTGTTGACCAGCGCTCCGAGCTTTTGCCCCGCAAGCGCAGCGCGTACCTGTGCCGCCGCTGCTTGAATGGCTCCTGCATCTGTCACGTCGAACAGCAACGGCTGAAAACGCTCGCCAAGCTCCTGCTGCAGCCGCTCAGCATCGGCTTGCTTGCGCACACTGCCAAAGACCTGCCAACCTTGCTTCAGAAAGCGCTGTGCAGCCGTGTAGCCGATGCCGGTAGAAGCACCCGTGATCACAACACTAAGATTGGCCATGCACTTCGCTCCTGAGCAGCAACTTGTTTATGCCCGCCTAGAAGGGATGAGTGCGCGAGACGCAAGTCGCAACTTTTTTATGCTTGCGGCGGCGGCGTCCCGTGGGAGAATCGGGGCTGCATGACCGAAAAGATCATCGACTTCCTCCTGCCCTACATCACTGGGCTCATCCTTGCCATCGGCTACCCGGGCGTGGCTCTACTCATGGCCATTGAGTCCGCGTGCATTCCGCTGCCCAGCGAAATCATCATGCCGTTTGCGGGCTATGTGGTGTACGGGGGCAAGATGAACCTCTTGCTGGCGGCCACGGCTGGTGCCATTGGCTGCAACCTGGGGTCGGTGGTGGCGTACTGGATTGGCGCGCACGGCGGGCGGGCCATGGTGGAACGGTATGGCCGCTACGTGCTGATGAGCCACCGCGACCTGGACCGCGTAGACCACTACTTTCAGAAGTATGGCGACATTACTGTGCTGTTGGGCCGCCTCCTGCCGGTGGTGCGGACGTTTATAGCACTGCCCGCCGGCGTTGCGCGTATGCCGCAGCTACGATTCCATCTGTATACTTTCATCGGTTCGTGGCCGTGGTGCTTTGCGCTAGCCTACGTGGGCATGAAGGCGGGTGCGAGCTGGAATGACCCGAACAGTCGCCTGAAGCACCTTCTGCACCGTGCGGATGCAGCGGTCCTGCTGCTGCTGATTGCGGCCGTGGCCTGGTTTGTGTGGTCGCATACGCGGCGTGGTCACAGTGCTCCCATCACATAGCAAAACATTGCTACCTTGCCACGTCCCGGCGTAAAAGGGCAGCGTCAACTTATCATTGACCTATGCTGTCAGAGTAAGTCACCAGAAACAAAGCTGCTAACTTATTAAAGGCTGCTACGTCATATAGCGAACACAAAACCTCACGAAAAGAGCTCATCGCGATTCGATGCGCGCTGGGAACAAGGCATATCCCTAGCGGAATCGCATGTGACTGGATTCCGCCTGCATAACTTCCAGCGTACGGCATGGACTTCTTCGGACGGGACCGAAAGTTAGCAACCTTCTGTACGACATTCTTCGTCTTATTTCACATGCCCGGCGTAAGTTGTCAGCGTCTGGCGTATGAAAGAGGTTACCGTGAGCAAGATGCTGAGTTCGTGGAAGGAAATTGCACATTTTTTCGGCAAGGGTGTGCGGACTGTACAGCGCTGGGAGAAAACGCTGGATCTTCCTATCCACCGTCCGCCAGGCGCTCCCAGCAATGTGGTTCTGGCGCGCGTTAGCGACCTGGAAGAGTGGATGCACCGGGGCTCTGTGGCGGCGATCGTCCAGGGTGAGTCGGGGGGCGCAGATCGGGCTATTTCTGCTTCACTAGCAGACCTGGAAGGCGAGGTGACCGTTCTGGCAGAAAAGCTGCACGCACGCGCCTCATTCACGGTTGATGCCACGTCAGCACCGGAGCGTATCGGTGCAATCCGCGCGGCAATTTCGCATCTCACGCATGTGGCTTCGTCGGTGGAAGTGCAGCGCGCAGCATAGGGCACGTACCATTGCTCCAAGGGGGCTCTGCCGTCGGCAGAGCCTTTTGCGTTGCGCCAAAACCATGCGGCAGCGCGATCTAGGAGTGAGGACCATGGCGTATCGCGATCTGCGGGACTGGCTGGCGCGGCTGGACAAGAGTGGGGAACTGAAGCGCATTCGCGTGGAGGTGGACCCCGACCTAGAGATGGCGGAGATTGCGGACCGCGCGGCCAAGATGGGCCGCGGCACGCCGGGTGCGGGCGGCCCGGCGCTGCTGTTCGAGAACGTCAAAGGCCACCCCGGCACGCGTGTGCTGATGAATCAGTTTGGCAGCGAACGCCGCATGAAACTGGCGCTGCAGACGGAGTCGCTGGACAGCATTGCAGGGCGCATCGAGTCGCTCATCAAGCCGCAGATGCCGTCGAGTCTCCTGGACAAGCTGAAGCTGCTGCCCATGCTGGCGGAGATCGGTTCGTACTTCCCCAAGGTCGTCTCGCGCAGGGAGGCACCGTGCAAAGAGGTGGTGCACACCGGCAGGGACATCAAGCTGTCCGAGATCCCGATCCTAAAGACCTGGCCGGGTGACGCTGGCAAGTTCATTACGCTGCCGCTGGTCATTACGCGCGACCCGAAAAGCGGCAAGCGCAACACCGGCATGTACCGCATGCAGGTGTACGACGACCGCACCACCGGCATGCACTGGCAGCGGCAAAAGAACGCGGCGGAGCAACTGCGCGACCGTCTGCGGGCGACTGCCAGTTCCGACGCGGAGCGCGTGAACCTGATGGCCATGACGGGTGGCGGCACCACGGCTGCGGGTGCCGGTGCGGCCAGCCTGCCGGGCGTCACGCTGTCGCGCATTCGCGGCGAGCGCATGGAGGTGGCGGTCGCCATTGGCACCGACCCGGCCATGACGTTCGCGGCCATCGTGCCCGCACCGCCGGAGATTGAGGAGTACTTGATCGCCGGTTTCCTGCGGCAGTCGCCAGTGGAACTGGTCGGGTGTGAGACCAACTCGCTGGAGGTGCCCGCTACGGCGGAGTACATCCTGGAGGGCTACGTGGAGCTTGGCGAACTGCGCATGGAAGGGCCGTTTGGCGATCACACCGGCTTCTACACCGCGGCGGAGGAGTACCCGGTCTTCCACCTGACGGCGATCACGCACCGCAAGAACCCCATCTGGGCCGCGACTGTGGTGGGCAAGCCGCCCATGGAAGATGCGTGGTTGGCCAAGGCGGTGGAGCGCATCTTTCTACCGTTAATCAAGCTAACCATGCCGGAGATCGTCGACATCAACCTGCCACCGGAGGGCGTGGCGCACAACCTGATGCTGGTCTCGATCCGCAAAAGCTACGCCGGGCAGGCGCGCAAGGTGATGAGCGGCATCTGGGCGCTGGGCCAGGCCATGTTCACCAAGTGCATCGTGGTGGTGGATGAGGACTGCGACGTGCAGGACGTGGGCGAAGTGGTGCTGCGTGTCGCTAACAACATCGACCCGGAGCGTGACATTCAGTTCACGCTGGGTCCGGTGGATTCACTGGACCACGCTTCGCGCTTGCCCAATTTCGGTTCGAAGATGGGCATCGACGCGACGCGTAAGTGGGCGGCAGAGGGCTTCAACCGGCCCTGGCCGGAGATGCTCGCAATGCCCGCGGAGGTAAAGGCGCGGGTGGACGCGATGTGGTCCAAGCTGGGGATCGGCTAAGTTCGTCAAGTTTGTGACTTACGTACAGGTCAGCTTCGTCATCCTGAGCGGAGCACGCAGTGCGAAGTCGAAGGACCTGCTTCTCTTTCAGGCTGCAGTGCCGCTCGGGGTAAAAAGCAGGTCCTTCGCTATGCTCAGGATGACGACGCTAAGATAGCGGGCATCTGCACGCTACCCAACAGAACGGTCATTCTGCGCTGACTGCTTTCACGGTTAATGACTGCAGGTTGCGCGCCCAGCGTGCGGGCTTCTTGTCTTCGGTGAGGATGAGCTTGAACGCGCCGTCCGCCGCAATGGGTGCGCCGTCCTGCTGGTCCGCGACGATGGCCTGGCCGCTGCGGCAGTCCGGGTTGGTGTCGCACAGCGTGAGGGCGACGTGGAAATTGTCAGTCGCGCCTGCCACTACGACTTGCATGTTGGTGGACACGTTCTTCGTGGCCGCGGGTGGCGGCACCATCGCCAGCAGGTCTTTCACCGGTACACCGCTGTAGCTCTCGTCCTTGCTGGTGTGCGCGTTATGAACCTGGACGGACGTGTGCGGCAGAGCCTTGAAGTCATCCAGTGTGAGCGTGCGCGTGGTGCCGCCAAGGCCGGTGACTGTGAGTGATGTGGACCGGGCTGCCGCTGCCTTGTGCATGGGCATGTCGGCCTGCGCGCGTGCGTTTGGCTGCAACGCTACGAGCGCGAGGAACACGGCGGTGCAAGCTGCAAGATGCTTCATCGTGGCACTCCGAAGATGTTGCCGGTCTGGTTGTTGCGGACGCACTTGGTGTAGTTGTACAGAAAGGTGTCGCGGCTGCGGGCGTAGTCTGCGACTGCGCTGAACTTGCTTTCCGGTGGGTTCAGCAGGTACAGGGTGGTGGCGATGTGCGTCTTGTCATCCAGCAGCAGGTAAATGCCCAGGGTGTTGCCCGCGACGGCCATGCGGTCCAACCCAACAACGCTGAAGCCGCTGATGGTGGGCTGCCGGTTTTTGTTGCGCGCTACTGTCTTGTCGGATCTGGCGATATCGTCGAAGTCGTCCAGCAGCAACTTGCGGTTCGCACCCCAGCCCTCAGCGGGCAGCAGCTCCACTTTGGCGCTGGCGTATGGCTTTGCGCCGGGATAGGCAAAGGTGACGCGGCGGCCGGCCAGCAGCGGCACCTGCCTGGTGGTGCCCCCGGATTGCACGGGCCGGTCACGCACGTCGTCTGGCATGGGAGCGATGTCTGTGATCTGTAATCCGTCGGGAAAGGAACAGCTCTCGTAGGGCTTCAGCTCCGGGTACAGCTTCGGCATCGCGGGCGGTGCTGACGGTTTGGTGCCCAGGTGGGCTGACGGTGCGGAGGGCAGCGTTTGCCCAGGGCTGTTCTGCGGAAACGTTACAGCGAACGCAAAAGCCAGTGCGGCGTAGATACCCGGGCGTGCAAAGAAGGAAACGGAGTGCAGACGAAGTCTCATGGTGTTGAAGCGTCCCTCGTTCACAGCGGACGTGAGACCAGTGTAGCCGCCTAGTGCGGCGTATACTCAAGCTATGTCAGTCGTCAAGAACATTGCCGGGATTGCCAAGGGCATGGGCATCACGTTCAAGGAGATGCTGCAGCCCTCTGAGGTGGAGAATTACCCGGACGGCGCTGGCCCCATGCGTGGTGCCATCTTTCAGGAGCGTTTTCGCGGCAAGCACCAGTTGCAGCGCGATGAGAATGGCCTGGAGAAGTGCGTTGCCTGCTTTCTGTGCGCGGCGGCCTGCCCGTCAAACTGCATTTACATTGAGGCGGCAGAGAACACCGAGGAGAAGCGTATCTCGTCGGCCGAGCGCTATGCCAAGGTCTACAACATCGACTACAACCGCTGCATTTTTTGTGGCTACTGCGTTGAGGCTTGCCCCACGGACGCCATTACGCACGGTCATGGATTCGAGATGGCCAGCCTGAACGCCACCAATCTGGTGATGCGCAAGGAAGACCTCCTGGTGGATTCGGCGGCCAAGCCGCTGGTGCCCGGTTCTGCGGCCGACCGCGTCGAACTCCTCTCCTAGTCAATCATTCTGAGTAAAAGGGGCGCGGAGCTTCGGCTCGCGCCTTTTTTCTTGCATGCGTAGCCTGCTGAAAGGGGTTTATATGACACCATCTGCCGCACTGGAGGCCGAGCCCTCCACACCCACCAACGCAGCCTTTGATTCGGGCAATCCGTTCTATGCAGAGAGCCGGCTTCCCTGGGGCGCGCCGCCGTTCGACCAAGTGGAGGAGGCGCACTTTCTGCCAGCCTTCGAAGCGGGTATGGCGCAGCAGCGTGCGGAAGTGGACACCCTGGCCAACGCTGCGACGCCGCCCACCTTTGAGAACACGCTGGTGGCACTCGAGCGCACGGGCGCACTGCTGTCGCGTGTGGCAACGGTGTTCTACACGCTTGTGGGGGCGCATACCAACCCTGCGCTGCAGCAGATGCAGCAGGACCTTGCCCCAAAGCTGGCGGAGCACAGCGATGCCATCAACCTGGACTTGCAGCTGTTTGCACGGGTTAAGGCGGTCTACGACGCGCGTGAACAGTTGAACCTGGATTCGGAGTCCTTGCGGCTGCTCGAGGTGACGTACGACGGCTTTGTAAAGTCGGGCGCGCTGCTGTCGGACACGGACAAAGACCGGCTGCGTGCCATGAACATGGAGCAGGCATCGCTGCAGGCCAAGTTCCACACCTGCGTGCTGGCGGCCATGAAGGAAGGCGGCCTGCACGTTGAAGGCCGTGAGGCGCTGGACGGCCTGGGGGAGGCGGAGCTTGAAGTGGCAGCGGCTGCCGCTGCCGCGCGTAATCTAACGGGCTACTACCTGACGCTGCAGAACACCACGCAACAGCCTGCGCTGGCGTCGCTCAAGAACCGTAAGACGCGTCACGCCCTCTGGCAGGCATCGATCAGCCGCGCCGAGGGTGGCGAGGACCGCGACACGCGGGCCATCATCGCCCGGTTGGCGCAGCTGCGGGCGCAGCGTGCGGCGCTGCTGGGCTTTGACACGTATGCCGCGTGGAAGCTGGCAGACCAAATGGCGCGCACACCTGCGGCAGCCGTGCAGTTTTTGGACCGCCTGGTGCCGGCTGCGTTGGCAGGTGCGACGGCAGAGGCTGCTGCCATGCAACAGGTCATCGACACAGCAGGCGAGGGCTTTCAGCTTGCGCCTTACGACTGGGCATTTTACGCAGAGCAGGTGCGCAAGCAGCAATACGACCTGAGTGAAGACGAGGTCAAGCCGTACTTCGAACTGAAGTGCGTGTTCGAGCAGGGCGTGCTGTTCGCCGCGACCGAGCTGTACGGCATCACCTTTGCACGCCGGACAGACCTGCCCACATGGCACCCGGACGTGATCACGTACGAGGTGAGCAATGCGGACGGATCGCACCTGGCGCTGCTGTATTGCGACTTTTACCGGCGCGACTCGAAACGCGGCGGTGCATGGATGAGTTCGCTGCTGCACCAGTCGCGGCTGGTGGGCCATGCGCCCATCGTGTGCAACACCTGCAACTACACCAGGCCTACTGAGGCGGGGCCATGTCTGCTGGACTGGGACGAGGTGCAGACGCTGTTTCATGAGTTTGGGCATGCGCTGCACGGGCTGTTTTCAAACGCGATGTACGCCAGCCTTTCCGGTACCAGTGTTCCGCGTGATTTCGTGGAGTTCCCATCTCAATTCAACGAGCATTGGGGCAGCTACCCAGCAATCTTTGGAAACTATGCCCGCCATTGGAAAACTGGCGAGGTGATGTCCGCAGAGTTGCAGGCGAAGCTGCGTGCGACCAAGAACTTCAACGGCGGGCACGCGCTTCTGGAGGTGTTGGCTGCCGCGGAACTCGACATGCAATGGCATACGCTGCCTGCCGATGCCGACGCGCAGGATGCCAACGCGTTTGAAGCGGCTGCGTTGGAGCGAGCGGGCGTAGCGCATGCGCTGGTGCCGCCACGCTACAGCTCACCCT
>CALMRM010000264.1:0-5505 GCA_937871605.1 uncultured Terriglobus sp. | reverse complement strand
CTTCTCGCACAGCTTTGGCGGCGGATATGCGGCGGGCTACTATGCCTATCTGTGGGCAGAGATGCTGGACAGCGATGCGTACGCCTGGTTTGAGTCGAACGGCGGGTTGACACGGGCGAATGGCGACCGGCTGCGCAGCATGGTGCTGTCGCGCGGCAACACGGCGGACCCGGCGGAGTTATACCGTGCGTGGGCTGGGCGGGATCCGCATATTGGGGCTATGTTGCAGGGCAGGGGCATTCCTGACTCAGCTGTTGTTGCGTAAGAGCAGAACGCGAAGTGCGCGAAGGACGTGCACGCGAAGGTCGCGAAGGTAGAACGCAGAGGGCGCGGAGGTTTGCACAGAGGCCGCAGGGCTCGCGGAGGTATTGCGCAGAGGCCGCAGAGCTCGGCGCGGTGATCCGCTGAGTTCGGCGGGATGTAGCCTTTCCTCTGCGTCCTTTGCGTGCTTCTCCTTCGCGTCCTTTGCGTTCTGCTTTTTTAAACCGCTGCCAGCTCTGCTTCTGCGGCAGGAGCGCTCACAACCTCTTCAGGGTCGTAGTTCAGGTTCGGCCCCAGCCAGCGTTCCACATCGTTCAGGGTCATGTGCTTGCGGCGCTGGTAGTCCTGCACCTGGTCGCGGCCAATCTTGCCCAGGCTGAAGAAGCGTGACTCGGGGTGCGCGAAGTACAGGCCGCTGACGCTGGAGCCGGGCCACATCGCGAACGATTCCGTAATCACCATGCCGGTGTGTTCCTGCACGTTCAGCAGCTGCCAGAGGGTGCCTTTTTCCGTGTGGTCGGGGCAGGCGGGATAGCCGGGCGCTGGTCGGATGCCGCGGTACTTCTCGGCAATGATCTCAGCGTTGCTGAGGTTCTCCGTGCGGCCGTAGCCCCACTGCTCGCGCACCTGCTTGTGCAGGCACTCTGCGAAGGCTTCCGCCAGGCGGTCGGCGAGTGCCTCGGCCATGATGGCGCTGTAGTCGTCGTGTTTCGCCTTGAAGCCGTCCGTCAGTTCCTTGAGGCCGTGTCCGGTCGTGACGGCGAAGGCACCGATGCTGTCGGGCAGGCCGGTGCTTTTTGGCGCAATGAAGTCGGCGAGGGAGCGGCATGGCTCCTTGCCTTCGCGATTGGCCTGCTGGCGTAAAAAGTGCAGCTTCGCGCAGGTCTCGGTGCGTGTCTCGTCCGTGTAGAGTTCGACGTCGTCGTCCTGCTCGTTGGCAGGGAAGAAGCCGTACACGCCATGCGCCGTCAGTGAGCCGTCGCGGATGATGCTGTCGAGCATCACCTGCGCGTCGGCGTAGAGTTGCCGCGCCTGCTCGCCCTGGCGCTCATCGTCCAGGATGCGCGGGTATAAGCCACGCAGGCCCCAAGTGTGGAAGAAGGGCGACCAGTCAATGAAGTCGCGCAGCATGGCCAGCGGGAAGTCGCGGGCGGTGCGAACGCCGAAGAACTCCGGCGTGGCGATGTCTTCCGCGCGCCACGTGATGGGCGTGCGGCGGCTGCGTGCCTCGGCAATGGGCGTCAGGTGCTGCTTGGGCGCGAGATGCGCCTGGCGCACCGCTTCGTACTCCGCCTGATGCTGCGTGATGAACTGCTCGCGGCCGTCCTCACTCAGCAGGCTGGTGGTCACGGGCACGGCGCGGCTGGCGTCGGTCACATGGACGACGGGTTCGTTGTAGTGCGGCGCGATCTTGATGGCGGTATGCGCGCGGCTGGTGGTGGCGCCGCCGATGAGCAAGGGGATGGTGAAGCCTTGCCGCTGCATTTCGCGGGCGACGTTCACCATCTCGTCGAGCGACGGCGTGATGAGGCCGCTGAGGCCGATGACATCGGCGTTCTCCGCCTTTGCGCGCGCGAGGATCTTCTCCGCGGGCACCATCACGCCCATGTCGATCACTTCGTAGTTGTTGCAGGCCAGCACCACGCCGACGATGTTCTTGCCAATATCGTGCACGTCGCCCTTGACGGTAGCCAGCACGATTTTGCCCTGCGCCTTGACGGCCTCACCGCGTGCGGCCATGGCGGCTTTTTCTTCTTCCATAAAAGGCGTCAGGTAAGCTACTGCTTTTTTCATCACGCGGGCTGACTTGACCACCTGCGGCAGAAACATTTTGCCCGCGCCAAACAGGTCACCGACCACGCCCATGCCATCCATCAATGGACCTTCGATGACGAGCAACGGGCGGCCCAGCTTGGCGCGCGCCTCCTCCGTGTCCGTGTCGATGTAGGTGTCGATGCCTTTGACCAGCGAGTGCGACAGGCGCTGTTCGACCGTGCCGCTGCGCCACTCCTCGGCCTTCGCTTCTTCCTTTACGGTGCCGCCCGCGCCCTGCGCCTTGAGCGCCTCGCCGTGCTCGACGAGCCGCTCGGTGGAGTCGGAGCGCCGGTTGAGCAGCACGTCTTCGACCAGCACCTTCAGCTCGGGTTCGATCTCCTCGTACACCTCGAGCATGCCGGCGTTGACGATGCCCATATCCATGCCGGCGCCGATGGCGTGGAAGAGGAAGGCGGAGTGCATGGCCTCGCGCACGCGGTTGTTGCCGCGAAAGCTGAACGAGATGTTGGAGACGCCGCCGCTCACCTTGGCGTGCGGCAGGTTCGCCTTGATCCAGCGCGTGGCGTTGATAAAGTCCACGGCGTAGTTGTTGTGCTCCTCCATGCCGGTGGCCACGGTGAGGATGTTGGGGTCGAAGATGATGTCTTCCGGCGGAAAGCCGACGCGGTCGACCAGCAGGCGATAGGCCCGTTCGCAGATGCGGATCTTGTCTTCGTAGGTCGCGGCCTGGCCGTCCTCGTCGAAGGCCATCACGACGACCGCCGCGCCGTACTTGCGCACGATGCGGGCGTTTGCAAGGAACTTGTCCTCGCCCTCTTTCAGCGAAATTGAGTTGACGATGCCCTTGCCCTGCAAGCACTTCAGGCCGGCCTCGATGACCTCCCACTTGGAGGAGTCGACCATGAAGGGCACCTTGGCCACTTCCGGCTCGCTGCCCAGCAGTTGCAGAAAGCGCGTCATCGCGGCGACGCCGTCGATCATGCCCTCGTCCATGCAGATGTCGATGACGTTGGCGCCGTTCTCCACCTGCTGCCGCGCGATGCTGACGGCTTCCTCGTACTTGCCCTCCTTAATGAGGCGGGCGAACTTCGGCGAACCCGCGACGTTGGTGCGCTCGCCCAGCATCATGTACACGCCGGGCTGTTGCGTGAAGGGCTGCGAGCCGGAGAGGCGCAGTGGGCGCGGCTGGGGCATGGTCTCGCTCACGCTGCAGCTAGCTCCTGCCTGGCGGGCTGCAGCGGACGGGGCGCGCGGTGCTGCAGCGCCTGCGCGATGCCGGCAATGTGATCCGGCGTATTGCCGCAGCAGCCGCCCGCAATGTTGATGAGACCGTCCTGCGCGAAGCCGCCCAGGTACCGCGCCATGTCGTCTGGGCCGAGATCGAAGCCCGTGGGCGATAGGGGATTGGGCAGACCGGCATTGGGGTAGCAGGAGATGGCGACGTCCGCCTTCTGCGAAAGTTCCTGCAGAAAGGGGTACATCAAGTCCGGCCCAAGCGAGCAGTTCAGCCCGATGGAGAGTGGCTGTACGTGCTTCATCGCGTTCCAGAACGCCTCAATGGTTTGCGCGGAAATCATCGTTTCGCCGCCACGCCCTACGGCGGCGGAGATCATCACCGGCAGCTCCTTGCCGGTGTCGTCGAACACCTCGCGAATGGCCACCAGCGCAGCCTTTGCATTCAGCGAGTCGAAGATCGTTTCCACCAGCAGGAGGTCCGAGCCACCCGCCAACAGTGCCTTCACCTGGTGGACATAGGCTTCGCGTACCTGGTCGAACGTGACCACGCGGAAGCCGGGGTCGTCGGCATCGGGCGAGTTCGACAGCGACACCGTCAACGGGCCGATGGCACCGGCCACAAAGCGCTGCCGTCCTGTGTCGTTGGCCACGCGGTCCGCCCATTCGCGGCACTGCCGGGCAGAGGTTTCGTTGATCTCCCACGCCAGGTCGTTGAGAAAGCTGTTGTCCATCACGCCCTGGTAAAAGGCCGGGTCCTTGCGTCCGCCCGTTTCGCGCGGATCTTCCACGAAGAACTCGCTTTGCGCGATGCCGGTGGCGCTGAAGGTATTGGTCTCGATGATGTCGGCACCTGCCTCAAGAAAGCGGCGATGAATATCGCAGATCATGGCAGGCTGTGTCAGCGAGAACAGGTCTCCGTTATTCAGCAGGTCCTTGTCGTTGCTCTTGAAGCGTTCACCGCGCATGTGCGCTTCGGTCATGCCATAGGTGCGGATGGTGGTTCCCATGGCACCGTCGATGATGGCGATGCGCTCTGCCAGAATGCGTTCGAGGGCGTGAACTTCGTTGTGCTTCATCTGTTCCTCGAGTCGCTGCCACCACGCTGCACGGCATGGCTCCTGCGCACTTCTTCATCATAACGAAGTGTCCCGGGCGCGCTGACCTGCCGATGACCGTCTGACTGGTACCGTGTGACAGCACGACGTGCTGTCTTTCGATACACTGCCTCTGCACGTACATCTTTACCCGAGAACGCCTGCACCGACTCCACGATGCCGATTACGTCGCCTGACCCCAATCAAAAGACCATCCTCCACATTTGCGGCAGGAACACGTTGCGGCCTTTGCGCGATCAGATTCTGCGCCTTTCCGGTTTTAGCGTGGACTCCACCATGTCAGTGGACGAGGGCCTCTCGCTGTACTGGGCTAAGCTATACGATCTGGTGCTGATCGATGTGGAGGGTGAAAACAAGATTCCGGACGCCGAAAAGATGTGCAGCGAAATCAAGACCACGGACCACACCCAACTGGTGGCCTTTGTGTGTAACTGGCGGGTGGCCATTATGACCGATTGCCCCGACGAGATTCTGCGTACGGAATTTGACCCCCAGCGATTTGTGTCTGGTGTGAAGGGAATCCTGCACTCTTCCTAATGGGCGCATCACACCTCGCAGAAGCATCGGGGAGAGCGTGAGATGGCGACAAAGAGTCAGGTCGTAAAGAGCAGCGCAACGAAGTCTCCAGCCAAGTCCAGCAGCGCCAAGGCTAGCAGCGCCAAGGCCACTGCACCAAAGGCGCCTGCCAAGGCAAGGAAAGCTCCTGCGAAGGCGGCCAAGTCCACCGGGCGTGCTGCCGAGGACAAGTACACCGATCCCGAGTTGCGCGAGCACATCAAGCAAGACGTGCTTGCAGGGGACAAGGGCGGCAATCCCGGCCAGTGGAGCGCGCGCAAGGCACAGCTGGTGGCGCATGAGTATGATGCTGAGGGCGGCGGCTACAAGGGTGGCCGTGACGAGACGCAGAAGAGCCTAAAGGACTGGGGCGACGAGCACTGGACCACAAAGGACGGTACCCCTGCGAAACAGGACGACGGCATGCACCGGTACCTGCCAGAGAAGGCCTGGGAAGACCTGAGCCCGGCAGAAAAGGCTGCCACCGACACGAGAAAGCTGAAAGGTTCGAAGCAGGGCGAGCAGTTTGTAGCAAACACCGCTCCGGCAAAGGCCGCGCGAA
>CALMRM010000263.1:25961-26736 GCA_937871605.1 uncultured Terriglobus sp. | reverse complement strand
CTACCGCTCCATGCGCGACTTCGCCGTCACGGCAGAGCCAAGCGGGCAGGCCCACGCCGCGGAAACAGTGGGGCTGCCGTTCGTCATCCAGAAGCACTCCGCAACACGCCTGCACTACGATTTCCGGCTCGGCTGGAACGGTGTGCTCAAAAGCTGGGCGGTAGCAAAGGGACCCAGCTACGACGTGCATGACAAGCGCCTGGCCGTCCAGGTGGAAGACCATCCCATTGAGTACGGCGGCTTCGAGGGCATCATCCCCAAGGGCCAGTACGGCGGCGGCACCGTCATGGTGTGGGACCAGGGCACGTGGGAGCCGCACACGGACGTAGACGAGGGGCTGCGCAAGGGCACGCTGAAGTTTGCCCTGCACGGCGCCAAGTGCAAGGGCAACTGGACCCTGGTGCGCATGGGCGGCAAGGCCGCGCACGAGTCAAAGCCGAATTGGCTCCTCATCAAAGAGCACGATGAATTCGAACGCCCAACCGGAGCGCCCTGCATCACGGAAGAGGCGCAGCAGTCCGTCGTGACAGGGCGTTCGCTCGAGCAGATAGCGGCAGAAAGCACGCACATCTGGAACTCCAAGGAGCATGTCACCGAGAACGAAACACCGGTGCACAGGCAAGACCCACCGACTAGCGCGGCAAAGGATGCAGCAAGCGCCAAGGCGAAAAACGCCGCATCGGGCAAGGCTAAGAGGCCTCAAGCCAGCGCAGCCACACCTTTATCCGACGACACAGACGCTGCCCTGCTCGCACAGGTTCAGGCACTTCCAAAG
>CALMRM010000263.1:0-25951 GCA_937871605.1 uncultured Terriglobus sp. | reverse complement strand
CAAAGGAGCCGCTGCCCAGCTTTATAAAACCACAGCTGGCCGATGAAGCCAAAGCACCGCCGTCCGGCGCGGAGTGGGTCCACGAGCTGAAGTTCGACGGCTACCGCGTACAGGCACACAAGCGTGGCCGCTCCATCACGCTGTATACGCGCACTGGCCTGGACTGGACGCATCGCATGAAGCCTGTCGCAAGCGCGCTGGCCCGCATCCCCGCCGACGCGTGCGTCGTGGATGGCGAAGTCGTCGTGCTGAACGCGGAAGGCTTGTCGAGCTTTGCCAGGTTGCAGGCTTCCTTCGAAAAGAACGAAAAACATCCACTGACGTTTTTTGCCTTCGACCTCTTACATCTGGACGGGCACAACACTCGCAGCCTGCCGCTGCGCGACCGCAAGCGCCTGCTGCGAGAAGCGCTGGGCGAGGATACCGACGAGTTGCGCCTAAGCGAAGACCTCGAGGGCGACGGTCCCAACATCTTTGCCGCAGCGTGCAAGCTCCACGCCGAGGGCATTATCTCCAAACGTGCGGACGAGCCATACCGCAGCGGCCGCTCCGCGCAGTGGCTCAAGTCGAAATGCCTGTTTCAGCAGGAGTTCGTCATCGGCGGCTTCACCGACCTGTCCAACGGCTCGCGCGGCATCGGTTCACTGCTGGTGGGGTACTACGACGAGAACGGCAAGTTCATCTATGCCGGGCGTGCTGGAACCGGCTTTACACAGAAGCTGCACACGTCCCTGCGCGACCGTTTGGAACCCATGGTGCAGAAGACCTGCCCGTTCCAGTCCGTGACCGCGGAGGCGCGGCGCGGTGCCCACTGGATCAAGCCGGAGCTGGTAACGCAGGTACGCTTCGCCACGTGGACAGCAGAGCAGCAACTGCGCCAGGCATCGTTTCAGGGCTTGCGTGAAGATAAGCCTGCCACGGAGGTACGCCGCGAGACTGGCCCACCGTCCGCCAAGGTGCAGCGCGAGAGCGTAGAAGTGCCCGCCGCACCCGCGCAGGCACCTGAAGACAAACCGGCACGCAGCCGTGCAGCCAAGTCTGCTGCAAAGTCATCAGCACCGCTCCCTGCCATCCGCCTGACCCATCCCGGCAAGGTCATCGACCAGGCAAGCGGCCTGCCCAAGCGCCAACTGATGGAGTACCTGTGGACTGTCTCGGCCGAGATGCTGCCGCATGTCGCCAACCGTCCGCTGAGCCTGGTGCGCTGTCCAGACGGCAGCGAGAAGCCGTGCTTCTACCAGAAACACATCAATCAGCTGCTGCCAAAAGGCATCACCGCCATCATGGTCAGCGACAAAAAGGGCGGTAAGCCGGAGCCCTACATCGCGCTGGACACCGCGGAGGCGCTTGCCGGGCTGGCCCAGGTGTCTGTGTTGGAGGTTCACCCCTGGGGATCGACAAAGGCGCACCTGGAGCAACCAGACCGCGTCGTCATCGACCTTGACCCGGACGAAGCGCTGCCCTGGTCGGCGGTCGTGGAAGGTGCCCTTGAGGTGCGCACGCTGCTGTCTTCGCTCAAGCTGCAGAGCTTTGTCAAAACCACCGGCGGCAAGGGCCTGCACGTGGTCTTTCCGCTGGAACCCGAGCATGATTTCGCTACGATAAAGGCGTGGGCGCATGGACTGGTGCAGAACCTGGAGCGCGCGCGCCCGACACGCTACCTTTCCGTCATGACCAAGGCCGCCCGCACAGGCAAAATCTACCTGGATTACCTGCGCAATGAACGCGGTGCGACGGCGGTGGCACCGTACAGCATGCGCGCTCGCAAAGGCGCGCCAGTCAGCGTGCCCCTGGCCTGGAGTGCGCTTGAGAAGTCCACCAAGCGCCCCGATTGCCGCGTTGACAACTACGACGAATGGGCCAGCGAGTACAAACAAAACGGCTGGGAGAAACTGCTGACGCTGCAGCAGAGCCTTTCTGCGGAGGCGCTGCAGCGCTTTGCCGGCAACCAGGCGCGCCGGGCGCTTGTGGTTTGAACACGGTGATCACGGAGTTTACACGATGATCACGGAGTCTGAACACGGAGTCACGAAGGCTTCACGACACCGTGCTCTCCGTGTAGACTTCGTGATCACCGTGTTCAGAGCACGTACAAACTTCTACTTCTGCACGCCAAATGCGAACACAGTTGTTGTGTGCAGCGTCTCACCCGGCTTCAACAGCGTGGACGGAAACGCAGGCTGATTCGGCGAATCCGGATAGTGTTGCGCCTCCAGGCAGAAAGCGTTCCGCTGATCGTACGTCTTGCCGCTCTTGCCCGTGATGGCGCCATCCACCAGGAAGTTGCCCGTGTAGAACTGGACGCCTGGCTGGGTGGTGCTGACCGTCAGCGTGCGGCCTGACGCAGGGTCGGTCGCCACCGCGGCAACCTTTAGCGTGCCTGCCGGGCCGTTCAGCACCCAGTTGTGGTCATACCCTTTGCCAAGTTTCAACTGCTCGTTGTCGGCATCGATCTGTTCACCAATGGCATGTGGCGTGCGCAGGTCGAACGGCGTGCCCGCGACTGACTCCAGCTTGCCTGTCGGTATCTGGACGGCATCGACCGGGGTGTAGCGGTCCGCGTTGATGGTGATGGTCTGCTTCAACACGGAGCCACTGCCCTCGCCCGCCAGGTTGAAGTAGCTGTGATTGGTCAGATTGGTAACTGTCGGCTTGTCCGTGGTGGCGCTGTAGTCGATGCGCAGGTCGTGGCCGTGCAGCGTGTATCGCACATGCGCCGTCAGCGTGCCGGGATAGCCCTGGTCGCCGTCCGGTGACACCAGTGTCATGTCCACGCCGTCGGCGACTTCCTTGCCCGACCAGACCAGCTTGTCGAAGCCCACCAGCCCGCCATGCAGCGACTGTCCGTTGTTGTTGATGGGTACGTGAAAGGTCTTGCCATCGATGCTGAACGCACCTTTTGCGATGCGATTGCCATAGCGGCCCACCACTGCGCCGAAGTAGGGATTGTCGCCTTCGTACCCGGCCAGCGTGGAAAATCCCAGCACAACATCCGCGCGCTTGCCTGGGCGGTCCGGTGCCATCACGCTCTGAATGCGTGCACCGTAGGTGATGATTTTGACTTGGAGATCGGCGCTCGAAAGCGTGTAGATGTCTACGGCTTTGCCGTCTTTGGTGGTGCCGAACGGCGCCTTGGTGACGCCTGCATGTGCTGCCATGGCTAGAAGTCCTACTCCCAAGAATGCTGCAAGTGTCTTTTGCATCGTACTTCCTTCACAGACCGCTGGTCTGCCGCAGTATACGCACCCTGTCTGGCTGCGTGCCACTGCCCTGGCTGGGCGTGAGTCAGAGGGCACGGCGCTCTCGTTCTCCGTGCCATAAAGTGAAAGATGGATACCGGTGCGGCTTGCCCGGCTGATCGAGCTTTGCTCCTCAGAGAGTGGGCGGAGCGAGGAGGATCATGGCGCGTGACTTCTGGCAGGACCGTTCCGTGTTTGTGACCGGTGCAACCGGCGCGCTGGGCAGCTGGCTGGTACCCGCTCTGCTGCAGCGTGGTGCGCGCGTGACGGCGCTGGTGCGAGGCGAACATTCCAGCAGCTATCTGTCGACTGCCCTGGAAGGCAGAACAGTCTTCACGGTAGACGGCAGCCTTACCGATGCAGATCTGCTGGGGCGTGCGTTTGCTGCAAACCACGTGGAAACCGTCTTCCACCTGGCAGCGCAGACGCTGGCGGGTCCGGCAAAGCAAGACCCGGTCGGCACGCTGGAGGCCAATGTGCGCGGCACGTGGCTGCTGTTGGAGGCCGCTCGGCAAACAGGCGTCCAAGCAGTTGTGATGGCGTCGTCGGACAAGGCCTACGGCGCGTGCGAACGCCTGCCCTACCGCGAAGAGTACCCGCTGCAGGGGACGTTTCCGTACGACGTTTCGAAAAGCTGCAGTGACCTGATCGGCACCATGTACGCCCGCACCTACGGCCTGCCGGTGGCCATGGCACGCTGCGCAAACCTCTTCGGCGGCGGCGACCGGAACACCAGCCGTCTGATCCCGGGTGCGATCCTGGCCACGCTGCAAGGCGAGCGCTTCGTCATCCGCAGTGATGGCAAGTTTGTTCGCGACTTCCTCTACATGGAGGATGCTGTCTGCGCCTTTCTTCTGCTTGCGGAGGCGCTCAGCGGATCGCTGGAGCTCCGTGGTGAGGCCTTCAATTTCGGCTTAGGTCAGCGAAGGACGACACTCGAAATCGTGCACACCATCACCACCATGATGGGGCGCGCGGACCTTCTTCCAGACGTTCAGAACATCGCTTCCAACGAAATCCGGGAACAATATCTGGACACGTCCAAGGCGCATGCGCAGCTGCTGTGGTCACCCCGGTTCAGTCTGGAACAGGGGTTGGAGCGCACCATCGAGTGGTACAAAACGCATGTTTAAGCACGCAGAATGGCGTAGTTAGAGCGCACATTCGTGCCTGTATGACACACAAAGGCTGCTTGTGCACCTCCAAGGCAGTCCTTTGCATGCCCTAACGTGCAGTTTCAGTCTTCTCAGGCGCACTTTTCGCGCCTTCCTACACATCATCGTCAGGGAGTCTCACTACTTTCACCGAATCAAAGTTCGTGCGCTGCCCAGTTCCCTTTTGGCATAGGATGAACCCGATGCAAGCAAGCCCCCGGGTCAGCGACGAGGTTCCCGGCACGGAGCCACGAAGGGGTTCTGGCCAGGCGAGCAGCCCGATGCGGGCAGAGACGTTCCGAGCAGATGTCCTGGCCGCGCTGCGCCTGGGCGGACCACTGGCGCTTGGGGAGCTGGGCTGGATGTCCACCTATATTGTGGACGCACTCATGATCGGCAGGCTCCCCCACTCTGCGCTGTCCATTTCTGCGTCATCGCTGGGCAACACCATCTTCTACGCCCTGGCGTTCTTCGCCGTGTACATGCTGAACGGCCTGGAAACCTTTGTGGCGCAGGCCGCCGGGCAGGGCGACCGCACGGAAGGTGTGCGGATGCTGTCGCAGTCCATGTGGATTGTGCTGATCGGCACGCCGCTGGTCGTTGCCGCAACCTTTGGCATGGCGGCGCTGCTGCCCACATTTGGCACTTCACCCGAGCTGTACGCGGAAACGCAGCGCTACCTGCACGCGCTGGTGTGGTCCACCCTGCCGCTGATGCTGTACATGGCGATTCGCCGGTTCCTGCAATCCGTCAACCGCGTCCTGCTGGTGTCTGCCTCGCTCATTACCGCGGGCCTGGTCAACTGGCTGTTCGACTGGCTGCTGCTGTACGGTCATGGCGGCCTGCCCGCCATGGGCATTGCCGGGTCTGGCTGGTCCACCGTGATCGTCCGCTGCTGGATGCTGCTGCTGCTGGTTCCCGGTGCCCTGCTTGCCTTTCGGCAGATGCAGGTGTGGCCCACGCTGCGCATGCTGGTGCCCGATGCCGGCCGGCTCAAGGCCCTGTTCCATATTGGCTGGCCCTCTGGCCTGCAGTTCTCGCTGGAACTGGGTATTTCCACGTACATGTCCATCCTGTGCGCCCGGCTGGGCACCACCATGCTGGCCGCGCACCAGGTGACGCTGGACCTGAACGCCTTTGCCTACATGGTGCCCACGGGCCTGGCGTACGCCGCCATGATCCGCGTGGGGCAGGCCGCGGGCCGCAGCGATCTGCCCGGCGTGCGACGGAATGCAGCGGCCCCGCTGACCGTGGCACTCAGCTACAGCGCATGTGCTGCCCTGCTTTTCCTTGTCTTTGCGCCTCATCTGGCAGGGCTCTACACCAATGACCCTCAGGTCGTCGCGCAGGCCACGCAGTTGCTGCGTATCTGCGCGGTCCTCATCCTGGGTGATGCGACCTTTGTTACGCTTGAGTCCGCGCTCACCGGCCTGGGCGACACGCGCAGCCCTTTGGTGGTGAGCCTCATCGGCAACTGGATGCTCGGCATGCCCGCGGCGTACCTGTTCGCCTTTCCGATGGGACACGGTGTCTACGGTCTGTGGATGGGGCGTGCGATCGCCTCGATCACCACGGGCCTTGCCATGGCTGCCTGGTGGTGGCACCGCATGCGCGCCGAGCATAGTGGCCGCAGCCGCAGCAAACTCAACCTGCTTACACCACTCCAGGCCCGCACCTAGAGGCCTATCACCCTGCAAACGCTGTTTCACCTTTCGAGAGGCCACATGAAGCTGCACCTGAATCTGCGCAACGTTTTCTTGGACAATCTTCCACTCACCCGGATTGCCTTGCCCTTGGCCGCCGTCACCGTGCTGGCCATCAGTGCTCCGGCGCAGTCCACGCTCGGCAGCGTTACCGGCACCGTGCAGGACAGCAGCGGGGCCCGCGTTCCCGGTGCCAGCATTCGCCTCCATCGCGTCGATAACAACACCGACCGCACCGTGACCGCAGACGACACCGGCGGGTACAGCACGCTCAATCTTGAGCCTGGCACCTACGACGTGACCGTGACACGCGAAGGCCTGGGCAGCACCACGGCAACCGGCATTGCCCTGCAGGCACGCCAGCAGCTGCGCTATGACGTGACGCTGAATGTGCAGAGCGCACAGAGCGTGACCGTAAACGCCTCCGACGCGGGCGTGATCGACCTTGAGAACGCACAGATTTCCGCCGTGCTCACACCGCAGGCCGTTCTTGACCTGCCCGCCAACTACCGTGGTGCGGGCTCGACCTCGCCCCTGAGCGTGGTGCAGGCATTGCCCGGTGTGCAGCCCGACAGCGGCAGCTACCCGCCCGCGCCGTCCACGCACCCCGTGCCTGCCGTGCGCTACAGCATTCAGGGCGGTCTACCCTCGCAGACAGAGACCACGGTCGACGGCATCTCCGCCCAGAACCAGACCAGCAACAACGTGCAGGCCGACGCGTTTCCTTCAGCCGAGTCCATTGCCGAGATCCGCGTGGACGGCGTGAACAACAACGCAGAGTACGGCCAGCCGGGCGAGATCACCACCGTGACCAAGAGCGGCACCAACCGCGTACACGGCTCGGCCTACATGTACTACCAGAACAGTGCGCTGGACGCGACGCCCTACGGCTCTGACGCGAGCACCAAGCCGTACAAGGATGCCAAGGATTTCGGCGGCAGCATCGGCCTGCCCTTCCGCATTCCGCACCTGTACGACGGCCGTAACAAGAGCTTTGTCTTCGGCGCGTACGAGGGCCTACGCTATCCGCAGACGACGACCATCCATGACATTGTGCCCACCGTCCTGATGAAGCAGGGTGACTTTTCGCAGGAGGACGCGGAGCCGCTGCGCAACCCGTTCACCGGCGGTACGTACGCCAACAATCGCGTGCCCATCAACGCGGCTTCAGCCAAGTTTCTGCAGTTTTATCCTGATCCCAACATCGATGCGAACCTGTCCACGGCTGCGGCCAACGCGGACCGTGGCTACAACTACCTGGGCTCGCGCCGTAACGACATTCGGTCGAACCAGTTCGATGTGCGCGGCGACCAGGTGATCTCGTCGAAAGCGTCCGCCTCTGCCCGCTACTCCTACAAGAACAACGACCAGAGCCAGTACGTGGACCTGACGCTGCCCAACAGCACGGCCTTTGCGCGCTACCGCATTCTGGCAAGCAACTTCAACTACGCCATCCCGCAGCGCCTGGCCAATGAGTTCAAGTTCGGTTTCACCCTGGAGGACGACGGCAACAGTAACCCGTTCGACGGCCCCGGCTTTACGGCCAGCACCGGCCTGCAGGGCCTGTCCACACCCGCGTTTTTCAACGGTATTCCGCACCTGCAGTTCAACGCGGGTGCGGCAACGCCCACGTCCATCGGTTCACGGCTGGGCTTCGATGAACGCTCGCGCGTCTTCCAGTACATCGACAATCTGACGTACGCCCGCAGCAGCCACACCCTACGCTTTGGCGTGGATATCCGGCACCTGCAGGCGTTTACCGAGGCGGGCGGCTCCACGCCGTCCATCAACTACGGCACCTTCAACTTCGACGCGAACCACTCCGCGACCAACGACCAGTTCGCCGACTTCCTGGTGGGTGTGCCGTACATCAGCCAGCCCAACACCATCCGCTCTGACAACGATGCCAGCACCAACAGCTATGCCTTCTACGCGCAGGACAGTTGGAAGGCGACGCAGAATCTGACGTTGAATTATGGCCTGCGCTACGAGCTGCACCCGGCGCTTGCTTCGGTAAATGGGCTGGCGGGTAACTTCGATCCGTCCATCGCTCGCACAGGCCGACTCATCTACCCGGCAGGCTACGCGAGTTCGCTGGATACGCAGGAGCTTGCCAATGTGAACGCCTGCCCCACGGCGGGCATCACCAACCCGTACGCTACCGGCCAGCCTGCGTTCCCCGGCGTGGGGTGCACACCCATTGTGACCAACGTGCAGGCGGGGCTGCCCGCTGGCCTGCGCAAGACTCCAATCTTACGCTTTATGCCGCGCTTCGGCTTCGCGTACCAGCCCTTCGGTGACGGCAAGACGGTGGTTCGCGGCGGTGCGAGCTACTACAACATCACCACCACGGGTGCCCTGTTTTACGCGATCGCGCAGACGCTGCAGCAGAACTATCAGTACATCACCAACGGCTACTCGAACCCGGACACCAATGGCGGCGTCTTTGCCGCGCCGACGTTCTCGTTTCCGAACACGACGGCGAGCAACACCTTTACGCCCACGCCGGGCAGCGCGTACTTCTATGCCGCCGTTGACACCAACTGGCACGATCCGTACTCGTTGCAGACGAACCTATCGCTGGATCATGACTTTGGGCACAACCTTGGCGGCCGCATCTCGTACGTCGGCATGCACACGTGGCACCTGGTGTGGCAGCCGCAGTTCAACCAGCTGGCGAAGTCGAACTCGCGGCTGGCGGCAAATGCTCCGGCGACAGACTACCCGTTCCCGAACTTTTACCAGATCACGCGCCGCAGCACCGGTGCCACGGCGGACTATCGCTCGTTGCAGGGTGAGCTGACGAAGCGGCTGAGCAACGGCTTCTCCATCGACTCCGTGTACACGCTGGCGAAGAACCTGGCGGACAACCAGGGCACCAACGGCAACTACACGACCGGTTCGGGTTTTGTGGACGAGCAGGGTGGCTACAACCCCACCGACAGCACAAACGCGGCGCAGGACTACGGCAACGTGGCGGGCACGCGGCGACACCGCTCGCTAACCACGGTGATCTACGAACTGCCGTTCGGACGCGGCAAGATGTTCGGCGGCAATCTTCACCCGCTTGCGAATGCCTTCATCGGTGGCTGGCAACTGAGCGGCATCGTGCTGTGGCAGACCGGCCCATTCCTGACGGCGGCGTTTCCTGCGGGGACCATCGACCCGGCGGGCAACGGCTCAGGAACCTACGTGGGTGGGGCGAATATGCGGCCCGACCGCATCCGCAACGCCAACACCGGCCCGCGCAACCGTAACGCATGGGTCAGCAAGAGCGCCTTCGCCTGCCCCGGCAGTGGAGTGGACCTGAACACCAACTCCACCTGCGACGTGGGCGTCGGTTCGCTGCCCATTGGCCGCTACGGCACGGAAGGTGTGGGCGACATTCACGGCCCGAACACGACCAGCCTGTCCACCGGCGTGAGCAAATCGTTCCAGCTGGCGGAGGGCGTCAAGGTGCGCGCCGAGGGTACCTTCACCAACGTGCTCAACCATACCAACCTGGCCGACCCGGTCCTGGACCTGACCTCCAGCAGCTTCGGCATCATCACGCAGTCACGCGGGTCAGACTTCGGCGGCAACCGCACGGGGCAGGTTTCGTTCCGCGTGGAGTTCTAGGCACACGCGACAGTTCTGAACGGCTCGTCTGCTACCCTCACGGGAGCATGCGAGTCGTTCAGACAGTGTTTGGGGTGTTTCACCACTTCGATCTCGCACGGGAGCTGGAACGCCACGGCGCGCTGAGCGCGGTGTTCTCCACCTGGCCATGGCAGAGGCTGCAGCGTGAAGGTCTGCCGCACAACAAGGTCAAAACCTTTCCCTGGATTCACACGCCGGAGTATCTGCTGCGCCGCGCGGGCCTGCTGCCCACCTGGCTGGAGGACTGGACCGGCTACTCGAACGCACTCCTTTTCGACGAGTACACCTACCGCACCGTTCCGGACTGTGACGCGCTGATCGCACTGTCCGGCTCGTCGCTTAAGACGGGCGCACGGGTGCAGCGGCGCGGCGGTGTGTTTATTTGCGATCGCGGCTCCTCGCACCAGCGCTACCAGGAAGAGCTGGTGTCTGACGAGTACCGTCGCTGGGGCGTGCATGCGCCTGTCAGCGATCCGAGAGATACGGCGCGCGAAGAAGCCATCTACGCGCAAGCCGACCTGATCACGGTGCCGTCCAGCTTTGCTGCGCGCTCGTTTGTCGCCATGGGCGTCTCTGCCGAAGAGATTCGGACCATTCCCTACGGCGTGCGGCTCGAACGCTTCCACCCCGCCAATGTGCCGCCGTCACCGCCGCGCGAACGCTTCGAGGTGTTGTTCGTGGGCACCGTGGGTCTGCGAAAGGGCCTGCCGTACCTGCTGGAGGCGTTTCAGCAGGTGCAGCATCCGCACAAGCGCCTGCGCATCGTGGGTGCGGTGTCGCCCGAGCTGAAGCCGGTGCTGCCTCGGCTGCCACAAGCCGATGTCGAGTGGCTGGGGGCGCAGCCACAGGATGAGGTCATCCGCCTCATGGGCGAAAGCCACGTCCTGGTGCTGCCCAGCGTCGAGGAGGGGCTGGCGCTGGTGCAGGGTCAGGCACTCGCCTGCGGCTGCCCTGTGCTGGCCACCACCAACACAGGTGGCGAAGACCTGTTTACCGATGGCAAGGAGGGCTTCATCGTGCCCATCCGCGACGCCCCTGCGCTGACCGCGGGCATGCAGCGGCTGATCGACGAAGACGGCTTGTGGGAGCGCATGCGGCAGGCTGCCCTGGCGCGGGTGCGGGAGATTGGCGGCTGGGAGGTCTACGGCGAACGCTGGATGCAGCTGCTGCGGGCTGCGACAGGCAGAGGCTAGCCGCCGCCCACAAAGTGGACGAGCTCGATGCGGTCGCCTGGCTGTACCAGGGTTTCGGGCCACGTCGCCCGGCTTACGATCTCGCCGTTGCGCTCAAGCGCCACCCGGTCGGCGCGAAACCCGAGTACCTCGACAAGGGCTGACACGGTGGCCGCGGGGCCGAGCTCGTCGAACGTCCTTGCCGCGCCGTTCAGTTGAATGGTCAGCGCTTCGGACATCCCTGGAGTGTAGCAGGGCACCGCTGCTACTGCGCTCCGTTGCCCTGCAGGTGCAGCCGCTTGAGCAGGCCGTGCTGGACGCGCTGGTGCCAGGGCTTCACGTTCCCATCGCCAGCAAACACGGCCCGCGAGCACGACATGAGCAGATGCACCGCTTCCGCGTCGGCAGGCGACTGCCACTGGTCGAACAGGCGGCTATCCACCAGGTACTCCACTGCGTGCCCCAGGACCTCAAGCGCCCGCCCCTGCTCTGGCGACTGGCGCGGGCGCGGTTTGGGAGACTGCTTCCGAGGCGCCTCGTCGAAGGGTTGAAAGGGGCGCAGCGGCAGCGGCAAGGCCTGTGTACTCATACGGAACACATCGGCAGACCGAGCGAAATCTTTACCGGTGCAGCCTACGAGCAGGCCAGTCCAGCCGCATGGGTCCCCTGCCCTTGCCCAGGGGTTCGGCAAAGGTCATGGCGCCCTCCACGTACCGCTTGGCACGCTCCGCGGCAACCACCACGTCATGACCGGCTAGCAAACCACACAGCAGCGCGCTGGAGTAGGCACAGCCGGTACCGTGGGTTGCAGTTGTGGCGATGTGGTGGCCCCGCAGGACGTGGAACGCCCCTGCCTGCAGCACAATGTCATCGGGCTCTGGCCGGTGACCCCCTGTTGCCACAATCGCGAGCCCGGGCAGCCGGGCGTGCAGGGCAGCCATGGCCAGGCGGATCGCCGGCTCGTCGCTACAGGTCAGGTCCGTCAGCAGCTCCAGTTCATCGACGTTTGGGGTAATCACGTCAACCAGCGGCAGCAGGTCGGCGTGCAGCGCCGCTAAGCCATGGGCATCGAGCAGGACGCTGCCCGAAGTGGACACCATCACCGGGTCCAGCACCACGGGTACTGCTAGCCCTTCTGCCCGCAGGGTGCGGAGGTAGTCTGCGACCACGCGCACCAGGTCGCCATTGGCCAGCATGCCGATCTTGATACCCGCAGGCGGCAGATCATCCTGCAGACAGCTGAGCGTCTCAGCCAGCAGGTCGGCTCCGGTCGCCTCCACGCGGCGAATATCCACGGTGGACTGCACCGTAAGCGCCGTGACGGCGGAGGTGCCGAAGCAGCCGTGCGCGGCGAACACGGCAAGGTCAGCGGTGACGCCCGCGCCCGACGATGGATCGAAGCCCGCGATGGTCAGGGCTGTGGGTCTGGCGGGTGCGGGACTCATCACCACCAGCATAGCGTTGCATGGTTGCGGCGCTACACTGGGGAGCGATGGATGCCGCAGATCGTCTGAGTGTCGCCCTGGACTTTCCGACCGCGCGTGAGGCGCTGCACCTGGTGGAGCGGCTGGACGGGCAGGTGCGCTGGGTGAAAGTCGGGCTGGAGCTTTACCTTGCCGAGGGTCGCTCGATCGTAGACGCGCTGCTGGCGCGCGGGCTGCACGTGTTCCTGGACCTGAAACTGCACGATATCCCCAACACGGTGGCTGCCGCGGTCCGGGTGGCAGGCGCCACGGGCGCGGAACTGCTTACCGTGCATGCCGGCGGCGGCCCCGCGATGATGACGGCGGCTGTGGAGGCCGCGCACCCGTCCCTTCGGCTGCTGGCAGTCACGGTGCTTACCAGCATGGGTACTGACGATCTTCGGGCGATCGGTGTGCCCGATGCGGCTGAAGAACAGGTGGGCAGGCTAGCCGCACTCGCGGTGGGTACGGGTATGCCCGGGCTGGTGTGTTCGCCAGCGGAACTGGAACTGGTGCGCACCCGTGTTGGCGTGTCGACGTACCTTGTGACGCCGGGAATCCGGTCCGCCACGGCACCCGCCGACGACCAGCGTCGCACCGCAAGCGCCTACAATGCCATTCGAGCCGGGGCAGACATGGTGGTAGTGGGCAGACCCATCACGCGGGCCAACGATCCTGCGGCAGCCGCTGCCGCCCTCCTGCAAGAGATTGATTCAGCCCTGCGCCACGAACCCCTTAAAAACACGTGATGGAAGCTTGCGCTCCCATCGACTGTGCTCATCTGCGTACGGCGCTCGTTACAGCCGCTCGAAGAAGTCGCAGGCGGAGCAGGAAATGTACATGCCGCCGGGCGTGTTCCGTTCACGATCCTTTACGCGCTTTACCACGCGGGTAGGGCTGCTGCATTTGGGGCAAGCGGTACTTTTGGTGGTGTCCATTGCTTTCTTGCGGTCACCGGTCTTGGCAATCTTAGCCATTGGCTCTTCTCCTGGCGCATGCGCCGTTCTGTGTAGGCTTGATTCGCGAGGGCACCGGCAACACCGGCACTGGGCTTGCGCGGAAGAACGCACGCCCAAGTTCTCACGCAACACTGATAGTTTACGCCATGCGGCGGCTTCACCTGTTAAGACAAGCCGCGCGGACGCGGATCACATGCTGTGAGGCCGAAGACACTGGCTAGGGTGTCGGTGTAGCCGCCTTGTTCTGGTCGGAGCGGTTCTCTTCCGGCGCTTTGAGAGACGGAGCTTTGGCAGGCTCCTGCTCACCCGTGGCGGACGGCGCAGGGTCTCCCAGCTTGATCTCGTGGATCAGACCCGGGTCGCGATAGGTGGCAAGCTCGTCCTTGTCGTGGATGACCAGCGGCTTGCCCAGCGCGGCCAGCTTGGTCAGGACGACACGATCGCCTCGAAATCGGATGAAGCGGATGCTTTGCGGCGTGTGGCCGTAGATCCATTCCTCAAAGACTTCGGCACTGCCGCCTTCCGCGGCCCGTTCGCGCAGCTTGCTCTCCGGCTGGCCCAGGCTAGCCAGCACCATGCGGCGATTCATGCCCACCATCACGTCATGCTCTTCAATGGCCTTCTTGATGGGCGCGGGCAGCGTGTCGGCGTAGGCCTGTTCGGCACTCTTCAGCCCGAAGTCGAGCAGCGGCTCCAGCAGCGCCTTCAGTTCCGGCGCGGAGAGGCGGGGGGTCTCGCCCTCAAACAACAGCGTGATCCTGGTCCCGGTTGGCGACTCGCCCACCTGGCCGTCACCTGCAAGGGGCATGCCGTTGACGGAGAGATGGCGCAGAAACCGGTGCGGCAGGTACGGGCCGCCGTTCACATCGACGTTGATGCGGTCCGCCAGTACGGTGATGTCGGTAACCATGACGCGGTCGCCCGCCCCCGCGCAGGAGCCATCCTTGTACAGGCGCCGCATGAGTGTCTGCCCGTCCACGGTCAAGCGGCCATTGGCGTGCATCGTGAGTCCAGGCGCGCCCAGTGGCAGGCTGCGGTGGGCGAAGCCCTGCTCCATCAGCATGGCGCGCACCAGCTCGCGACGCCCGGACAGATCCATGGGGGTGTGCGTGTACTCGACGCGGGTGGGTGCAAACCCGAGCAGCGGGTCACCAAAGGCTGTCTCAGCGCCCACCACAAAGATGTCTCGTTGTGGTGTTGGCTTACTGGCTGCCTTACCGCCTTGCCCTGCCGCCAAACACAGGGTGCCGCCCGCGGCCAGCACAAGCGTCAGTGAGACAGGGGTTCGCATCCTTCGACAACCAATGCTGGAACAGTAGACCCTGCGCATGCTCGATGCAAGCGCGGCGAAGCGTCATTTGCATCCTGCAACAAACGGCTACGAATGTCTACGAGTCCTGTGGGTTGTGCGGCTCCCCGGGGCTCGCCGGGAGGGCAATCTGGATGAGTGGTACCTGCGATTTCGCGGCGACCTGTGCCTCATGCTGAGCGGGTGGCTGCACCTCGACGGGGTATCCGCCTGGCACGGGTGACTGATAGGTGTAGAGCCACGCGTACTGCCTGGTGAGGCGCACCAGCGCCATGGAGGCAAGCAGAAGCACAAGGAGCGCGTAGACCGGCAGTTCCGGGCCTTTCCCGTTGCCGGTAAGCCACGGCGCACGCATCATCGGGCCGTTCAGAAACAGGAAGCCGCTGACCAGCGGTGTGTGAGGCAGGGGCGACCCGAACAGCAGACACTGGCTCACCGTCCAGCCCACCTGCAGCCCCAGCGGGAGCCAAAGCGCACGGGTGCGCAGGAATGCCACGAGGAACAGGCAGACGGAAAGCACCACGAAGAAGCTGTTCGACACAGAACTCTGCCCACTGAGTGCAGCCAGCAACACCGTGAGCGCGGCCACCGCGACGAGCGTCCAGCCTGGACCGGCCACACGCACCAGCAGGCGCACGGGCAGGCCTGCCAACAGCAGTTGCAGCACGGCGGCGAACAGCAGGAGCGTAAGCACGCTGGCGAGGAGGCGGCCCCACGCGCCCGGCGCCGGGTCAAAGCGAAGGTACGAGCTGCCGCTCACCAGCGAAGGCAGCACCATGGCCAGCCCGACCGCCCAGCCCAGCGCAACGCCCTTACCGAACTCGATCGCCGTTCCCGGTCGCCTGACCAGGCCGATGCTGCTCAATGGGCGTAGATCGCCTACGCCGAGACGTGCCAACAACCAGAAGCCTGCCCCGAGCAGGGCCGCGGTGACGCCGTACCGGGCAACCTCGGTCCAACTGCCGCTGGAAAGCGCGCCCGCCAGACGGCCACCCGCCAGGCTGACAACCGTCCAGATACAGGCAAGCACAAACAGCAACTCCGGCCGGAGACCGGCTAGGGGTTCGCGACTCGTTTCCGCAGAACTCAGGGCAGCAATCCTTCGTTAGTGAGTAGGCACCACGGCGTAGGCTCGGGCCATGGTGCGGAACTTCTGGTACCGCCGTTCCAGCAAAACGTCCAGCGGCTGCGTTTTTAATTCGAGGTAGTGACGCCTGAGACTGTCGCGTACGACGTCGAAGGTGGCAACCGGGTCGGCCTGCGCTCCGCCTGCGGGCTCCCGAATGACGTCGTCCACGCAGCCCAGCGCCGCCACGTTGGGTGCGGTGTACTTGAGCGCCTCTGCCGCCTGCTGGCGCTTGCCCGCGTCCTTCCACATGATGGACGCGCACCCCTCGGGCGAGATCACAGAGTAGATGGCGTTCTCAAGCATCAGCACGCGGTCTGCGACAGCGAGCGCCAGCGCGCCACCCGATCCACCTTCGCCGGTGATCGTGGTCAGCGTTGGCACTTTCAGGCGCGACATCTCGATCAGGTTGCGCGCGATGGCTTCGCCCTGGCCACGCTCCTCTGCGCCCAACCCGGGGTAAGCACCCGCAAGGTCCAGAAAGCTGAACACCGGCCGGCCGAACTTCTCCGCTAACTTCATGGCTCGCAACGCCTTGCGGTACCCCTCCGGTTCCGGCGAACCGAAGCGAAACTGCATGCGTTCCCGGGTGGTCCGGCCCTTCCGGTTACACAGAATCAGCACAGCGTCGCCATCGAACCGAGCCATCGCGGCGAGAATGGCGGGGTCGTCACCGAAGCAGCGGTCCCCAAAGACCTCGCTGATGTCCGTGAACAGTGCGTCCACGAAATTGATTGGATGGGGCCGCTGCGGGTCGCGGGCGACTTCCGTTCTTCGCCACGCTTCTGATGCCGGAGCCGCTTCCAGCCTTGCCTGTACCTCTGCCATGGGGACCTGCCCGATTATACGGGCCGCCTGCGCCAGAGGCTATCGAGCGAAAGTGTATTCGCCTCCACCAGCCAAAGCATGGCGAAGAAGATAAAGCTGTACTGCAACTGTGTGCCCGCGCCCGCCCAGTTCTGGATGGAGGTTGTGCCAACGGTGAGTGCGATGAGGAACAGCGAACCCGCAACCAGCGCGATCCGCGTGAATAAACCGCAGAGCAGCAGCACGCCCAGGAGCAGTTCGATCCACGGAATGCAGTACCCAAATCCAAGGGACAGGCCGTGGGGTAGCGGCCCCTTGGCCATGCCCTGTGCGGTGTTCACGGCGAAGGCGCCCACACCCGACAGGATGCGGAACAAGCCGTGCCCCATGAAGTTGATGCCGAGCGCGACCCGCATCAACAGATATGCAACTGCGGTGTGCCTCTGTGTCAACGGTACGCCTCCTCTTGATGAAAGACGGGCGTACCGCAGCTGAAGTCGCGCCGCTAGCGCAGAAAGCGACGGCTAGCGCAGTACGCGGCGGCGAATCGCAGCACAGGTCCCCAGTACGCCTGTACCCAGCAGCAGAAGGCTGGACGGCTCTGGAGTAACAGTGATCGGCACAAAGCTGGCGATCTGCACCACGCCGCTCTCTGCCTGGCCCAGCGTTGCGCCGCCAGAGATGTTCACGTACTCACCCGGTACGTCGTTCACGCACCCGCTTGTCTGCAGGCACAGGGACGTGTTCATCGCCGTGTTCTGAAAAAATAAGACCGTGTCAGGCGTGGTGAAGTCGAAGTAGAGGCCATCCGGCGTGGCAGAGAGCCCATATCCATACAGCCCACTGTTGTCTGCGGTGGCAGCAGTCAGGGTATCCATGTTGGCCCCGTCGCTCAACGTCAGGTTAAAGTCCGTGATGTCAGCAAAGCTGAGCACACCGAAGTTCGTGTCTGTCGTAATGCTGCCGTTCACGCTGAAGCTGGCAAGTTGCTGCTTAAGGGCGTACACATAGCTGTCGGCATGTGCAAGAGAGAGTGGCAGAACCAAGAACAGGAAGGATAGAAGGTGACGCAGGCGCATAGTGTCCTCTGTGAGTTGCTGACACGAGGACACTACCTTCGCTGGACCGGGTCAATCGATTGCTGCCTACCTCACCGCCGACTTATGCCGATACGGAACGCCGCCGTTACATCCCGTCGCTCAGTTGATGACCTTCACGCCTCCCGTACCCACCAGGTCTTCGACTCGGTCAATAAACAGGCGATCTGCACAGACGGAGAAGCCGTGCGGCTCTAACACCGCGCAGAACTCGCCGGGCTCCTCCAGGTCCAGTAGCAGCTTGCCGGGGCCGGGCGCGTTCGCAAATACACCCAGTAGCTTCTCCAGCAGCATGGCATCCGGATGGTGCAGCGGCACCTTCACACGCAGGGCTTCGGGCAGCTTGATCTTGACGTCTTCGAGCGCGGTGATGGCCGTAACGGAGAGCTTGGGCGCAGAGTCTTCTTCACCGCGTAGCGATCCGCGTACCAGCACGGGCACGTCGATTTTGAGCGCTTCCTGCAGACGCTCGTAGTCCTTGGGAAAGGCAATCAGGTCGATCTTGCCGAGGGTGTCCTCCAGGCATGCCGATGCATACATTTCTCCGCTGCGCTTGCTCTTGCCCGGCTTCAAGCCGGTGATCACGCCCGCAATCTGGATCTCGTTTTGCGGCTCGCGCTGGCCGCGCTGAAAGCTGACCGGCTCCGGCTTCATCTCGCACGCGGTCGCTGTGTCCACCGCCTTCAGGTTGCGCAGCTTTTCGCGGTACTTGTCCATGGGGTGACCCGAGACGAAGAAGCCGAGCACTTCCTTTTCGTTTTGCAGGCGGGTGTGCTCGTCCCAGTCGGGAGCTTTCGGCAGATCGTCTACTGGAGCGACGGTGGCTGCGAACGGGTTTGCGTCGAACAGGCCGAAGAGGCCGCTCTGCCCACTGGCGACGTCGCGCTGCGCTTTTTGCGCACGCTCCATGCTCCGTCTACCGCGAGAAACACCCGTGCGCGTGAGCCAAAGCTGTCCATGGCGCCCGCTTTGATCAGCGATTCGAGCACGCGCTTATTCAAAAGCTTGAGTTCCACGGCCTCGCAAAAGTCGTAGAGCGACTGGAAGCCCTGCTTGCCTTCGCCGTAGAGTGTTCGGCGCGTGGCGGTGATGGTTTCAATGGCGTTGCCGCCGACGTTCTTGATGGCGGCGAGGCCGAAGCGAATGGCATCCCCACCCGGCGTAAAGTTCGCGTCGGACACCTGCACGTCTGGCGGCAAGACGGTGATGCCCATCTCTCGGCACTCGCCAATGTACTTGACCACATTTTGCGGCTTGCTGGTTTCGCTGGTCAGCAGCGCCGCCATGAACTCGACGGGGTAGTGCGTCTTGAGCCATGCCGTGTGATACGCCAGCAGCGCGTACGCCGAGGAGTGCGACTTGTTGAAGCCGTACCCTGCGAACTGCAGGATGAGGTCGAAGAGCTGGCCGGCCTTGTCCTTGGGGTGCCTGTTTTTCGCGGCACCCGCCATGAACAACTCGCGCTGCTCCGCCATGGCCACGGGGTCTTTCTTTCCCATGGCACGTCGCAGGAGGTCGGCACCGCCGAGCGAGTAGCCCGCGATGACGGAGGAGATCTGCATCACCTGTTCCTGGTAGACGATGACGCCCAACGTCTCGCGCAAGAGGTCTTCCAGTTCCGGCAGCATGTATTCGACAGCGCGGCGGCCCCACTTGCGCTCGATGAAATCGTCGATCATGCCACCCTGGATGGGACCGGGACGGTAGAGCGCGTTGAGTGCGGTCAGGTCTTCGACCGTGGTGGGTTTGTAGCGGCGCAGCACGTCGCGCATGCCGCCCGATTCAAACTGGAAGACGCCCGAGGTCAGCGCCTTGTGAAAGACCTTCTCATACGTCAGTTGATCGTCTAGCGGGATGGTGGCCATGTCCACCGTTTCGCCACGATTGGTGAGGATCAGCTTCAGGCAGTCATCGATCACCGTGAGCGTGGTGAGCCCAAGAAAGTCCATCTTGAGCAAGCCCATCTTTTCGACGGCCTTCATGTCGTACGCCGTCACCAGGTCGTCCGTCTTGGTCAGCGTGACGGGCACAAGCTCCGTCAGCGGCTGCGGTGCAATGACGACACCGGCCGCGTGTACGCCTGCGCCGCGAACAAGGCCCTCCAGGCGCATTGCAGCGTCGATCACTTCCCTTACCTGCGGGTTGGAGTCGTACGCCTGTGACAGCGGTGGCGAGTCTTTCAGAGCCTGCTCGATGGTGATGCCAATGGTGGCGGGCACCATCTTGGCCAGCCGGTCTACCTCACCGTAGGGCATGTCCAGCGTGCGGCCCACGTCCTTGATGGCCGCTTTTGCCGCCATGGTGTTGAAGGTGATGATCTGCGCCACCTGGTCTGCACCGTACTTGCGCTTGACGTACTCGATGACCTCGCCGCGCCGGTTCATGCAGAAGTCGATGTCAATATCCGGCATGCTGACGCGCTCGGGATTCAGGAAGCGCTCGAACAGCAGTTCATTCTGCAGTGGGTCAACGTCCGTAATTTCCATGACGTACGCCACCAGCGAACCTGCGGCAGAGCCACGACCAGGACCCACGGGGATATTCTGATCCTTTGCGTAGCGGATGAAGTCCCACACGATCATGAAGTAGCCGGGGAACTTCATGGCCTTGATGCAGTCGATTTCGCGCTGCAGCCGCGCCTCATAGTCGGCAATCTCATAGCGGAGCAGGCCGCGTGAACGCAGGTGCGATACCGCGGTGTCGAGCCGCTTGCGCAAGCCTTCGCGACACACCTGCTCGAAGAAGTCATCGAGCGACAAACCCTCCGGAACGGGAAAGGCCGGGAACGGGTCTTTGACCTTGGACAGCTTCACGTTGCAGCGGTCGGCGAACTGCATGGTTCGCGTGCAGACTTCCTCATGCCCGGCAAAGGTGCGGTGCATCTCCTCGGCGGACTTGATGAAGAACTGTTCGGTGTCGAACTTGAAGTGCTTGGGATCGTTGATGGAGGCGGCAGTCTGCACGCACAGCAGGATTTCGTGCGCGCGGCTGTCGTCGCCGGCGATGTAGTGCGCGTCGTTGGTGGCGATCAGCGGGATGTCGAGGTCGCGCTCTAGCTTGAACAGGGCGTCGCACACGCCGCGGTCCGGCTCGAGGCCGTGGTCCTGGATTTCCAGAAAGAAATTCCCCTTGCCGAACATCTCCTGAAACGTGCCTGCGGTACGTTTGGCTTCGTCGTACTTGCCTGCCATCAGGTGCTGGTTGAGCTCACCGGCCAGACAGCCGGAAAAGCCAATCAAGCCTGCTGTGTGCTTCGCGAGAAACTCCTTGCTGACGCGGGGTTTGCGGTAGAAGCCGTGCACCGCTGCTTCACTGGTCAGGCGGACGAGGTTGCGATAGCCCTCGTCAGTTTCCGCAAGCACCAGAAAGTGGTTGTAACCTCCGCTCATTTCACGATGGTCATCGGTCTGCGAAAGGTACAACTCGCAGCCGATGATGGGCTTGATGCCCTTTTTGCTCATCGCATCGGCAAAGTGCACCGCGCCGTAGATGTTGCCGTGGTCTGTCATGGCGGCAGCGGTCTGGCCCAGTTTGCTCAGGTGCGCGGCCAGCTTGTCCACGTCGCAGGCGCCGTCCAGCAAGCTGTAGTCGGTGTGGAGATGCAGGTGCGTGAAGTCGGCGGCCATGGTTCGATTCTAGGCCGCTCGGGAATGTGCTACCAGCTGCCGTCGGAGACTGTGGCCTGCGGAAAAGCCGGTCCCAAATTGCTGGCGCAGTTCAGACTCCGCAGTGAGTACATTCATGAGGCGAAGAAGCTGAGCAGCGCGGCAATGCCACGGCGGAAATCGTCGGCACGCGGCAGCAGCGAACCCACCAGCCAGCCACCGCCGCGGAAGCCGTAGAGCGAACCGGGATGCAGTGCGAGGGTATGCTCGTCAAGTAGCTGGACGGCGAGCGCCTCGTCAGAACCGAGGCTGGGCACCCGCAGCACCACGGTCCAGCCTGCCTCCACCCGGAGTCTGCTGACTGCGGTGCCGGGCAGGAGACGATCAAGAACTTCCAGGTTTGCAAGGGTGCGCTGGCGCACCTGGTCGACAATCTGTGGCTGCTGAGACAGCCATGTGGGCAGTGCCACCTGCGGCGGTGTGCCCACGGAGAGAAAGGTGTCGGCAATAATTTCGAGCCGCGCCCTGGCGGTGGCGACCAGTTCCTGCGGCCCCCGGAGTGCCATCCAGCCGAGTTTCATCTGGGGCAGGCAGAGCAGCTTGCTGATACCGCCCAGGACAATGGTGAGGACCTTGCTCTCGTCCCCCGGTCTGCCGGAAGAACTTAACTCGCTGGTAAGAAAGCTGGGCTCGTCATCCTCCAGACCATACTCCAGGAACACCTCATCGACGATGAGCGGCAGGTCGTGCTCTCGCGCAAACGCCAGCAGATGCGCTCGGTCGGCCTTGCTGCAGAAGTGGCCGGTTGGATTGTTGGGATGGATGACGACGAGGGCGCGTGTCCTGGGCGTCAGGGCAGCGCGCAGTGTGCCCATGTCCACGTGCCAGCTGTCGTGCTGCTGCAGCGTGTAGGGCTGCAGCTCGACATCGTGCAGCGTGCCCAGCAGGTCGAACAGTGGGTAGCTGGGAGACGGGACCAGAATGGCGTCGCCCGGCTCGCAAAACAGCCGCAGAAGGTAGCCGTAGGACTCACTGGTACTTGCCGTCAGCAGGATGTTGCCGGCAGCTACGGTTGCCCCGTGACGCTCTGCATACAGGCGCGAGACAGCCTCTCGCGCGCTGTGCAGACCGGCTGGGTCAGGATCGTACTGCAGCACAGCAGGGTTGCTGAGGGCTTCTGCCAGACCTGCGGGAACCGCGAAGCCGCAACGCGTCGGGTTGGAGACGGTGAGATCGAGCAGCGTGCCACGCGACCGTGCCGCAAGGAGCGCCAAACCGTAGGCGGAAGGCTCGGGGTCGAAGCCGGTGCGTGCGGCGAAGTGCATGGAATCATGCTACCCATGGCGTACGCGTCATGCGAACCCTGTATGGGGCAACGTAGCCGGTGGCTACAATCATTCCATGCCAGACATCCAGGCTGTCCTGTTCGACTTCGGCAAGGTGTTGACGCTTGCGCCAAACCAGGCTGCATGGCACCGGATACGTGAGCTGACGAAGCTGTCCGAAGCGCAGCTGGAGGAGCGGTACTGGGCCTTTCGAGATGACTACGACGCCGGTCTGCTCACGGGTGAGACGTACTGGCAGAGCGTTGCCGACCGCACGCTTTCGCCTGACGAACGTGTTGCGCTCACGACCGCTGACGTGGACCTGTGGACCGACATGAACATGCCCATGCTGGAGTGGGTGGCCGCCCTGCATGCGGCTCGGTTTCCGACCGGCATTCTCTCCAACATGCCGGATGCGATGGCGGAAGGTATTTGCTCCAGGTTCGATTGGATCGGCAACTTCGACCATACGATTTGGTCGCATGCCCTGAAGACGCGCAAGCCCGACCATGCCATTTACGCGGAAGCCGTACGCGGCCTCCGCGTCTCACCCGCGCACATCCTGTTTATTGATGACAAAGCTGAGAATATCGCCGCCGCCGGACAAGCGGGCCTGCAGGGCATCCTGTACCGCGACCACGTGAGCTTTGTGCAGGAAATGAACAGCCGAAGGCTGGGCTACCTGTTCCAGCCTTCCAAACCGCGCCCCTCTGTCCTATAGTTAGCCAGACCCTTCTCTATCGGCAGCGCCTCGCGACCCATTAGAGAACCGGGCTGCGTTTTCGTGAACTCATCGCAGAATGAGACACAAGCCCCTCCTCTTCTCCGTGGGTAAATAGCTGTGTCCGCAAACCGGACCGGAACGCCTCACGTATGCCTCGCATTTGCCGATCTTTCCTTGTCGCGGTTTGCCTGCTGTTGCTGGCGGCTTTTGCCAGCGCCCAACAGCTCACTCTGCTGGGCTTACGCGCGCAGAACCAGGCAGGTGCCTTTCGGGGCCTTCGCAGTGATGCGGTCGGCAATCTATACACCCTGTTCGACGCGGGGGACGGCGTGCGCCTGCAGAAGTACAGCGGGGACGGATCGCAGCTGCTGGGTGAAGCGCACATCGGCCAGGCGGGCGACGCAGCCATTGCGCTCGACATCGATAGCGCGGGCAGCGTCTACGTAGCGGGTACGACCAATTCCCCCGGCAGCGTGACGGGTACCTCTGGCACGGCTTTTCCAAATCGCGCAGGCACCCGCACCAACTCGTTCCTGGCACGTTTTTCTCCGCAGCTACAGCAACAGTGGCTCACCTTCTGTGGGGCGGAACCACTCGCGGTGACGTCGGTCGCGGTCTCTGGCAGCACCGTCTACGTCACCGGTTCGATCTTCAGTGCAACATTGCCCGTCACCTCCAACGGCATCCAGCAAAGCCCGGCCTACGGCAGCAGCGGCAACGGCTTCGTGGAAAGCTTTAGCGCCAACGCCGGAACCCTGCAGTACGCCACCTACCTGACGGGTGCCAACGGCGACACAGCACCCACGGCGCTGGCCGCGGACAGCACCGGGAATGCGTACATCGTTGGCAGTACGTCCGCGACCGGCTATCCCACGACTGCAGCCCTGGTGCCTATCTTCCCCGCGGCGCAGGGCACCACTTCCTCTGGATTCCTGACAAAGCTGGATCCGGCGGGCGATGGCTTTGTGTTCTCCACCTTTGTGCCCGGCAACGGCCTGACCTCGGTCGCCATTGACACCGCTGGATCTAGTGCGGTGCTGCTGTCCGGCGACGTCGCGACCGGTCTGTTCCCGGTGACTCGCGTACAGGCACCCATTGCGCCGCTGCTGCAGTACCAGACAGCTGTGCGTATGGCGCTGGATGGCTCAGCGGTCTTATCGTCCACGCTGCTGGCGCCAGCGACACAGTCGCTGATCAAGCCCACCGGTGACGGCACCCTTTGGCTGGCAGGATCTGTGCAGAACACCGCAGGTGTGCCGCTCTTTCCGTTTGCCACGGTACAAACCACCGGGAATGCCTTTGTAGTGCACGTCGACAGCACCGGCGCAGTGGATCGTGCAACTCGCTTGGGCGGCCTGCCCGTTTCAAACAGCAACTATGCGAGCCTCTCTGCGGCCGAGGGCGGCATCGCGGTATTGCCAAGCGGTGCAGTTGCAATCGTGGGATCGGTCGCGCCGACTCTGAGTTCCAATCTGCTGGACACGCAGACCTACGATCTGTCGCTGGCGCTCGCACCCTCCACTGCGCTGCCTTCCACTGTGCGTGACGCTCTGCCACTGCCGAGCTGCACTGGCAGCGGATGCAGCGGCAGCGCTGGCCTGTTTGCCCTGCTTGCACCGCAGGGTGCCGCGCCCACGCTGGCACTGTCAACGGACGACCTGCCGAACGTGCTGCTGCGCAATCTCGGCACAGCGACCGCTCAGAATGTTCAGGTCACGGCCACTGGCTACCAGGTCAGCAGCGGATGCGGCAGCACGCTCTTGCCTGGCGCCGAGTGCGCCCTGGTGCTGACGGGCACCGGCCCAGGATCCGTCACGGTGCAGTCCAGCACCACCCAACCCTTTACGACAACGCTACCCAGCACCACCAACACCGCGCGCACCGTGGCAGTGCTGCCGCGCGAGCTGGATTTTGGCATTGTGACCGGCAGTTCCGCCGCGGTGACGCGTACGCTGACGATCACCAATCTCAGCAGCACCACGCAGACATTTGCCTCAGAGGCCGCGTCCTCCGGCGCAACGTCGTACAGCCTCACGGAAGCCGCTTCCACCTGCACGCCGTCCGGTAGCAACGCGACCAAAGTGCTGGCTCCCGGCGGCTCGTGCACGGTGACGCTTGCCTTGCAAACGACTGCCAACGGCGCGGACGGAGCTCTCAATGCGCACTGGCAGGTGGGCAACACGGACATCCTGGTGAGCGGCTACACACAACAGGCCACACTCGCCGTATCGGCCAGTACCCTCGATTTTGGCCGCCAGTACGTCGGCGGTCTGCGCAGCGCCCGCTACCTCTACCTTTCCAACAGTGGCAACCAGGTGCTGACGCACACCGCGGTCAGCAGCAGCAATGGTGCCTTTTCGGTGAGCGACGGCTGCATGGCAATCCTGCAGCCGCACTCCGTGTGCCGCATCGCGCTTTCGTATGAGGCAACGGGCGCACCCTCCAGAGACGCGCTCACCCTCCTGGTCGATGGACTGACTGTCACAGTGCTTGGCGAGACGCTGCCGCAACCTTCGATCACAGCCGCCGGGGTCAATCCGAACCTGCAGGTCTCACCGACTTCCGTCACCTTTGCCAATGCTGTCTCTGTGACGCAGGCATCGACTGAAACGCAGACGGTTACCCTCAG
>CALMRM010000262.1 GCA_937871605.1 uncultured Terriglobus sp. | reverse complement strand
CGTCATGGGAAGGGCTCTCGAATGTGTCCAGCTCGTTTGAAAGAAAGTTCACGCGCAACATCTGTGGGGTAAGCAACTGCTTTGAAGTCACCGTAAGCGTTCGCCAGATAGCTTCCAGGCGGACTTTGCGGATCTCGTGCTTTGGCATGGCTACTCCATTTCCTATCTTGAGAAGTACGAAAACCTGGCGCAGCAGGATCACGGGCTGCTGCGCCTTGTTCCATAGCATTTGTGTTTAGTAGTTCATCTGCTTGAGATCGGCGATCAGCCCGGGACCCGTCGGAGTCCAATGCAGCCGCTCCTGTGTGAGCTTGCCGGAAGCGGTCAGCTCCCGCCCCGCGAACTTCATCAACCAACCGAAGTGGTCGGAAGCTTCGTCTTCGGAGATGCTCACGGCAGGCACTTTCAGACCGCCGGCAATCGCTTCTGCGATCTCCCGCATAGAGATTCCCTCCTCCGCCACAGCGTGGTACTTCGCGCCGATCTGAGCTTTCTCAAGGGCTAGGCGATAGACCTGAACGGCGTCGGTGATGTGAGTCGCACTCCATCGGTTTGCTCCGTCTCCTATGTAAGCGGCACGACCCTTCTGGCGCGCCAGCTTGATCAGATCGCTCACGAGTCCCTGCTTCACGGTGTCGTGAATTTGCGGGTTACGCATGATAGAGACGTTGATGCCCCGCTCAGCCAAGCCTAAGGCCGCTTCGTCCGAGGCTGCCCGAGGAAACACTTTAGAACTGGCAGTGGGATTGTCTTCCACGGGCAACGTGCCAGGAATAGTGTTCGACGAACCGATGGAGGAGGTGATGATCATCGGGCGGTTGGAGCCTGCAAGTGCTTCTCCCATCGCCGTGATGACCTTGCGGTCTTCCTCGCAGCTTGCCATAAAACGGGAGAAGTCATGATTGAACGCGGTGTGGATCACACCCTCACTTTGTTCCACTGCCTTCTGAAGACCTTCCAGATCATTCACGTCTCCGCGCCACGCTTCCGCGCCTGCGCCTATCAGTTCTTGCACTCCATCGTCGGATCGAGTCAGGCCCAATACCTGGTGGCCCGCTTTCAGAAGTTCCGGGATCAGGGCGGAGCCTATAAATCCATTCGCGCCGGTAACAAAAATTCGCATGCTTGTTGTTCCTCAGTTCAGATTCAGGGATCGAACGCTGTGACCTCCTGCCAGCCTCTCGATCACATTGCTCCCTCGCCCTGTATAACAAGAGATAAAGGAATCTGACCGGACGCACTATGCAGATCATCTGAAGATTCGGTCTGATCGTCCGAAGAAGGCACATGGATCCACTCTCAGAAGTTTTGTCCGTTATGAAGCCTCAGAGCTACGTGTCAGGCGGCTATGAAGTCGCGCCCGGGATGGCTGTCCAGTTCCCTAGACGAGCCGGCATGAAGTGTTATGCCGTGATCTCCGGGCAGTGTTGGCTCTCTGTGGAAGGCGTAAGCAAAGATGTGCTGCTCAGGACCGGAGAGTGCTACATCCTCCCGCATGGCCTGCCCTTCCGTCTAGCGACGGACCGATCCGCCACACCCGTCGACTTCGATGCCCTTCGTTCTACTCGCAAGTGGGGAAACGAAGTGCCGAGCGACCAACGCGGTGGCTGTTTTCTGGCAGGCGGACACTTTGTATTGACCGGGCCTCAGGCAGATCTGTTGCTCCTACCCTTGCCTCCCGTGGTGCACCTTCGCAGCGAGGCGGACAAGACCGCAATGCGATCCTCCCTCGCTCGCATGCGGGAAGAGGTGAGCGAGTCACGTCCGGGCGGCGCACTGGTGATTCAGCAACTCGCCTACGCTCTGCTCATTCAGGCACTCCGTCTTTACGTAGGCGATGAGTCGAATGGAGGCTCCGGTTGGCTGTTTGCACTTGCCGATAAACAGCTAAGTAAAGCCCTGCGTTGCATGCATGCACAGCCAGGCCATCGCTGGACTCTTCAGGAGCTTGCTGAAAGTGTCGGGATGTCTCGGTCAATTTTTGCAGTGAAGTTCAAGCAAACGGTTGGAACTTCTCCGATGGAATACCTAACCAGGTGGCGCATGCTGCTCGCAAGCAGCAGACTGGAGGGTTCAGGCGAGTTCCTTATAGAGATCGCGTCTTCACTGGGTTATGAGTCCGAAAGCGCTTTCGGAAAAGCGTTCAAGCGGGTGATGGGCTGCTCACCACGCCACTACAAGGCGCAGGGCTCGTCCATTGCTCAAGGTTGACTGGAAGAACGGCTTGTGCTTTGCCGAAGCACCGGTAAACGCTGGAGGAACGCGTAGACGCCTGATGTTCCGGACGAATGATGCAGACGACTCGCTGCGAGTTCCGGTGAACTCTTGCTACACCAATGCACCCATCGCAGCTTCTGTCGCATAGCCGCAACCGCTCTTCTCAGGAGAAATAACCCAGCCAAGTTCCGGTGCGTGGTCGAGCGAGGGAACGATTGCTCTCTTATAGCTTGCAGACCGACTTCTCCAATAAAGTCACCTGTACGCTTCTGCTCGACGACCCAGTACCCATAGCCTTGTGACGCCCAAATGCCCCCGAGAACCACCTTTCTCGCCACCGTTTGGTCGGCTGCTGTTCCGACAATTCCTTTATTTTCGTGGCGGATCAGATCAGAATTTGTGTTCACAATAGTCTGTCAAGGGTGATGGGCAGTTGACGCACACGCTTCCCGGTGGCATTGAATACCGCATTGCTAATGGCGGCCGGTACCCCGTTCACTCCACACTCACCAACTCCGTGTGCCCCGAGCTCGCTGATGTGCGGATCGGGAATCCCGAGACACTCGATCGTGATCTCCGGCGTGTCGGCGCAGCTGGGCACATGATAGTCCGCAAGGTTTCGCACGATTGCGCGGCCATTATGGGTGTCGAACAGTGTCTCCTCCGTAAGGGTGGCTCCAAGAGCAAAGATGGCGCCGCCCATCAGTTGAGAGTGAGCGGTTTTTGGATTGATCAGGCGCCCGACGTCGTACACTCCGACGATGCGAGGTACGCGTACGATGCCCGTGTCGATGTCGACCCGCACTTCAGCGAAAACGGCTCCAAAAGAGTAGAACTCAAATTCCTTGCGTTCTTTCCCGAGAGTCGATTCGCCCAGCACCTGAAGCGACTCCCGGCCGGCGTCCTGCAAGACCTCACCGTAGGTCCGAGTCACAGAAGGGTCGCTCTCCAGATAAATCGCGCCACCGTACGCTCTGATGGCAACGAGTGGCTGTTTGTGAAATGGTGAGTGCGGATCAGCGTGAGCTATTTTCTTGAGCGCCTCCACCGCATTGCGGCAGGCAGCGAGGACAGCCGGACCGACGCTCGCAGTGGTTTGCGAGCCCGCAGTAATTGGCGCTTTTGGGAAGCTGGAATCGCCAAGAATGAAATCCACCCGGTCCAGCGGCATGGCCAGGCCATCCGCAGCGATTTGACGGAAGACCGTCCACGCGCCGTTCCCGAGCTCATGCGTTGCACTTCGTACCACGGCTGTGCCATCGGCATAAACCGAGGCGCTGGCAGTCGCAGGACTCTGCATGGCCGGATGCATGTTGCAGGAGAATCCAAGCCCAACCCAGGAGTCGCCTACCTGCACAGAGCGCGGGACCGCAACTCGCTTCTCCCATCCAAATATCTGTCGTCCACGGTCGCAGCATTCCCGAAGGTGCTTGGAAGAAAACGGAAGCCCAGAAAACGGAGCGACATGCGCATAGTTTTCCACGCGCACGTCGATGGGGTCGCGGCCGACTTCGTACGCGAGCTCATCCATCGCGCACTCGAGCGCCCAACCGCCCGTCATCTCTCCTGGTCCACGCATGGCTAACGGCGTGGGTAAATTCAGGTGGCGCAGATCGTGCGAGATAGAAAGATTCTCGACGTCGTACATCATCGACGTCATGCCGGTGCAGGCCTCCGGGAAGCCGCTCACCATCGAGGTATGAGAGCGG
>CALMRM010000261.1 GCA_937871605.1 uncultured Terriglobus sp. | reverse complement strand
ACTGACGACGCTCGACAGGGTGCTGTCTGCCGTCTGTACCTGGTTGAGTACGGTGTCTGCGTTCTTCGTGTAACGATCCACGGTGGAGGAGGACGCCAGGCTGAGCGCGTTTGCGGCTGCCGCATACGGGTTGTCAGATGGTGCCGACACACTGAGCCCCGACGAGAGTTGCTGCACGGCCGTGTTCAGTGCTTGTGAGGTGTTACTGATGCCGGCATTTACAAGATTCGACATGTTTGGGTCGACGCGCATCAGCCTGCTCCGTTCATGTTCAGGAGTGTGGTGTAGCAATCGCTCAGGGTTGTGATCACCCGCGCAGCCGCCTGGTAGCCCTGCTGAAAGCGAATCAGATTCGTCGCCTCTTCATCCACGGACACGCCAGATTCACTGTCGCGCTGCGAGGTGAGCTGCGTAAGGGCGGTTGTGGTGGAGGACAGGTCGGAACTGACTTGTGCACCGGCCGCTCCCACGTTGTAAACGAGCCTCGCATACGCGGCACTGGGCGTTGCACCCGACGCAAGCGTACTTGTCTGCACGGCCAGCAGGTTCGCCACGTTACCACTGCTGCCTGCCGCCCCGCCTGAACCGGCGGCTACTTTGTTGGGATCCGTGATGGCAACGGTGATGGCTGCCGCGGTGTCACTCCTACCTGCAGCGATGCTGAACAGTGCGCCGCCTGCGTTGCCGTTAGCATCCGTACCGTTGGTCTGCGCCATGTTCATGGCAGCGGCGAATTGCGTTGCAAGGGTATTGAGTTGCGTGCTCAGCGCAGGCGAAGTCTGATCGCGTGCGGTTAACAACCCGCCCAGGGTGCCGCTGGTCAGCGTGCTAGTGATGTCGTTGCCGGATGCATCCAGGACATGCGCCTGGCCGTCTGCCCCGGTGGTGACCTGGAGCGGGTTGGCCGACATGCCCATCACGAGGGGCGAGCCTGACGTCGTGGTCACGTTGGGTGTGGCATCGGTCTGCGTAACGGAGACACCGGTGAGGGCAGCCAACTGCGTCGTCAACTGGTCGCGCTGGTCCTCTAAGCCCCCGCCCTCTCCGGTGCCGCTCTGCACGGCGGCCAGCTGACCGTTCAGCGCGGCAATCTGCGCGGTGAGCTGGTTCACCTGGGCGACTGCAGATGTTACTTGCTGGTTGGCGCTGGACGTGGCGCTCGACAGTGCAGCTGCACCCTGGTGGAAGGAGTTCACCAGTTGGTTCGCAGAGGTGAGCACTGCCTGCCGCAGCGAACCATCTGACGGGCTGGTGGATAGAGCGGAGATGCTGGAGAAGAGGCCGGACAGGCTACTGCCGATACCACTCGTCGTGCTCGAGAACGCAGTGTTGACCTGCGTCATCAGGGTGTTCTGTGCCGTGAGGCTTGCCTGGTCCGAGGTCTTGGCGTTGATCGCCGTGTTGAGTACGGAGTCGCGCACACTGGTGTAGCCGGTGTACGTTACGCCCATGTTGACGCTGGTGCCGTTCTGCACCATGGCGTTTGCACTAAGCGAGACGATCTGCCGCGAGTAGCCGGGTGTGTTCGCGTTGGCGATGTTGTTGTTGGTAACCGCGAGGCCGGCATACTGGGCCTGGAGAGCCTGGGACGCGACCGAAAGTGCACCATTAAGACCGATCATGGTTACGCCTCACAGTGCAGCAACTGCTGCTTGCTTGATGGGGGCGAAGGCGCCTGGCCATACAGGGTGCACACACCGCGCAGGAGGTTTGCAGATTGGCTGGCCTGGCCGATGAGGCCCTGGTAGGTGCGGCTTACCTGCTGTAGAGACGCGTTTGTAGAGCGCAGCTCTGCCAACAGAGAGGGCTGTACATGCAGGGTCCGCAAGAGCTGCAGGGTTCGGTGCATGCCGGTGGATAGCATTTCCTGCTGCCAGAGGCTTTGCTCAAACTCGGGCAGGGAGTTACGCCCGATTGCATCCATCGCGGTGAGAAGTTGCAGCCGCAGAGCCGATGCCTGCTGCAGGTAGTGTTGCGCCACTGCGGTACCGTCGCGCATGGTCCGTGGATTCATCACCGTGCCTCCGCCCTGTACGCCGCAAGTGCACCGGTCATAGCTGCGGAGCCTCCTGCTTCTACTGCTGTTTTGCTGGTCTCGTGCATGGCCCCTTGCTCCTTCTCGTTGGTCTTTGTTAGCGCACCCAGCACGAGCTTGGAGATGCCCACGCCGCCGCTGGCGGTGAAGCTGGCGGCAAGCTGCTGCGTCGCAAGCCCCTTGAGCTGATCGCTGCCTGCGTCCGTGTCGCTGTCCCCGCCGGGAACCGATGCGAAGCTGGACTCAGCGTCCTGCAGCCATTGGCTCAGCAGCACGGTTTCGAACTGTTTGGCTGCGTTGGCCAATTTAGGGTCCACTGCGGCCCTTGCAGCGTCGCTGGAGCCAACAGGGGAAGAGAGCGCCGTAATCATCAGATGACCTCCAGGTCTGCTTCCAGCCCGCCCGCAGCCTTGATGGCCTGCAGAATCGAGACGATGTCGTGCGACGTGGCACCGATGGCATGGAGGCCTTTAACCAGCTCCTCGACGTTGGCGCCATTGCCAAGGCGAATGGAGCGTGCCTCCTTGTCCTGCACGTTGACTTCCGTGTTGCTGACGACCGCGGGTGAGGCGCTGGTGGCTATGGCTGCCGCTGGAACCGCAGTGTTGACGGTGTCTACCTGAATTTGCAGGCCGCCGTGCAGCACGGAGACGGGCAACAGCAGAACGTCTCCGCCCAGCACAATCGATCCGGTTCGCTCATTGACAACGACGCGGGCGGGTGCCTGTATGTGCAGTGACAAGTTTTGTATGCGAGAGATGAGCCGCGGCACGGAAAGCCCCTTCATGGCACTTGCATCCACCACGATGTGGCGGCTGTCCACTGCCGTTGCCACGGGCGTCTTGAAGTCGCTGTCGATCAGGTCTGCAATGTCGCGCGCCGCAGTGAAGTCCGCTTCGCGTAGCAGAAACGTGACGGTCTGCATGCCATGCAGGTCGATGCTTGCCGGCCGTTCAATCGTGCCGCCATTCGGGATGCGGCCTACGGTGAGATAGTTGACGCGCCGCAGATTACCGGCTGCGCCCTCGGAGTAGCCGCCCGTGGTGAGCGCGCCCTGCGCCTCGGCGTATACCTGACCATCGGTCGCGTGCAGTGCCGTTAGCAAGAGGACGCCGCCCTCGATACTCTTCGCATCGCCAACAGAAGAAACCGTGACGTCCAGCTTCATGCCTGGCTCTGCAAACGCGGGTAGCTGCGCTGTGATCATGACCGCAGCGACGTTCTTTACAACGGCTGTGCCTGTGGGGATCTGCACGCCCATGCGCTGCAGCATGTTTGCCAGCGTCTGCACGGTGAAGTAGGTTTGCTGGCGGTCGCCGGTGCCCTGCAAGCCCACCACCAGCCCATACCCGATGAGCTGGTTTTCCCGCACGCCCTGGATCTCAGTCACATCGCGTACCTTCACCAGGTGCGTTGGACTTGAGGCCACGCAGAACGACGGCACTGCCGCCGCAAAGAGCAGCAGTACAGTCCGGAAAAGCAGGTTGCGTTTCGGTCGGGGCAGCACACCGTACTTATCGGTCAGAAGCCGAAAATCCTCAGTACGGCGCGCACAACAGGATTGGGTGAGCGAACACTGTCGGAGATGATGCCCTTGCCCTTCAATTCAATTTCCAGTGCGCTCAGGCTGGTGGACGCGACGGTGTTTGCAGGCGTGATGTCGCCGGGCCGTGCAATGCCACGCACGATCACCTCTTCGTGCTGATTATTCATCGCGATCTGGCGGTGCGCCTCCACCACCAGGTTGCCGTTGGGCAGCACGGCGATGACCTGACCGGTGAGGCTGGTGGAAAAGGCTGTGTTTGAGGCGGTGGCTCCGGAGCCTTTGAGCGTGGTGTTCGAATTTGCGGCAAGCAGTGGGTTGGTGTGCGCTGTGGACACGCCGCCCAGACCTGTGATGGCTGAGCTGGTATCGAAGGCGCGTGCGCTGTCTACGCTGCCACTCTGCGCGGCAGTGGTTTGTACCGCCACCAGGACGGTCACCGTGTCATTCAGGGTGCGTGCTTTGTAGTCGGCGTTCGGGTCGATCAGCACGCCCTGTGGGGACCACAGGCTGCCCGTGGTATGTACGGCAGGGCCGCCGACGATGGCCTGTTGCACACTCGCAAGATAGTCGGCACGCAACTCTTCCGAGCTTTTCTTCGGTTCACGGTGCGCGAAGGGCAGCGCGAACGCACCAGCAGGAGCCAACAGAAAAAGCAGCGCCGCGAACCATTTCATTCCATGATCCCCCGTACGGTGGTTGCATCCACCACCGTTGCGCGGTAGGTGTGCTTGTGGTCTGGTGTTGCTACGCGTATGTTGCCGTCGCCGGTTGCGCTGTCCAGCGCAACTACCGGCAGATGGATGTGCATGTGCCCCTCTTCCAGCAGCAGGGTGAGCCGTGTGCCTGCACGCACAACCACGGCAGCTTCCGGGCCAAAAACCGGCGTGCCGACAGGCTGTGGCAGTGTGGGTGCCATGCTGCTGCCTACGCCAGCCGATGCCGCCGGTGGCTGGGCTGACACCAGCAACATTGGGACAACAACATCGTGCATGAGGGTGACACCAAACGGGAGACACTCTCCCGCGTGCTGACAGCGCAAGCGCAGGCGTAGATGACCGTCTGGCAGACGATCCATGCCAACGATTTCAAGCAGGGGATCGCTCACAGCGGTGCTCAGCGGCATGGGCATGTGCACATCTTCAGCACGCACATCCAGGCCGTCCCTGTGCAGGGCGCGGCTGATGGCGTCCGCGCTTAGAGGGTAGCGTTGGCTCAGCTTGCCCTGTGCTGCCGCATGATGGCTATTGCCAGCACCGAGGCAGAGCATGCCGATGAGGACGTGGTGTGCGGGTGTCTTCATGCGCTCTTTGCGGAGGTGTTCGTGTTAGGACGCAAGCTGGTTAAGCTGCTGAAGCATTTCGTCCGCTGCCTTCACCACGCGCGAGTTGGACTCGTACGAGCGCTGCGCCACGATCATTTCGACGAACTGCTCCACCGTGCTGACGTTTGACTGCTCCAGCGTGTTTTGCTGTAGCGTGCCAGCACCATCGGTGCCGCCAGGCTGGCCGACAATCGGCTCGCCGGAAGCGGCGGTCTGCAGGTACACGTTGTTGCCGACGCTGTTGAGGCCGCCTGGATTGGCAAACATCGCCAGCTCGATCTGACCTGCCTTGCTGGCCTGTGCCTGCCCAGGCAAATTCACGCTCACCGTGCCGTCCGATCCAATCGAAACGGCGGTTGCATCCGCAGGCACGTTGATGGTCGGCTGCAACTGATTGCCATCGGGCGTCACCACATTGCCTTGCGAGTCCAGGTGAAAGGATCCGGCGCGTGTGTACCCGGTCTGGCCGTTCGGCAGCTGCACCTGGAAGAAGCCTGATCCCTGGATGGCCACATCCAGCGGGTTGCCTGTGGTGGTCAGGTCGCCCTGTGTCTGAATGATTTCGGCAGATCCTGGACGTACGCCCAACCCAATCTGCAGCCCGCTCGAGACGGTTGTCGACGCTGTGGCCGCTGAGCCAGGCATGGTCTGGTTTTGGTACATCAGGTCGGTGAATTGCATCCTGCGCTGCTGGAACCCTGTCGTGCTCGAGTTCGCAAGATTGTTGGCGATGTTGTCCAGGTTCAGCTGCTGCGCGTTCATGCCGCTGGCAGCCGTGTAAAGCGCTCGTATCATAATGAAGTCCTAAGAGCCGTTAGCTCACGCGCACGAGTTCTGCCGCGGTTTTGTTCATGTCGGTATCAACCATGTTCAGCACGTGCCGCATGGATTCGGCCGCACGTTGTGCCCCAATCAACTGCACCATGCCGTCGATGGAACTTACATTCGAGCCTTCCAGCGCACCTTGCTGCACGGCCGCAGCGCTCGCCTGCTCCTGCACGCCGCTCGGCGGGGCGTAGTTGGCGGCGCCGCGCTGCACCATGTTTGTGCCGGACGGGAAGTCGACGATGGCAAGCTTGCCCGCAATGGCGCCGTTCTGCGTAATGGTGCCGTCTGTGCTGATGGAGACGGGGCCTCGACCCAGCGTGATCTCCCCACCCTCGCCGAGGATTGCGTCGCCCGTGCTGGTGACGAGCTTGCCGCTACTGTCCAGTTGTAGGCTGCCGTTGCGCGTGTACATGGTGCCGTTCGAGGTTTCTACCTTCAGATACCCGCTGCCCTGCAGGGCTACATCCAGCTCGTTGCCCGTGTGGGTAAGCATGCCCTGCGTTTGGCTGAGTTGAGAGCTGGTCACCTGGCTAAAGCTGTTTGCAGACTGGTTGAGGAGAGAGAGGTTGCCGTGGTGTGCGGCCTGCGCCAGTGTTGTGCCGAAGCTCGTCGTTTGCGCACGATACCCGGTGCTGCTGCTGTTGGCGACATTCGCCGCAATGCTGTCGAGCGACTGCATCCGCGTCACCAGGGCAGCGCAGGCTGAGTACATTCCGCTATTCATGGTGATCCCCCTCTCTCGTCTACGAACACTATCGGCAGGGGAACGTCAATGCTTACGCCCGAATCTAGGCAGCAGCTGTCTGAGCGGACGAATCCAAGGAGGAGGGTGGCAGGCGCTCGATGATCTCCTGCACGCGCAGGCCGTAATTGCCGTCCACAATGACGACCTCTCCGCGCGCGATGACACGATCGCCCAGCACCAGGTCTACGGGCTCCTCCACTTCGCGATCCAGCTCGACCAGCGATCCCGTGTTCAGCTCCAGCACGTCGCGCAGCCGCATGGCGCGCTGCCCAAAGCGCAGCGTCACGCTGAGCGGCACATCGACCACACGCTCCAGCTGGCGTGCCTGCACGGGCTCAGTTTCACCGGATAGCTCGCGCGCATCAAGCATCGGCTTCTTGGCAGCTGCTGTAGCTTCAGTCGTCGGGGTGTCCATACATGCTCCTTAGTACTGCATCTGCTTGGGTCCGTTGACCTGTGCGGCCTTGTTGTTGCCGCGGCGTACGGGGGTTACATCGAGAATGGAATGCTGCCCCACCTGCAGGTGCACGGGTACCTGCGCAGTGGCCCGCAGGTTCACCAGGCTGCCCACCTGCATGGTCACAAGCTCACCCAGCGGCACGTGGAGGTCGGGCAGCGTGGCCGACACGGTCACCGTGCAACTCAACAGGCGTTGCCGCAATCGTTCCTGCGCATCCGCCTGGCTGGCGAGCTGGTGATCATCGGGTTGGCTGCCGCGAATGACCGCACCTGCAAACTGACCGGGCAACGCGATGGCAAATGTGGAGGTGGTACCACTCACCTTGATTTCAAACTGCAAGACCACGACACGGTCTTCCATGGCGAACAGCTGGCTGTTGGCAAGACTCTTGATGGAGGCCTGCGGCGCCACCGATACATTCACCGCTTTCCAGGCACGCTCCAACTGTGTGCACATGAGTTCCGTCATGCTGCGGAAAAGCTCTTCGTCAATCTCGGTGAGTTCCCGCGGATCGTCCGATTGCTCACCCGATCCGCCCAGCAGGATGTCGAGCAGCGGAAAAAACAGCGCGCTATCAAACCGGGCCACCACCCGCTCACCAAGTTGCTGCAGCGCCAGCGGGACCAGGTAGCTGCCCGGCAACAGCGAGGCGGCAAAGTCACGCACACCCTGCTGCTCCACTTTCAGCAGCTTTACTTCTAACGGCGAACCGAGAAAGAGGTCGAGTGCGTGCGCAAATGACCGTGCGAAGCTTTCATGCAGCGTGCGCAGCTGACGTGTGCTGTCGTTGGAGAGCAGGCCCGACGTCCTGAAATCACAGGCATACGTCAAAGATTCGTTTTCTTGCTCTGCCGCCGGCAAACCTGGCTCCTGAAGCTGTAGAGTGCACTGGAAAGATCTGGAAGGTCTGCAGGTCTCAGTGCCGCTATGCTTTCTTCATCGGACCGCGCTTGGGAAAGCGTGAGCCGGGGTGCCTGCGCAAACCGTGCTCAGCGCACCACGCCCAGTGTTCGTACGGGCGTCATGGGCGGAATCTCTGCCGGCGAAACCACCACCACCTTTGGCAGAAACGGCTCCAGCAGGCGACGCAGGTAGAACCTGCCCGGCGAAGAGCACAGCAGCACAGGTGGCGTCGAACCAGCCTCTGGGCCGAGCGCGGACCGCAGCCCTTCCAGCACTTTGCGCGCCACCGAAACTTGCAGCCCGCTGGAGCTGATTTGCCCGGGTTGTAAGTTGCCGGCACGTGCACACTCCTCCTCGATGGACGAGTCGAGCGTCATTACCTTTAGCTCACCATCTTCCGACAAGAGGGGCTTCACCAAGGCGCGGCTCAGGGACTGCCGGCATGCCTCCACTAACGCCACAGGGTGCTTATTGACGGCAGCGGTTTCCACCAGGCCTTCGAGAATCGTGCCCAGGTCGCGAATGCTTACACCTTCCCGCAAGAGGCCCTGCAGCACACGCTGTAGTTCGCCCAGGCTCAACAATTTGGGAATCAGTTCGTCGACAAGCTTGGGATGGGAGTCGGTCAGGCGATCGATCAGGCGCTTTGTCTCGTGACGGCTCAGCAACTCATATGCGTTGGTCTTGATGACTTCCGCCAGGTGCGCGCTGAGGACGGACGTGGGCTCCACTACTGCGCAGCCTTTTGCAATGGCTTGCGCCTGCAGCGCGGGAGCAATCCACTTTGCGGCCACGTTGAATGCGGGCTCTTGCGTGTCGACGCCTGGCAGATCGATTGTTCCTGGGCCGGAGTTGATCGCCAGCAGCTGGTCACGGCGCAACTCCCAGCGTGCAACCTCGATGCCGCGTGTCAGCAGCACATATTCGTTTTCACGCAGGGCAAGGTTGTCCGTGATGTGGATCGGAGGCACCAGAAAGCCAAGCTGCTGCGCCAGCTTCTTACGCAAGCCCTTGATGCGATTGAGCAGTTGGCCGCCCTGCTTCTCGTCTACCAGTGGCACCAATCCGGCTCCCACTTCCAGGGTCAGATCGTCAAGTTTCAGGACAGCATCGAACGGGTCCGCGGCTGCAGGTGCGGGTGCGCCGCCTTTTGTCTTCTGTGCGTCCGCCGCGTCTGCGGTGGCCGCTGCAGCTGCGGTTCCCTTGAGCTTGTAGCCGCCAAACATCAGGCCTGCGCCCAGCGCGAAAAAACTGAATTTGGGCAGCCCTGGGATGAGACCAAGCGCCACCAGCACGCCACCAGCAATCCAGAGCAGGGAAGACGAATTGACAAGCTGGCGGCTCATGTCCACGCCAAGCGTCTGCTTTGACGCGGCGCGCGTGACCACAATGCCGCCTGCCACAGACACAAGCAGAGACGGAAGAATCGAGACCAGGCCGTCTCCGACCGTCAGCACCGTGTAAGTTTTAAGCGCCTCCATAAAGGGCACGCCCTGCTGGAAAACACCGACCATGAAGCCGGCGATGATGTTGATGGCAAGAATGAGGATCGTCGCTACGGAGTCACGCTGGCTGAAACGCGCCGCGCCGTCCATCGCGCCGCAGAACTCGGCCTCCTGCGCGACCAGTTCGCGCCGGGTGCGGGCCTGTTCCTCATTGATGAGCCCCGCGTTCAGGTCGGCGTCGATGGCCATCTGCTTGCCGGGCATGGCATCGAGCGTGAAGCGCGCGGAAACCTCAGCGGTACGTACCGCACCATGGCTGATGACAAGGAACTGAATGGCAACCAGGGCTGCAAATAACACAAAGCCCACAATGTAGTTGCCGCCCATGACAAACTGGCCGAACGCTTCCACAACGGCACCTGCTGCGGAGGGACCCTCATTGCCGTGCAGCAGGATGCGGCGGGTACAGGCCAGGTCAAGCGCCAGCCGCGTAAGTGTGAGCAACAGGATGACGCTGGGAAACACGGAAAACTGTACCGGACGCAGCACCTGGATGGCGGTCAGCAGCACCAGGACCGAGACCGCGATGCTCCCCGTCAGCAGCAGATCCAGGACGAAGGGCGGCAGTGGCACCAGCAGCACAAAAATCATGCAGACGGCGGCCAGCGGCACCGCCCACTCACCAAAGCTGTTCAGAAACGTGAGGAATTTCTTCGACTTCATCGGGGTGGCACCACGTCTCCGGCAGCGTTGCGTTGGCTGCGCATGTTGTCTTCGTCACGCATACGTGCCTGGGCACGGAACACTGTAACTAGGATTTCGGCCACTGCGCCGTACAGTTCAGCCGGAATCGTCTGTCCGACCTCCACGTCTTTGTACAGGGCGCGGGCAAGCGTCCTGTTTTCGAACATGGGCACCTCGTGCTCATGCGCAATGGCCTTGATCTTCTGCGCGAGCAGATCCAACCCCTTCGCCACAACCTCCGGTGCTGCCATGGAGGTCTCATATCGCAGGGCAACGGCCACATGGGTGGGGTTCGTCACGATCAGGGTTGCACTGGCTGCCGCTGCAAGTGGTTTGCGTTGCCGCATGGCGCGCTGCAGTTTGCGGATGTGGCCTTTCACAAACGGATTGCCGTTGTGCTCCTTGTGTTCGCGCTTGATTTCTTCGTGGCTCATGCGCAGCTTGCTTTCACCCTGCTGCCAGGTCAGCAGGTAATCCACGGCAGCCCACAGCAGCAGCACCAAGGCGCTCTTCCACACCACGGATTCCAAAATGTCGCCGACCAGTCTCGTCACCAACCGAATGTCTGAACCGGAGGCACGTGCCAGCTCGCTCCAGTGCGACTGCACAGCCAGGCCGCCAAAGAGTGCGATGGCAAACGCCGGAAGCAAGCTTTTGGCAAGCGTGCCCAGGGTGGCAATGGAAAAGATTTGACCGAGCCGGTTGCCTGGGCTCAGGCGGCTGGGCTTAGGGGTAAGCGCAGCAGGCGCAAAGTTAAGGCCGCCCTGCGACAGGGAAGCGCCGACAGAGAGCACCATGGCCAGGAGCAGTACCGGCCCCATCCATCGGAGCACCTCAAGCGCGCTCCAAAACAGAATGGGGCCACTGCTTGAGAAGTCGCCTTCTGTGGCTGCCACCAACAGGCCGATGTAAAAAGAAGTCCAGTGCTGGGCGGCATCCTGGCTGAGCGCGACTGTCACGACGATCACGCCAATGAGGGCGAGCACATTCCCAAACTCGCGCGATCGCGCAATCTGACCCTCTTCCCGGGCCTTCTTGCGGCGGTACTCCGTGGGCTTCTCGGTCTTATTCGCTTCAGCCAAGTGACAATCCCGATCTCTAGCGCGCCAGGTGCAGGAGTGTATTGGACAGGTCGACAGAACTGGAGAAGAACCGATCCAGCAGGGATGGCCAGTAGCGCAGGGCGGCAAACAGAACGCCCAAGCCCAGCAATGTTTTGAGCGGTGGTCCCAGCAGCATGAGCGGCAGGTGGGGCGAAGCCTTGCCGAGCAGGCCCAGAACAATGTCCGTGATTAACGTGGCGGATAGGACAGGAGCGGCCATCTGCAACCCCAGCGTGAAAACCTGACCGCCCGCCTGGATCGCTGTCAAAGTGAACGCACGCGACACATGCGCTGAACCTGGCGGCAGCAATCGGAAACTGCGGCCCAGCGCGCGCAGGAGCCACAGGTGCACGTCGAGCCGCAGAAACACCAGCATGGCAAGTGTCTGGTGAAACTGGGCAATCACCGTGGTGTCCACCTCCGTCTGCGGATCGAGGAGGTTGATGAGCGAGAATCCCATCTGCGTGCTCAGGATCGATCCGGCCATCTGCACGCCGTCAAACACCAGATTGGTCGCAATGCCGATCGCCGCGCCGATCAGCAGTTCCCCAAATACGAGCTTTGGCCAGGAGGAGAGGTCGACCGGCACAATCTGCTGGCTCAGCATGGGATATAGCAGGACGGAGAGTGCAACCACCAGACCCGCCTTGAGTTGCGGCGACACAGAGGCACTGCCAAAGAAGGGCGCAAAGAGCACCAGCCCGGTGAGCCGGACAGAGATGGTGAGAAAGCCGAGGATGATCTTGTCGAAGGGCAGCTCGATCATTGCAGCACCGCGTGAAAGTCGCCCAGCATGTGAATGGTGTAGAGGGCCATGTGCCGCCACATCCAGGGCATCAGCAGGAACAGTGCAGCGCCCGTGATCACAAGGCGTGGCACCGAGGAGAGTGTCTGGTCCTGCAATGAAGTCAGCACCTGCATCAGGCTGATAACAAAGCTAACCAAGACCACGAGCAGCAGAATGGGTGCCAGCAACAACGCAACTTCCATCAGCATGGCGCGGGCCAGCGTTACAACCTGGTCGGTGCCCACTAGTAGAAGCTCCTGACCAGAGCGCCTATGAGCAGATGCCAGCCATCGACCATGAGAAACAGCATGAGCTTGAGCGGCGTGGAGATGACGACAGGCGGCAGCTGCATCATGCCGACAGACGTTGTGATGGACGCGATGACGATGTCCACCACCAGGAACGGGAGAAAGAGCACAGCACCAATCTGGAAGCCTGCTTTCAGCTCCGACACGATGTATGCAGGCATGAGGACGCGCAGGGAAACGTCGTCGATGGACTTTGGTCGGGGCGCGTGCGCAATCTCAAGGAACAGGGCTGCGTCCTTCTCGCGAACGTAATGTGCCATGAAGTGGCGCAGTGGTTCACTGCCGCGATCCACTGCCTCCAAGGCGGTTATCTGCCCGCTCTGCAGCGGTACAAAGCTGCTGTTGTAGATCTGCTTTCCAACCGGCTCCATGAGGAAGAAGGTGAGAATCAGGGAGAGGCCAATCAGTGTCTGGTTCGATGGCGTCGTCTGCAGGCCAAGGGCTTGACGCAGGAAGTGAAACACCACCAGCAGCCGCGCAAAGGGCGTCATGCAGATCATCAGCGACGGAATCAGCGTCAGCACCGTGAGCAGGACAACAATGGTCCACGGGGCAGAGTTGCCGCCAAGGCCCGTCAGCGACAGGCCGGACTGGTTGTTCTTGGAGTCGGGCGTGGACCGTGTGGTTGAGTTCGGTATGGCAGATGCATGTGTCGTGGACGTTGCCGCTGCCGTACCCGGCCCCTGACCCGGCAGCGAGCGAACCGGCAGGAGCAACTGAAGAGCAAAGAGCAGCGCCAGCATCCTGCCCACTGGAAACGCATGCCGCCGCATCCCGGCGCTTGCCAGCGGCACTGCCGCGTGTAACGCGACTTCTGACAGCTTGGGTTCCAGTGTGCTGTCCTGCTGCTTTGGTACAGCGGGCGAGACTGAAGCAGCCGTGCCAGGACCGCTACCAGCGAGAAGCTCGGCTTGCACCTGTGCATAGCTGGGTGTCACCTCTGGCGTGTGCTGCTTGGGGGCTGCCGCTGCAGCACCGGGGCGAAGTGCAGCCACTTTCAGTCCGCTCTCGGCGGTGCACTGCTCCCCACCGTTCGGCAGCGTGTCCGCAGCGTCGTGGGGGTGCGCGCCACCCAAACGGGTCAGCAACGTGACGCCGGCCGCGCTGGCACCCACGAGGTAGTGCTCGTTATCAGCCTCCAGCAGCACAACAAAGCGCCGATCGCCCAGCGACACACTTTCCGCGACACGCAACCGACGGTTTTCCCGCGCCGCGAACATCCTCTTGCTGCCGACAGTGAGCAACCGCCATGCTGTTGCGACTGGGTGGCTCCGCTGCGTTTCGTGCATCGTGCGTTGCACACGTGCAATCCATTCCGATGTCATGCGATCCCTGTCAGCCGAACGGCAAGGCGGTCGCCGGTCACGTCGAACTTGACAGGGCCAACCGGCTGGCCGTTCACCTGGAGCATCAAGTCTTCATTCTGTTGCGCAGCGGTTGCCAGAACAGCCCCTGGCTGCAGTGCCATGAGTGTACCGACCGTGAAGTCAGCAATCTCCACCTCAAGCACAAGGCTCATGGGCAGCTGCTGCAACTCTGCCAGCCGCCGGTTCAACTCTTCTTCGCCGCTGGCGACCGCTACGGGTGTGTACTGCTGTAGCTCACTCATGGCTGCTCCTCCGGGTGGCGCGCGATGGCAGCGCGGGTGGGCGCGGATACGTCATGCAGAGGACTAAAGCAATCCATGTGCCACTCTGAGACAACGGGCAGCAGACTTTTATTGCAGATGCGCCAGGAAAGACAAAGGTCGAGGATCCTGGCGCGCTACCTGCGAGCTCGGTGTCCAGCAAACTTCGAAGTCTCTAATGTGGTTCTGCTTACCCGCTTCAACGGCTATAAGCACGAAGCACAGCCCCTCATCGTGTCGAGGCTGTGCTTCTTCTTAGCGACGTGTTGCGGCCCGTGTTAACTCGCTAGCTCTTCATGGCGATGGTGTCCTGTTCCAACTGGTCAAAGGCCGTGATCGCTTTTGCGTTGGCCTCATACGCTCGCTGGTACACGATGAGCGATGCAAACTGTGAGGCGACGTCCACGTTGCTCTGCTCTACAGAGGCGCCTGCGATCGTCCCCCTGCCACCCGTGCCAGCGACGCCAATGACGGCTGCGCCCGACGCGGTCGTGCTGGTAAATTCATTGTTGCCCGACAGGCTGAGCCCCTCAGGATTGGCAAAGTTCGCGACAGCCACCTGGCCGATGGCGCGGGTCTGCCCGTTCGAAAAGCTTGCCTGGATGGTGCCGTCGGTCTCAACGGTATAGGTGTTCAGCACGCCTGCGGCAAAGCCGTCCTGCAGGGTCGAGTTGTTGCTCGAGTTGCTGGCCGTCTGCGTCAGAAGCGAGTCGCCGGATGCGTCGGCCAGGGTCCAGGTCTGCTGCATGGTGGTCGCGCCGTTCGACAAAGGACCGACGGAAATGGCAATGGGAGCACTCGGAGACGTAAGGCTGCCCGAGCTGTTAAAGTCCAGCGTACCGCTGGCCACACTGGTGGTACCCGTACCGCCCTGCATATCCTTGGAGGGCAGAGACACGTCGTACTGCCACTGATTGGCCCCTGTTTTGGTGTACGTCACGGTGAGCACGTGCGACGCACCCAGCGAGTCGTACACGCTGATGGGCGACTGAAAGGTGGTGCCGTCTGCCGACGCTGAGTTGAGGTTGGTGCTGAGAGAAAAGGTGGAGGTGGGGGTTGCGGGAGAGGTGGTACCCGCACCCACGGAGAGCGGCTCCAGCTTTGCGTTGGTGGAAACCACACCGCCGCTGGCCGGGTATCCCATCACCTGTTCGCCAGACTGTGTGATCAGCTGGCCGGCTGCATTGGTCGTGAAGTCACCATTGCGCGTATATGTCTGCGTACCGCTCTCGCTTTGCGTGACAAAAAAGCCGGAACCGTTCAGCGCCATGTTTGAAGTAACACCGTTCGAGGAGATCACGCCGTTGCTGAAGTCCTGCGTGCTGCCCGATACCTGCACACCCAGGCCGGATTGAATAGGATCTCCGCTACCACTCGCACCGTAGTCCTGGTAGAAGAGATCCGAGAAGGTCGTCGTTTGTGACTTAAAGCCATCCGTGTTCATGTTGGCGAGATTGTTTGAGACAGTCTTGAGCGCTGCCGAACTTGCATTGAGGCCCGAAAGCGGTGTGGAGAAGAACATAGGGAAGCTCCTGATTTCGTTGGGACGGTTTAGAACAAGCCGTTAGTTACCGGTGAGACCCGCGCTCTGCAGCAGGGACGATGTGGTGCCAAGTGTGTTGCCCATGGAGGCTGCCTGCATGGCGGCCTGCGCGGCACCTGCCGAGGATGATTGGGCGAGACCGCCGCTTGCATCCACTGCTTTGCTCGTTGCGGAAGGTGTACCGGACCCTGCCTGCGTGGAAGAACTGGACCCTGCTTGGGTGCTGAGCGTCTGATTAATGCTGGTCAGCTGCTCCAGCTGGTTAAGTGAAATCATCTGACCGACCATTTGCGTGCTGTCCATCGGCGCGGTCGGGTCCTGGTTCTGCAGTTCCTGGGTCAACAGCTGCAGAAAGGTGCTGCTCAGGTCCTTCACGTTTCCCATGCCGCTGTCCGTGCTGGAACTTGCCGTGGTGGCCTGAGCCTTGGTGGGTGTCGGCAGCTGGCTGACGGCGTTTGCGCCAAGGCTGGTGCTATCGAGAGAGAGGGGCATCGGGTTCCTTTTCTAAGTCGTAGTGGAGTTCAGCAGAGCTCAACTTCTGGGCGAACGTGGAATGCGGTTAAATGACCAGGTCGAGCCTGTCAGCGGCTGGTGCAGGCCGCTCTTGAGTCTGCCGCCGCTCTGGCGAGACGGTGGTGGTTGGCATCACACCGCCTGCAGGCATGAGCTTCTGTGGCGATGGGCCTGTGTTTTGCTGACGGTTCCCTTGCGTGGGTGATTCCTGACTGCCACCGCTCATCGCCGTACCACTGTTCTGAACCGTAACGGTGGCGTTCAGCTTGTATTTCTCGCCCAACGTGAACTCCAGCAACGGCATGTGCGCGGCTAAGGTGGAGGCGTTCCCGTGGGCATGCTCCAGCGAGATTTGCGAGAGCAGTTGATCGCCATGCAGAGTCGCCTGAATGTTGACCTTGCCGAACGCTGCCGTCTGCACGCCAAAGCTCATGTCGGACCGCAGCGCATTGGTGAGCCGCCGCGCTGACGATTCCGCCGCAATCCGGTCAAGGCTCAGGTTCGTCAAGCCGCTCCTGGCCTCGGGTGCCTCGAGACCGGTCCGCTGTGCTGCTGGGTCGCTGTGCGTACCCGTGGTGCCCACCCAGCCGCTCATGCCGACGCGACTGTCACCTTCAGTCAACGATGTGCCCGTGCGGGGTGCGCCTTGGCTGCTCTTCCGCTCGGCAGGCGTCCCACCGTCTGCGTCGTCCTGTGACTCGGAAGATGCATCGCCGACAGCAGCCTGCGCGGTGGGCACCACAGCAGATGCACCCTGGCCGGCGTACCCGGTCAGCATCGTCGTACTTGTCAGGGAAGCCTGTGCGTCACTACCGGTGGCTGGTAGCACGAGCCAGGCCGCAGCGCTGGCGGCTGACGCCTGCGGTGTCACCGTACTCGAGAGTGCTTCGCGGGTTGACGTGGAAGGAGCGCTGGCGAAGGTTGAAGACGTACTCAGAAGTGAGCCCCGCGCATCCATCCGTGCGTACTGCTTCTGACCGGCAGTTCGTTGTATCGCTGGGGCGCTGTCGACGCTTGCAGCCGTGACTCCACCGGCTGGAAGCGCAGCATGCAAGGCGTGTGCGGGTACAGACGGGGAACTTAGGCTTGCCGTGTGCGCCGTCACCTGTAGCGCTGGCTGCTGCGACGTCGGTGCCTGCGCGGCAGGATGCCGGAGCGTAGGCGCGGTAGCCACCGGCTCCCCGGCGTCCGCACTCGACGACAAAGCCCTCACGAGCTCCTGCACCGACTGTGAGGTACCGTTCGTCGGCCCGGACGCGTTCGCGCCCGCAGGCTGGTCTACCGCTGCGTCTGTACTGGGATTCGTTGCAATCGGCTGTCCTGCATCCACGTTTGCCCGAGAGGAGCTTTTAGCCCCGTCCGGGGTGTCTTGGTCACTTACCTGTGATGTGTCAACGGACATGCCGGGCAGCACCACCGGTACGGGTAGCTGTGCGACAAGGAGTGGCATGGTCGCAGGGTCCGAAGCATCCGCAGCACCCTTCCGTGTGCGAGTAGGCGAGTTAAAAAGATCTGTTTGTTGAGAGGGCTTGGCGCCTTGACCGCCAACCGCCTTGGCTGTGCTCTGTGTGGCTGGCAGGCAAGCCTGCATGAGGGCCGCAAACGTGTCGCCCAGGCTGGTTGCCTGTGGGTTTGCCGCGCTGCCGCTGGCGGACACCGGTGCTGTCGCGGCATCTGCCTTGTCTGCGGCGCTCACTTTGACGGAGAACGGCATGCGTGGAATGCATCACCCCTTCGCTACCCCTATCGGCTGGTGAGGACAGATGCATGAGCGCCGCGTAGCGATCTGCCTCCCTGCTTAGACTTCGGTGCCGTCCGCGCCTGTGTGGAGCATCCTGCGGCCAAGGAAGAGATCCTCTGACACCTTGGTGTCGTGCCTGCTTTGTTTGGCCTGTTCCAGTTGCTTTCTCTGCTTCAGCAGGGCTTCCACCACTTCACGGGCGCGCCGCGCCTCCAAGTAGCTCTGCTGCTGTTCCTTCACATGTGTCTTGCGTTCCAGCAGCGCAATCTCCGCGTTTGTGCAGAGCTGACGCAGGTGCGGTACGCGTAGGGCTCGCTGCTGCAGCTCCACGATGTTCAGCAACGTACCCGACGCCTCATAGGGTGTGGATGTTGTTCGCCGCAGATCTTCTCGCAGAGCCGATAAGAGTTGCTCTGCCTGCTGCTGCTGCGCAAGGGCTTCTGACAGGGAGCGTTCCGCTGCATCCTGGTGACGTTCTCGAAGTGAAAGAACGACCCGCAACGGCTCAGGCTTCTTCATCGTCACTCATTACGCGGGGATAGCCAGCAGGCCGTTGACCGACTCGGCATAGGTGCACTGCTGGTGGCTGCTCTGACACAGGAACTGCTGGATTGCGGGTAGCCGATCGACGGCACGGTCCAGCAGTGGGTCCGACCCGCGCTGGTAGGCACCGATGCGGATAAGGTCTTCCGAGCGGGTCCATGCCGACAGCAGTGTGCGCACGTCCGCGGCTTTGCCCGCGTGCTCTGGCGAGGCAATGCTGGGCATCAACCGGCTCAGGCTGTCGAGTACCGCGATGGGCGGGTAGTGGCCCCTGGTGGCGAGCGTGCGGTCCAGGATGATGTGACCGTCCAACAGTGACCGCACCGTGTCTACAACAGGATCCTGCTGGTCGTCGCCTTCCATCAGAACCGTGTAGAACGCGGTAATGCTGCCCTGGGCAAAGCGCCCGGCGCGCTCTACCAGGCTTGCAAGCTTATTGAGCACAGACGGCGTATAGCCTTTGGCTGTGGGCGGCTCGCCCGCTGCCAGGCCGATTTCCCGTTGCGCCATGGCAAAGCGGGTGAGGGAATCGACCACCAGCAACACGTTCTTGCCCTCGGCTGCGAAAGACTCCGCTATCGCGGTGGCGACTATGGGCGCGCGCAGGCGCAGGAGCGGCGGCTCGTTCGACGTGGATACCACGATCACCGCGCGGCTGCGTCCCTCCTCGCCCAGCACCTCCAGGAACTCGCCTACCTCGCGGCCGCGTTCGCCCACCAGCGCCATCACGATCACGTCGGCCTCAGTGCCGCGCGCCATCATGCCCAGCAACGTGCTCTTGCCCACACCGCTGCCGCCAAACACTCCAAGGCGCTGGCCGCGCCCGCAAAGAACAAACGCATCCAGCGCGCGTATGCCTGAGCCCAGCGGCTCACGGATGGGCACGCGAGAGAGCGGGTCCGGTGCGTCAGCATTGATCTCCCGCATGGCTGTGGAGCGATACGGTCCTAGCTTGTCGATGGGACGGCCATTCGCATCCAGCACCCGGCCCAGCATCTGTGGACCGACACCGACGGAAGGTCTGCGCCCCAGAGCCGTCACGGTGTCGCCCAGCCGAATGCCCACCGGCGACTCGGTCATCATGGACAGGATCGTCTTGCCGCGAAATCCGATGATCTCGCCCGAGTACTTGCGTCCATCGGTGCCGTGCACCTCTAGCGACTCGCCGACTGACCCGAAAGGGCCAGCCGACTCAATCAGGTTGTTACTCACGCGCACCACGTGGCCGTGCCAGCGCACCGGCTGGCACCCGTTCAGGTACTGCGTCATCTGCTGGAAAACAGCGCTCACCGGGCACCAGGTTTATGCGCCAGCAGGCCACGAAAACTCTGTTCCACATCGCAGATCTGCGCTTCCAGGCCGAAGTGTGCCTCGCCCATTTCTGTCTGCACCAGGCAGTCTCCGGGTTGCAAGTGCGCGTCCTCTTGCACCTGCCAACGCTCTGCGCCGTTGCCTTCTTTGGACAGTGAACGCCACAGGTCTGCCTCCGTTGGGGCAACCCGCACCTGAACGGCGGTGCCGCTCTGCATACGGTCCAGTGCGATGCGCACAAGCCCTGCCAGCAGCGTGGGGTCGAGCTCGCTTTCGCGCTGCAGAATCTTCCGCGCAATGGAAAGCGCAAGCTGCACGATGCCTTCTTCCACGTGGTCGAAGTAGGCGGTGCGTTCGCGGTGGAACGCGTCCAGCGCCGTGGCCACCTGCTGCTGCGCGCGCTGCTGTAGCTCGGCACTGTGCGCACGCATCCGCTGCTCGGCCTCGGCCATCGCAGCAGCGCGTGCAGCGGCCACACGTTGCTCCACCTCATGCTCTGGAACGCCAGGCAACAGCGGCGGCAGGGTGTCAGGAGGCGCGATGGACTGCAGAAACGTGATGTCGCGGTACTCGAGCGAGGCCAGGGAGCCTGGAACGGTGTTAAACAAAGGTGTCTCCTTCATCGTTGCGCAGGTTCATCTTGCCCTCTTGCTCCAGCTGCCGCGCGGTGCTGACCATCTCGCTGTGCGCGCGCAGAACATCTTTGCCACGTACGGGTCCTAACGCATCCATATCTTCCTTCAGCATTTCTACGGCGCGCTGGCTCATGGTTTTGAAGAAGCGCTCCCGCAGCTCCTGGTTGGTGCCCTTGAGAGCGAGCGCGAGCAGCTTGCGGTCCACGGCAGACGACAGCTCACGCAGCTGCGCATCGTCCAGCCGCATGAAGTCGTCGAACGTAAACATCAGCTCACGGATACTGCTCGCCAGCTTGCTATCCCGTGCCTCCACCGACTCCAGAATCTCGCGCGAGGTCTCTCCATCGATACTGTTCATGAGCGCCGCGACGTTCTGAAAGCCGGAGTAGGTGCGCTTATTGATTTCACCTGCAGACCGCAGCCGCCGGTGAAATGCGGCTGAAATACGCTCCGCAATGGCTGGAGAAAACTGCCGCAGGTTGGCCAGGCGCCGCACACTTTCCGCACGTGTGGATCGCGGCAACTGCATCAGCAGGGCTGAGGCCTGTTTCGGCTCCAGGTGGCCCAGCACCAGCGCAACCGTCTGTGGGTGCTCGCCTTCCAAGAGGCGCGCCAACTGCTTGGGATCGGCCTTTTGCAGGCTTTCCGCACGGCCGCTGTTCAGTTCCTCGGTGCGAATCATCTGGTGCTGCATGGTCTTGGCGCCGTTCTCGCCAAAGGCCTTCACCAGCAGTCGCGTTGCAGTGTCACTCCCACCGCGTGTCAGGTAGTCGCGCTTGCGCGTCAGCTTGAAGTACTCGCGCAGCACCTGTTCGCTGACCTGTGGATCGACACGGCCCAGCCTGCTGATCTCGCGGGTCAACTGTTGCAGGTCATCTTCGGGCAGGTTGCGAAAGATGACTGCCGCCGCGTCATCGGGCAACACGGTCAGCAGTACCGCGGCCTTTTGCATCCCTTTCAGGCTGCTGTAGTCGGATATCTCGCTCATCCCTGCTCCTCCTGCAGCCAGGCCTGCAGCGTCCGTGTCATGGCGGCAGGCTCGGCCTGCACCATCTCGGAAAGCTGCCGCTTCAACCCTGCACCTTGCGTTGCTGTGTCGCCGGGCTGTAGCTGGTCTTCTGGCAGGCCACCTGCGATCACAGACAGCCCAGTACCAGTAGCCGCGACCGGTGCAGGCAGTTCCTTCATGGAAGCGGTGAACTGCTTCTGCAGCGGGCGGAAGAGCAGAGCCCAACCCACCACCAGCATGAGCAGGAGTGAGCCATACCGCAGCGGCGTCGCATAGTCGTTCACGCCCTGCTGCAGACGAACGCTCAGCGTCGGCGGTACATCTGGCCCGCTGTCGTTGAAGGTGATGTTTTCCACGGTGATCACGTCCCCGCGACGCGGATCGACGCCCAGCACTGCGCCCGCGAGTGTTTCCAGCTGCTTCAACTGGGCGGGTGTGCGATGCACCGGGGTCGTCACCAGCTTGTTGCCCACCATCTTGCGCGTCTGTTCGTCGTTCACGAGGATGGCGGCCGTCACACGCCGGATGCGGCCAGCCGGACGCACCGTATGGCGCTGTGTCTTGTCCACGCCATAAACAGAGTTTTCCGACGTTGTCATCTGCGTACCCGCCTCGGTGGTGGCCGCATCCTGGTCTGCCGCGGTGCCAGCCCCCAGGTTTCCGGTGGTGCCCGCCACGCCGCCTGCACCCGCGCCATCTGCGGCCTGCTCATGCGACTTTTGCGTGCTGAGCAGGGCAGAGACGGCGGGATCGTATTCGTCCTGGCTCTCTTCCGTGGACGACATGTCGTACTCCACATTTACGCTGGCGCGCAGGTTGTCCGCACCCACAGCAGGGCCCAGCGTCGTCACCAGCCGCTTGGACAGTTCCTCTTCCAACTCTCGGCCTTCCGTGCTGCCATGCCTGCGACCAAGTGGCTCGTTGCTGTCCGCATCGATAATGACCACATCTGCGGGAGACAGGTCTTCCACCGCTCCACTCACCAGGCGGGAGATCGCATCCAGTTCATCCTGGCTCAACTGCCCACGCTTCATACGCAGCGTTACCGAGGCTTTCGCCGCGCGCTCGCGGTCCAGGAACACGCTGGAGCGCGACAGCACCAGGTGCACGCGTGCGCTCTTAATGTCCTTCAGCGTGCTGATGGTGCGCTCCAGCTCACCTTCCATAGCGCGCTGATAGTTCACCTTTTCATCGAACTCAGTCTGGCCCCACGATGCCTTGTCGAACAGCTCAAAGCCCAGCCTGCCACTGTGGGTCGTGCCCTGGCTCGCCACTTCCATGCGGGCAGCGTCCAGCTGGTCAGCCGCCACGTCAATGCCCTTGCCGTCAGCCGACGTTTTGTAATCGATTTTCTTGGCGGTCAACTGCTGTGCAATGGCCTGCGCGTCTTCCGGCTCCAGCCCCGTCATGAGCGGCTTGTAGTCCGGAGAGGCCATGGACTTCACCAGGAGACCCATGGCTAAAATCGTGACAAGCGTGCCACCACCGATGAGGAGACGCTGACGGGAACTCATGCGTGCCCACAACTGCTTTACCTGTTCCAGGGCAGTGATCTGCATTCCTCAGCGATCCCTTTCAGAACTGCATCTTTTCCATCTCTTGATAGGCGTTCACAACCTTGTTGCGCACCTGCATCATGAGTTGAAATGCGACATCGGCCTTTTCCACGGACACCGTGACCTTGTTCAGGTCGGCATCTCCAGTGCCCGTCAGCATGTTGGTAATTTGTTGATCGGCGTTTTTCTGCAAGGAGTCCACACTGCCCACCGCAGACTTGAGAGCGTCGGAAAAGCTGGCGGTGTCTTCACCAGCAGCTCCGGCCACCTTTGCCGCGCCTTGCGTGGCACCCGTGCCGTTCAGTGCCGTGCCGTACATGCTGCTGTACGTGCTGAGTGCAGGTCCAAGTCCTGCGATCATTGCGTTCTCCGTTCCTGGTGTTGCGCGGTGACTAGCTCTTCAAGAGATCGATCGACTGCTGAATCATCTGTTTTGAAGCGTTAAGGGCCGATGCATTCAGTTGGTAGGCGCGCACAGAGCCCATCAGGTCCACCATCTCCTGCGTCGGGTTCACGGCAGGGAACGAGACGTAGCCGTCCTTGTCTGCGTCCACGTGGCTTGGGTCGTAGCGACGGATGGGATCGGCCTTGTCCTCCACCACCTGTGTCAGGCGTACACCTCCCGCGGTGCCCGCGCTTGTCTCCGTGCCACGCGCCAGCATGGAGCGGAACTGTGCGTTGCCGCCGGTGCTCTGCAGCACCACCTGGCGGCGGTGGTACGGACCGCTGCCGCCAGCCACGCGCGTGGTGTCCGCGTTGGCCAGATTGCTGGTCGCCACCTCGGAGCGCTGCCGTTCCGCGGTCAGGGCAGAGGCGCTGATGTTGAGTGCGTTAAAAATGCTCATAGGGCGCTCCGCTACTTGTCGCCGTTGATGGCAGACATCAACTGATGAAAGTGGCTCTTCATCAACTGTGTGCCTGCCTGGTACTGCAGCTGCGCTTCAGAAAGCAGCACGGACTCACGGTCGATGTCCACGTTGTTGCCGTCTGGCCGCTCCATCAGTCCTGACACGGTGTTCACCTGCACCGCAGGGGTCTTCGCCGCGTCGGAG
>CALMRM010000260.1:5522-13907 GCA_937871605.1 uncultured Terriglobus sp. | reverse complement strand
TTCTCGTACTGAACGCGGAGAACAAGCCCGCGCAGATGATGGCCGCAAAAACGAAGGCGCAAACCGTCTGGTTAAGCGCGGAGCGGCGCGTGAAGCAGGGTGCGTTTGTGCATGGGGACGGCATCTACTATCTCCCCAAGGAGGGCGGCACGCCAGAGCCGGTGATGCCGCTGGGCGAGGTGCCGCTGCGCGGCGCGCACAACGTGGAGAACGTCCTTGCAGCCGTTGCCATGGGGCGGCTCGCGGGCGTCTCCGCGGGCGCCGTGCGCAAGGCAGTCGCGAGCTTCCAGGCTGTGGAGCACCGGCTGCAGTTTGTGGCGAACGTGCGTGGCGTGGACTTCTACAACGACTCGAAGGCCACCAACGTGGACGCGGCGATGAAGGCCCTCGCGTCGTTCCCGGGCGGTGTGCGCATCATTCTGGGTGGCAAGGATAAGGGCTCGGACTACACGGAACTGCTGCCGTTGCTGCGGCAGCGGGCTGTGGCGGTGTACACCATCGGTGCGGCGGCGGGGATCATTGCGCGTCAGCTTGGGGATGCGGTGCCCCTTGTGCCTGCGGAGACTCTGGCGAAAGCCGTTGCGCTGGCGGCCGCTGCGGCGGTATCAGGAGACACCGTGCTGCTGGCCCCGGCCTGCGCCAGCTTCGACCAGTTCGAGAACTACGAGCATCGCGGGCGCGTGTTTGTAGACTTGGTGCGTGCCGTACCGCGGTAGAGCAGAACGCGGAGGACGTGCACGCAAAATCGCAAAGCTACTCTCTTTGTCCTGAGACCTTGTGCGCGAACTGGCACCTTACTCTTGTCATCCCGACCGGAGCACGCAGGGCGGAGTGGAGGGACCTGCTTTTCTTCCGTGCAGCAGCGATGCTTCCGGCAAGCAGCAGGTCCCTCCACTGCGCTTCGCTCCGGTCGGGATGACAAAGGTGAAAGGTGCAGATATGGCGAGACGGGTATTGCTGAACCCAGCTTGGTACCTGCTCTGCAAACGCTTGCATGCTGCAGCGGCAAGTGACGATACCCTGCGAGAGATATGGCAAAGCGGGTAGGTGCGGACAAGTGGCTGTTTGGAACGGTGCTGGCCATGGCGCTGTTCGGCCTGGTCATGATCTTTTCCACCAGCGCCGTCATAGCCAAGGAGCAGTTCGGGTCACCGTACCGGTTTGTGTTGCAGCAGGCCGTGTTTGTAGTACTGGGCGTGATTGCGTTGTTTGCGCTGATGAAGGTGGATTACCGCCGCTACAACAACCCCAAGTTGGTCTTTCCGCTGATCGCAGTCACGGCGCTGTTGCTGATTGCTGTGTTCTTTATGGGCGGCATGAACGGAGCGCACCGCTGGGTGCGCATCGGCGGCCTCACGCTGCAGCCGTCGGAGTTGGCCAAGCCGCTGATTGTGCTGTTTCTCGCGTATTTTTTGCAGAATCGCATCCACCAGATTGATGACCTGCGTGGCACGCTGCTGCGCGCGGTGGCGGTGCCGCTGCTGTTTATCGCGCTCATCATCAAGGAGCCGGATCTGGGCACGGCGCTGGTGTGTGCGGGCGTCACGCTCGTCATGCTGTGGCTGGCGGGCATCCAGTGGAAATACATCGCCGTCGCCTTGGCGGCTGCCGCTCCGCTGCTGTATTACATGCTGTTCCACGTGGCGTTTCGGCGCGCCCGCATGCTGGCTTTCATCAACCCAGACGCGGATCCGCGTGGCGCGGGCTTTCACATTCTGCAGTCCCTCATCGCGGTGGGTACGGGTGGGTTCTTTGGCCGGGGACTGACCGAGGGCATGCAGAAGCTGTTCTACCTGCCGGAGCCGCAGACCGACTTCATCTATGCCACGGTGTGCGAGGAACTCGGCCTCATCGGCGCGCTGCTGCTGCTGGGCGCGTTTGTGCTGCTGGGCTACCGCGGCCTGCGTGCGGCGTACCTCTCGACAGACCCTTTTGCGCGCTTCCTTGCTTTCGGCATGACGTCTGCCATCCTTATCCAAGCCTTCTTTAATATGAGCGTGGTGCTGGCGCTGCTGCCCACCAAGGGCATCCCGCTGCCGTTCATTTCGTCCGGTGGCAGCAGTGTGTTCATCACGCTGGCCAGCATGGGTGTCTTACTGAACATTACGCGTGAGATCGACTGAGTCAGTGGTAGGCAACTGGCAAGAGGGAGCAGGAACCAGGCTACGGGTACTCATTGCGGGTGGTGGCACGGGGGGGCATGTCATTCCGGCGCTGGCCATTGCCCGGGAGCTGCGCGCCAGCTATGGCGCCGAGGTCGAGCTGCTGGGCACCTCGCGCGGCATCGAAACGCGGTTGGTACCAGAGGCAGGATTTCCGCTGCACCTGGTAGAGGTGGGACAGCTGGCCAATGTTTCCCTGCTCACGCGTGCGCGCACCTCATTCGGGCTGCCGCTGGCGGTGCGGCAGTGCCTCGGCCTTTTCAGGCAGTTCCACCCGGACGTGGTAATTGGCGTCGGCGGCTATGCCAGCGGCCCGGCCATGCTGGCGGCCATTGCGCGGCGTTTGCCCACCATGGTGTACGAGCCGAATGCCTATCCCGGCATGGTCAACCGCTCCGTGGGGCGCTTTGTGGGCGGCGCGGCGGTTGCCTTTGCCGAGACGGTGCCATACTTTCGCAGCGCCGTGCTCACGGGCGTTCCTGTGCGCGAGGAGATCGTCGCCTGCGGGCCCATCCAACTCCACCCGCCCCGGCTGCTGGTGACGGCGGGCAGCAATGGAGCGCGCGTCTTCAATGAAACTCTGCCGGGCATCGCAGCCGCCTTGTTGGAAGCCGTCCCAGGCCTAACGGTCGTGCACCAGAGCGGCGAACGTGCGTTTGCTGCGACAGAGACAGCCTACCGCGGGCGGGGCATTAGCCCCCACCAGGTGCATGTGGCACCGTTTCTGCAGGACATGCCCGCACAACTCAACCGGGCAACGCTGGTGCTGGCACGCTCTGGCAGCACGGTGGCAGAGCTGGCAGCGAGCGGCAGACCGTCGCTGCTGGTGCCCTTTCCCCGAGCAGCGGACGACCACCAGACGAAGAACGCACTGGCCATGGTGCGCGGCGGTGCGGCAGAACTGCTGCCGGAAGCGGATCTGACGGCAGCGTTGCTGCTCCAGCGCCTACAGCACCTGCTGCAGGCACCGGAGACGTTGCTGCAGATGTCGCTGAACGCCCGCAGCATGTCGCGGCCCGGGGCGTTGCGTGAGATCGCGATGATGGCCGTTTCGCTGGCACGCCGGTAGGCCCGCGAGAAACAGAGGCCCGGCTTAAAACAGAGAGGCCGGCTAAACAGAGAGGCCCGGCGAAAAGCCGAGCCCCCTTTGTTTCACAAGCTACCGGGCCTAGCGATGCCCACCACCGCCGTGGGATCCACCTCCGCCACCGTGAAAGCCGCCACCGCCACCACCGGAGAAGCCACGCGAGCCGCCACCGGCTGAGACGCTATGTGCAGCACCGGAGGAACTACCACCGCCGCTAAAGCTGCGCGCTCCGCCAATGCTGCCGCCAGTCTGCGCGAATCCGCGGGTAACGCTTGCTCCCGAGCTGTACCCGCGATTGGCCCCGCTGAGGCCCTGGCCGCCAGCAAAGCCCTGCGCTCCGCCACGGTTAGCAAACCCATTCCCGACAGCCGCCCGGTTGGCAAGGCCGCCACTGCCGTACGTGCCGCGGTTCGCAAAGCCGTTGCCGCTAAAACCAGCGCGACTAAAGGCAGGGCTGCGGTTGAACGCGGCACCGCCGCCACGCACGTTGCCATGGAATCCGCCATAGCCGCCGTTGTAAAAGTGGCCGCCGTAGAAACCGGGCCCAAAGTGGTTCAGGCCGCGGTTATAGAAGAAGCTCCCGCCACGCCAGTAGCCCCCGAAGTATCCCACGCCGAAATAACCGAAGCCGTAGTTAATACCGCCGTAGTAGCCAACATCATTGCCCCAGTATCCGGCGTTCCACAAATAGCCACCGCCGTATCCGGGACCCCACCAGCCCGGCGTCCATAGTGCACCGGTGTACGGGGGCAGCACCCACGCTCCATCGACCCAGTAGTAGTCGTTCGCGCCGCCATCCCATGCCCAATATCCCGGCGTCCAGATATAGCCATCGCCGGGTGCGGCGGGCTGGTCATACTGTGGAATCGCTGGCGGGGCGCCGTAGTTGGCGGATACGTCTACACCTTGCTGGCTGCCCGGTTGCCCGCCGTAGTATGTCTGCGCTCCGTTGGACTGGCCACCATAGTAGCTGCCCGTGCCGTAGCCCGGGTCACCGCCCTGCTGTCCGCCGTAAGCCCCGGGGCCATACCCCTGAGCACCTGCTGCGGCGGTCGCCAGCAGCGGTCCTGCAACCAGGGTAGCGACCATAGCTACCTTCATAAGGGAAAAAGATTTCACAGTGTTGTTCATACATACCTCCTCCGTCCAGTTCGCCGAGCCGTCACCGTTCGGCGGTCTGACTGGGGCCGGTGTCCGTTGATCAACTGCAATCAGCCGACACCTATTAGAACCCAACTACTCGGCAGAGGTTGCGGTTTCCGAGCGGCCCGTCCGCGTTCCATACGGCAGCGTTCACTGAAATGGGTGCATCCTGAGCGTCATCGCGGTACAGTGTACGTTGGCCTAGGGTGGAGCGCCCGCTGGCAGGAGAACCAGAACGTGTTTGCAGCGGCACAGCGGGTGCACTTCATCGGCATTGGCGGCATCGGGATGAGCGGCATTGCGGAAATCCTTCTCTCTACAGGGTTTCCGGTCAGCGGCTCTGACGTGCGTGCCTCCGCGGTGACGGACCGGCTGCGAAAGTTAGGCGCAATCATCTTCATCGGGCATGCAGCTGAGCAGGCCCGCACGGCAGACGTGGTGGTCACCAGTTCGGCCGTGAGTGCGGAGAACCCGGAGGTTCTTGAGGCTCGGGCACGCAGGATTCCTGTGATCCAGCGCGCAGAAATGCTGGCCGAATTGATGCGGCTGAAGTACGGCGTCGCCATTGCGGGCATGCACGGCAAAACCACCACCACCAGCATGGTGGCGGCAGTGCTGCACGCGGGCGGCCTGGACCCCACCGTCGTGGTGGGCGGCCGGGTCGACCTGTTCGGCTCCAACGCGCGTCCGGGCAAGTCGAAGTACCTGGTGGCAGAGGCGGACGAGAGCGACCGGAGCTTTCTGAAGCTGTCGCCCATCCTGGCCGTGGTCACGAACCTAGACCGCGAGCATATGGAGAACTATCGCGGCTGGGACGACGTAGAGCAATGTTTTGTTGAGTTTATGAGCAAGGTACCGTTCTACGGTGCGGTGACGGCTTGCATTGACGACCCCATGTTGCGAGCGGTGCTGCCCCGGGTACCGCGCCGGGTCATGACCTACGGCGAGAGTCCAGAGGCCGACTTCCGCACCACCCTGCTGCCCGCAGAAAAAGGATTTGCCACCAGCTTTGAGGTGGATGCCCGCGGTCTGGTGATGGGGCCGTTCCACCTGCGCGTGCCGGGCCGTCACAATGCGCTGAACGCTACTGCGGCGGTAGCGGTAGCGGTGGAGATGGGCGTATCGCCAAAGCACATTGCCGAGGGGCTGAAGAGCTTCACAGGGGTAGATCGACGCTTCCAGATGCGCGGCGTGGAGCGCGGTGTGACCGTGGTGGACGACTACGGCCACCACCCCACGGAGATCGCTGCTACACTGCAGGCCGCGCGCGACTGCGGGTACAAACGCGTTCACGTGCTGTTTCAGCCGCACCGGTACTCCCGCACGCGCGACCTCCTGGCCGAATTTACCACGGCCTTTCGCCTGGCCGACCGTGTGGAGGTGCTCGACATCTACGCCGCGAGTGAGACGCCCATCGACGGCGTGAGCGCGCAGGCGCTGGTGCGGGCGCTGCGGGGAGCGGGCACCGACGCGAACTATGCCGAGAGCTTCGAGCAGGGTGCAGAGCGGCTGGCTGAGGTAGCCGTCAAGGGCGAGGCTGTGCTAACCCTGGGTGCCGGCTCTGTGTCTCAGGCGGCCTCTCTGGTATTAGCCGCGCTGAAGCGACCCATCTAGCGTTCGCACAGGACGGCGGGCCAGTCTCATGCACGTTGCGCATTCCGTATAGTGAACGTGGCATTACGGTCAGCTGGCCGAATCCGGGGCATTCGCGTCGCTTCTTTCATCTGCTCAACAGAAGTAGCTGGATGGTTCCGTGCTAGATACCCCTGAACGGAAGGGCTGACCGCGAGGCTTTAGCATGCAAACAGGCGATTCTCCGCGGCCCGGCTCAGGCATGCGGAAGCTCAAGGATCTTGGAGGCGGTACAGCCGCGGTGCTACCGGCACAGGCGGCCGCGGCTTCGCGCCCGGACGTCGCACGCGCTGCAACTGCGCGTACAGAGCCTTCGCGGCCCATACGGCGACCGGGGGAGCCGCTACGCCGTCGCGAGACCCAGGAAGACTTTCCCGGCGAGCCCAGCAGCGAAACTCTGCTGCGCCGAAACCGGCGGGTGCGCCGCGGGCTGACCCCGCAGACGCGCAATGGCTGGCTTGCCGTGGCAGCCGCGGCCTTGGCCTGCCTGGCTGTGTTGGCGGCGGGCGGGTACATGGCCAGCCGGTACCTTCTCCGCAGCCAGCGTTTTCGTATCCCCTCGTCGGCCAACATCGCGCTGGTGGGGAACTCGCACGTGACGCGCGCACAGATGCTCAGTATCTTTGGCGGCGACGTGGATCGCAGCATCTTTCGTGTGCCCATGGAGCAGCGTCGCGCTGACCTGGAGGCCATGCCCTGGGTGGAGCATGCCACCGTCATGCGCCTCCTACCGAACCGCTTGCGCGTAGAGGTGGTGGAGCGTGTGCCGGTCGCCTTTGCGCGGCAGGGCGGCGCCATTGGCCTGGTGGACAGGGATGGTGTGTTGCTCGACATTCCGCCCGACGCGGGTAGCGGTGCGTACACCTTTCCTGTGGTCACCGGCTTGCGCGCAGACGACTCCGCCGAGGGACGCGCGGAACGCATGAAGCTATACGCGGCCTTTCTAAAGGACCTGGACTCCGACGGCAAGGGTGCCAGCGGCATGCTGAGCGAGATTGACCTGTCGAACCCGGAGGATGCCAAGGCGCTCATCCCCGACCACAACAGTGAAATTTTGGTGCACTTTGGCACGGACCACTTCCTGGAGCGCTACCGCCGCTTTCAGGAGCATGTGACAGAGTGGCGGACGCAGTACCCGCGTCTGAGTGGCGTGGACATGCGTTATGACCGGCAGGTAGTGCTGCAGATGCCGCCCAAGGACAGCACCGTGCAGCCCGGCGCGGCGGCCCAGCAGGCAGCAGCGGCGGCCTCGACACCTGTGCACTCCGCCGCCACTCATACCGCAGTCACAGGCCATGCGAACGCTGCGAACCACACGCCCGCCGCCAACGACGCCGCCACACGCAAGCGCGTTGAAGCCATCAAGGCGTGGATGGCACGCCGCGATAAGGCCCGCGCCGCCACGCACTCACCGGCTACAAACTAATCAGACGTTCAGTAGAGCTGGTGCCCCACACCTCGGCTTTACGGGATGTTGATTTTTACCCTTGACTTATGACGTCTGACTCATAGCCTTGTGGCTGTGATTCAGACCTTTCGCGACGAGGAGACCCTCCACCTCTTCATCGCTCGAAGAGTGACGGACATCGCCGCAGTTGCGCTGCGCAAGCTCGACCAGGTGGAAGAGCAGATCGCACAGGATGTTAGGCCCTTGACCCCTGAAAGTGGAACTGTCCATATCTGAAGCCATCTGCAGGGTGTACGCGCAGCAGTCGGTCGTTTAAGCAGGCCTTGACGGCTCAATGCCTTGCGTGACCTTTACGTGATCGAAGATGGCGACGGGTTTACCGGCGTGCGAGGCGCTGCCGGTGACCTCCGCCAGGGAAACATCGCTGCAGTCATGGAGTTCGAGGGCGCTGCCGTAGTAGGGGGCGATGGTACCGGGCCAGTGAACGTGCACCCCGGCAAGCGAGAGGCCGTCGACGTTTGCGGCAAACAAGCCGGCGATGTCGCGGCGGTCAAGGCCCGACTTTCCAAAGGTGTCTCCTGGGCGCATATCGTAAAAGCCTCCAGGAAAGGTTGTGGTGCGGCTGAGAGACAGCTCAACACCACTGAAGCTGATGTTTCGAAGGGGTGAGGCGGCAGTTCCGCGCAGGTAAATACCGCTTTCAGAGCGGCACGTGATGTTCGCGAACTGGAGGTTGCGGACCGTACTGTTCGGGCCACCCTCCGTACGGGGAACGCAGGTGACGGTGATCGCCTCCGCATTCATTCAGGCCGCCGCCTCGAAACCGAAATGCTGCCTTGGCGTGAACTCACCCTTATAGGCGCGGATCAGGTTGACGATCAGGAAGATCGTGCCGACCAGCACATGGAAGCCGTGGAACCCCGTCGCCATGAAGAAAGCGGCGGCATAATTCA
>CALMRM010000260.1:4954-5512 GCA_937871605.1 uncultured Terriglobus sp. | reverse complement strand
GTGACGGTGATCGCTTCCGCCGCACCCCACCACATCGGTGTGTGCATGCGAGTCTCGATGGCAATGTCGCTGAAGAGCATGTCCTCCACGGTCTCGCCGTCACGGCAGTTGAAGCTGATGCCACGATTGCTGCGGACGACTGTGCAGTTGCTGACGACCACAGAGCGCAGCACGGAGGGGCCTTCGGCTTCGACCTTGATGCCTGCAGAAGAACTCTCGAGAGTGCAGTTGGTGATCGTGATGCCCTCGCAGGGGCCGTACTGGCCGAAGTTGCGCGAGCTCTTGATGACGAGGCAGTCATCACCGGCGACGATGTTGCAGTCAGACACGCGGACATTGCGGCAGTGGTCGATGTCAATGCCATCGCAGTTCGGAATTTCAAGATCATTCAGAATCTGAATGCCCACGATGTGAAGCCCGTCACAGCCGATCGGATGAATGGTCCAGGTCGGGCTCTGACGGATCGTGAACGTCTCCAGCAAGGTGGTGCGGCAGTTGAGCAACACGATCATCCGTGGCCGACCGTCGGGCGGATTGACGTGCGAGGCATCGTAGAGC
>CALMRM010000260.1:4032-4944 GCA_937871605.1 uncultured Terriglobus sp. | reverse complement strand
TGGGCAAAGAGGAGCGCACCTAACCTGCGAATGTGATCCCGATTCGGGCTCGCGACCAGGCGGGAGCCACCCTCCAACTGGAGGTGGACGTGCGATCTCAACTGCAGACTGCCGCTTAAAAAGTCGTGGCCGGCGGGTAGAACCACGGTGCCGCCGCCCGCTCTGGCGCAGGCATCGAGTGCGGCCTGCAGAGCCGCCGTGTCGTTCGTTTTGCCGTCGCCCCGGGCACCGAAGTCCAACGGATTGAAAACGCCCTGGATGGGTGCGGCGAGCAGCCGGATTCCGGTCGCGAGGGGCAGGAGCAGACCGATACGGCGACTGAAATCGCGGCGCGTGAGCAGGTGTGCGGAACGCATGAACGTGATTCTATGCAGATTCGATTTGCTGGTGCACTGGAGGTAGCAGGTCTTCACACGCGCTTCAGCAAGAGCTTGGTTCCTCCCTCACCCAACACGAGGGCAAGTGCAGTCGACGTTCCCATGCGGCGTGTGCGATGCCTGTAGCTTTGCAACTGTCGTTGGCGCTTCCCGCAAGACTGTTTGCACCGGTTGCACACCGAAGCACCTTCGCGTGTACACCCGTCCCCGCGCGGCAAACAGGGCAGGTATGATGCATCGCAGGCGGTGCGTTTTCAGTGGAGAAAACAAGCGATACCCTGATTACCGTGTTGGACGCGGGTAGCAGTAAATGTTGCGTGCTGGTGGCGGAGCTGCAGGATGGCGTCCTGCGTTACCGCGGCCATGGATTGGAAAAATCCAAGGGCATGCGCAAGGGCGTGATTGCCGATCTGGGGCCTGCGGCGGACAGCATCAACCAGGCGGCGCTGACGGCGGAGCGGCTGACCAATGCTGCCATTGAGACCACGGTGGTGGGCGTGGGCGGGGCGGAGGTCAAGGAGACAATCGCGGTGGT
>CALMRM010000260.1:0-4022 GCA_937871605.1 uncultured Terriglobus sp. | reverse complement strand
CGCGCCGCCGTGGACCGAGCCCGTTCCGTTGCGCTGCCGGCCGACCGCGAGATTCTCCACCTTTTGCCGCAGGAGTTCATCCTTGACGACACTGGCGGCATTCACGACCCCATCGGCATGGTGGGCACGCGGCTCGAGGTGAATCTGCACCTGTCCACGTGCAGCGGCGGCGCGGCACAAAGTGTGGTGACCTGCGCCAACCGCGCCGGGCTTGAGGTGACGGACACCATTTTTGAGGGCATCGCCGCTGCCGAGTCTGTGCTGAGCGCGGACGAGCGCGAATTGGGTGTATGCGTGGCCGATATGGGTGCCAGCACCACGGAACTGGCTGTGTTTTTCGAAGGTGCTGTAGCCCACACCGCCGTGCTGCCGCTGGGTGGCGACCATTTTACGAATGATCTGGCCGTGGGCCTGCACGTGAGCACGGAGGAAGCCGAGCAGCTGAAGCTGAACTATGGCAACTGTGTGGTAACCAGCGTGCCCAGCCTGAACGAGGTGGAAGTGGGCAGCGGCAGCAGCGAGCCCCGGCTGGTGCGGCAGCGCTTTCTGGCGGAGATTCTCGAGCCGCGGGCGCGCGAGCTGTTCACCATGCTGCGCGACAACCTGCGTGGTGGCGGCGTGCTAGAGGCGCTGGGCACTGGCTGTGTGCTGACCGGCGGTGGCAGCAAGCTGCCCGGCATGCTGGAGCACGCGGAAAGCCTGCTGCGCGTGCCTGCCCGCGTTGGGTCACCGGTGCCGCTGTCACGTATGCCGGGTGAACTGGCCGCGCCGGAGTTTGCCGCCGTGATCGGTATGCTGCTGTACACGCACAGGACGCAGGTGCGCCGCGCCAATGAAGAGATGGGACTCAAGGACAAGCTGAAGAGCATCTTCGCAGGCAGCATTTAGGTAGCAACGCATGTCTCCAAGCAAACTCGTATCCCTGCATAGATTGCGGCAGAAAATGCGCTCATGAAACAGGGCTGAGGTGATGTACGCAGCGTCATGTCCCTCCGAGTCTAAGGACGCGGCGGGCATCACCCATAGACTGTCAGAGACCCCCCTCTGCGTCCTTCGCGTGCACTTCCTTCGCGTTCTCTGCGTTCTGCTTTACAAACGAACCGGCACACCCTGCGCGGCAAGCTCGCGTTTCAACGCCCACGAGTCCGTCACGCCGAAGTGAAAGATACTGGCGGCCAGAGCGGCATCCGCTTTACCGCGTCCGAAGACGTCGGCAAAGTGCTGCGCATTGCCAGCACCGCCGCTGGCAATGACGGGGATCTGCACCGCCTGCGACACACGCGCCGTTAGTTCGTCGTCAAAACCTGCGCGGGTGCCGTCCGCGTCCATGCTGGTCAGAAGGATTTCGCCCGCACCGCGCTGCTCAGCCTCGCGCGCCCATTCGACGACACGCAGGCCAGTGGGTTTGCGGCCACCGCTCACATACACCTCTGCCTCTGCAACGGCGTCAGCAGCGTTCGGGATGCGGCGCGCGTCGATGGCGACGATCACCGCCTGCGCGCCGAAGCTCTGGCCAATCTCGCCGATCAATTCAGGCCGGGCAATCGCGCTGGAGTTGATGCTGACCTTGTCCGCACCCGCGTCGAAGACCGCCGCCGCGTCCTCGGCACTACGGATGCCGCCGCCCACCGTGAAGGGGATGAACAGCTCTGCCGCCGTTCGCTTCACGGTGTCGATCAGCGTGCCGCGACCCTCGTGCGTGGCCGTAATGTCCAGCAGCACAATCTCGTCGGCACCCGCGGCGGCATGGCGGTGCGCCAGCTCGGCAGGGTCACCCGCGTCGACGATGTCGACGAACTGGATGCCTTTAACGACGCGCCCCCCGCGAACGTCCAGGCAGGCGATGATGCGCTTGGTCAGCATGAATTCGCCACTTTCCCTTGCACCTGCGAGCAAAGGGTCGCCCACACGCTACCGTCCATTGAGCCCCGTGGGAACGCGAGGTAGTCAGCCTTGCTCATGTAGAGCAGCAAAAATTTGTCGCTATGGGTCACACGGTTAAAGCTGATCCACGCCATCTCGCTTCTACCGAACTGCTTCAGGTCAGAGACAACGCGCTCGTCGGAGAGCACCACGGTCTGTTCCACGTACTGCAGGGCCCCGGGCCGCCCTTTCGGCACCGCGCTTTTGCTGCGGTAACGCTTGAACCAGAAAAAGAAAACGGTATAGAGCGCAAAGATGCCGGAGCAGATCCACAGCACCTTATAGCTTTTATCACCACCGGCTTGGAGCAAGGCGGCAAAGATAGCTGTCAGCACGGCCATGAAGGGCAGAAAGACAGCCCAGAAACGCCGCCACCAAAGCATCACCGGGTGGTCACGCAGGTACTGGCGATACACGGCTCGGTGAAAGGCTTCGTCATACAGGAAGGTCGCTTCGTAGTGCATTACGCTCGCATCTCCACGAAGTTTCGCAGCAGTTGCAGCCCGGTCTCGCCCGACTTCTCCGGGTGGAACTGCACGCCCATCACGTTGTCGCGTTCGACGGCGGCGGTGAACGGGCCGCCGTAGTGGGTGGTGGCGGCGGTGTCGGTGTCCACGGGGGCGCGCCACGAGTGCGTGTAGTACACAAAGCTGCCGGGGGCGATGCCGCGCAGCAGCCGCGAGCCCGCGCGGATGTTTTCGAGCGAGTTCCAGCCTACGTGCGGGCTCTTCAGGTCGGCGCCGGCGTGGGTAGCGGGGAAGCGCTCGCAGCGCCCGCCGTAGTGGCACAGGCCGTCGGTGCTCTCCGCCTCGGTGGAGCCCTCGTAAAGCCACTGCAGCCCCACGCAGATGCCCAGGAACGGCACGCCGCGCGCAATGGCATCGCGCGTGACCTCGGTCAGTTGCAAGTCGTGCAAGAGTTGCGTGGCGCGAAAATGTCCCACGCCGGGCAGCACAATTTTGCTTGCTTCGCGCACGTCATCCGGCGACTGCGTCACATGCGTCTCCGCGCCGAGGTAGCGCAGCGCCTTGACGACGCTGGTGAGATTGCCCGCTTTGTAGTCGATGACCTCAATCATGCCGACTGCGGCCCCTTCGTCCAGTCTTCGATGGCCAAGCCCTCTACTTGCTGGAACACGGCATCGTTCGAGACCAACACCAAGTCGAGAGCCAGCGCGTGAGCGGCAATCATCGCATCGGCGGTCGCCAGCGGTCTTCCAAGCCGCTTCTGTGTTGCAGCCATGCTCGCGTAGCGTGTCGCGCAAGCAGAGTCCCATGGGTAAATATTGACACTGCCAAGAAAGCCTTCGACAAGCATGCGAGTTCTCGCTTCCACTGGCAAATGGGATAGACCTAAGCGCAACTCCGCTTCCACTACTGCGGAGACAGCAATTCTGCTTCTAGGTATTGCCTTGATGCGTGAGTCCAAGGCGGGATAGCGGCGTTTGACGAAGAAACTGACGATATTGGTATCGAGCAGATAATGCGTCATTCGCCCAGGTCAGGGATGCGTATCGGTGTCTGATCTCGACCCGGGATTACGAATTCGTCAAGCTCCTCTTGCGTCAACGAGTCCCGTAACCGAAAAAACTCGTCCCAATTAGCCTTTTTCCCGGATAGGATAACGTCGCCAGTCTCCGGGTCTCTGCGAATTTCCACTTCATCGCAGCCGAAGCGGAACTCGTCCGGCAGGTCGAGCAGTTCTCGCGCTCCATTTCTGAACAATTTTGCTGTTTGCTGCATGTTCGTACCTCCTTTGTCTTGCCGCGGTTCAAGCCTGCTTCTTTTAGTCTCACATGTGTCTCCGCACCGAGGTAGCGCAACGCTGGTGAGATTGCCCGCCTTGTAGTCGATGATTTGGATCATTCCTAAATCAGAGACCCCATAAGAAAGAGCCAAATAATAGCTACGCATCCTGTACAAGTAAGTGCAGCCACTCGTGCCGCACCCTGCCCAAATAAGGAGAGCCCAAGACTCGCGAACGCTGTCCCCGCCCCCCAGAAAACGATAGGAGCAGCGTCCATCGCCTGCTGAACGTAGTCTGTTGATCGCACCTTGTAAAAAGCGTAGCTATAGACGACGAGGCCAATCGAAGCCACT
>CALMRM010000259.1 GCA_937871605.1 uncultured Terriglobus sp. | reverse complement strand
GGACCACATCCAGGCGGTGATTGAACAGATGGTGGAGCTTGGCTTTAACGTCCATCGCACCAGTGGCGCGGGGCAGATGATTCTGGCCGGTGTGGGCACGCCAGGCCAGTTTGATGTGACGGAGTTTCAGGTGATGGGCGGCGTGCAGGACGCGTACCGCATCTCGTCGCCGTACAAGCTGGCTGGGCGCGGCTTTCGTCCGGGCGGCACGGTTATCACGTTCCCAAACGGCGTTAAGGTGGGTGGCGAAGAAGTCACCATTATGGCCGGGCCGTGCTCGGTGGAGTCGCGCGAGCAGATCCTGCTCTCCGCGCAGCAAGTGAAGGCCGCGGGCGCGCAGTTCCTGCGGGGTGGCGCGTACAAGCCGCGCTCGTCGCCGTACAGCTTTCAGGGCATGGGCATCGAGGGCCTCAAGCTGCTGCGTGAAGTCAGCGACATGACCGGCCTGCTGGTGATCACGGAGGTCATGGAAATCTCGCAGATCGAGCCCATGCTGCCGTACATCGACTGCTTCCAGGTGGGTGCGCGCAACATGCAGAACTTTAACCTCTTGCGTGAGCTGGGCCATGTGCGCAAGCCGGTGCTGATGAAGCGCGGTATCTCCGCCACCATTGAAGAGGTGCTGCTGAGCGCGGAGTACATCCTGAGTGGCGGCAATTACGACCTGATGCTGTGCGAGCGCGGCATTCGAACCTTTGAAACCTACACGCGCAACACGATGGACGTGAGCGCCATCCCGGTACTGAAGAAGCTGACGCATCTGCCCGTCTTCGGCGATCCGTCGCACGGTGTGGGCAAGCGGGAATTTGTGCCGCCCATGGCGCTCGCCTCGGTCGCGGCCGGTGCGGACGGCCTGTTGATGGAGATGCACCCGAATCCAGACAAGGCTATGAGTGACGGCGCACAGTCATTGTTTCCCGACCAGCTGACAAAGCTGGTGCAGCAGTTGCGGCAGCTGGCGCCCGTTGTTGGCAGAACAGTCGCTTAGAAGAGATACGTAAAGTTGTTAGGAGAAAGCATGTCAGAGTGGGTCAAACTTACCGCAGCGGATGGCGTAGCACTGGACGCGTATGTCGTTCGTCCGCAGGGCGAGCCGAAAGGCGCGCTGGTGATCGTGCAGGAGATCTTTGGTGTCAACAAGCAGATTCAACACGACACCGAGCAATGGGCCGCTGATGGATTTCTGTGTATCGCGCCCGCCATGTTCGACCGCATTGAGCCGGGTGTCAGCCTGAACTATGACGAAGCGGGCATGGCACGCGCCTACAGCTTTATCCCCAAGCTCGACATGGACAAGGCAACGCTGGACGTAGACGCGGCGGTGCAGTGGCTACGCGGAGAGACCAGCACAAACGTGGGCGTGGTGGGCTACTGTTTCGGCGGCACCGTGGCGTGGCTGTCGTCCACACGCCTGAAGGTGGAAGCGGCAGTCGGCTACTACGGCGGCAACATTGCCAACTTCGTCACGGAAACGCCGCAGGTGCCGGTCATGCTGCACTTCGGCAAGCAAGACGCACACATTCCTGCAGAGGCGATTGACACGATTCAGACGGCACATCCCGAGGTGCCCATCTTCCTCTACGACGATGCAGGCCACGCGTTCAACCGCAGCGAAGACCCAAAGGCTTACGTTGCCGACGCGGCGCGCCTCGCCAAGTCCCGCTCGCTGCTCTTCTTTGAACAGCATCTCGTGTTCTAGATGGATAACGTCCTCATCGTCGGCACCGGACTCATCGGCGCATCCATCGGCCTCGCACTGCGCGAGGCCGGTTTTGCTGGCCGCATCACCGGTATCGACGCCAGTGGGGATGAACTCGCTACTGCAGAGCGGATGGGCGCGATCCATCGCCCGGCGCGTTCGCCGGAAGAGCACCGTGCTGCTCTGGAGCAAGCTGACATGATCGTGTTAGCCGTCCCGGTACTCGCCATCCTGCACTGGATGCGGCAGACTGCACCCAACTTGCGTGGAGACCAGTTCGTCACCGACGTAGGCTCCACAAAGGCCACCATCGCCGAAGCAGCGGCACAGCAGATGCCAGGCTGTTTCTTGCCGGGGCATCCCATGGCGGGTAAGGAGAGTGGTGGCGCGGCGCTGGCGGAAGCCTCGCTCTTCCGCGAAGCCACATGGCTCTTCACGCCGTTGCACGCCACCACGCCGCGTGAAGCGGAGTGGCGCACCTGGGTGGAACGCTTCGGTGCACACACGTTAGACATGGAGCCGACCGCCCATGACCGCATCTGTGCCTGGGTCAGTCACCTGCCTCAGATGGTGTCAACGACCATGGCCGCGATGTTGGAAGATGAGTTCGGCGACTCGCCCGAGTTGCGGGCCATTGGCGGTCGCGCGCTGCGGGAGATGACCCGCCTGGGCTCCAGCCCGTACAGCATGTGGCGCGACGTCGCCCACACCAACACCGAGTCAATCGCCAACACGTTGCTCGCGCTGGAGCAGCGTCTGCAACACCTGCGAGAAAACCTTCGAACGCCGGAACTGCGCGACGAGTTCGAGCGTGCCAACCGCTTCCGCAACAGCCTGCTGTAAGCAAGCCTCCTCAAAATCGTCCATCGCTTCGCTCAGGATGACGAGTTTAGTTAGTGCGCTGCCATCTGCTCGGGGTCTACCTTCACGCGCTTGGGCGGCAGGCGCATCAGCCACACCAGTGGTGAGAGCGCCATCACGGTCCAAGCCAGGATGGCAAAGGCGTTCTTGTACGCGAGCATGGTTGCCTGCCGCAGTAGCTCGTTGTACGCGCTTGCGGTGGCAAGCCCTTGTGCCTGCGCCATGCTCATGCTTGCAGCAGCGGCGAAGCGGCTGGCGTATGTCTGCAGCGCCACGCTGCCAGCGCTGATGTTCGAAGCAAGCACGTCAGAGTGCACTTGTGCAGAGCGCGCCAGGTAGGTTGTCAGCAGGGCAGTCCCTGCTGATCCGCCAATGTTGCGCGCAAAATTTGAGAGTGACGAAATCTGATTGCTCTTCTCGCGTGGCACACCCACATAGTTCAGCGTGCTGATAGGAATGAAGATGAACGGCAGACCGATGACCTGCAGTGCGCGCCACAGCGTGGCCGTGCCAAAGGTCGAGTAGAGGTCCAGCCGTGTCAGGTTATACAGGCCTGCCGCTACGGCCATGTAGCCCAGCATCACCATCAACCGTGGGTCGCCCTTGCCCAGAGAGCGCCCGGCCACAGCCATCATCACCATCATCACAAGGCCTGCGGGGCTCAGCACTTCACCGGCGCGCTCCGCGGTGTAGCCCAACATGCTTTGGAGATACTGCGGAATCAGCACGGTGGACCCAAACAGCACCATGCCCAGCACCAGTTGCAGAAAGACGGCGGTGCCGAAGTTGCGGTTCTTGAGCAGCTTCAGATCCACGATCGGGTCCACGTGCCGCCACTCCCAGATGACAAAGAAGACCAGCACGATCGCAGCAATCAATGCGGTCAGTTGAATCTCGGTGGATCCAAACCAATCCTTCTCCTGACCCTTGTCGAGCGTAAATTCCATCAGGCCCACTCCGACCG
>CALMRM010000258.1 GCA_937871605.1 uncultured Terriglobus sp. | reverse complement strand
GGCCTATTGTTTTTGAAAGATTAACTAGTATCTGTATTGGGCGATCTGTCCTGATGTAAGGAATGTGTTTGGCGCAGTCCCGTGGGAGTTCCTAAGTGTTTGAGTTCTCAATCGTAGCCTGTGCTCGGTGGGAAACAGCGTATATTTCTGAGTGGTTGCAATACTACGATTTTATTGGATTCAACCACGTATATCTTTACTGTAACGACGATGATCCGAACGCGTTTGCAGACCAGGTATTTGCAACTGAACTCAGCCAAAAGAATTTCGTATCTTTCAGGCATTTCAGCGGACAGGGACAGCAGAGGGTCATGTACCTGGATGCCATGACCCGCGCAAGGCGGGAGTCAGAGTGGGTCGCGTTTCTGGACATAGACGAATTTCTAGTGCTGCGTGGTCTCAATTCTGTTGCTGCTTTCATGAAGCAGTATGCTCCTACTGCTGACAGCGTTCACTTCAACTGGCTTAACTTCGGAACCAGCGGATTCGTTAGTCGCCCGCGTGGAAGCGTGTTGCGCCAGTACACTCAACGAGAGTCCATCCTCAGCGTCAATACAAAGCACCTGACACGCTCAGCAGTGTTGACAGATGCGCGGCTCAGGAGCGGTGGATTGCCATTCTGGCATGGGTTGAGCAACCCGGTATGGTCCGATGTTCGCCGCGTCAACGTGGTCGGAATAGATGCCAGCTCTCGCCTTGCGGACCATTCGGAGATCGCAAGGCAATACCTGGATGATCCCGTTACGATGGATTCCATCATGCGCAAGGCGGTCGTCAACCACTACGCCCTCAAGTCCGAGGAGGATTTCCTCCTGCGGGCAGCACGCGGCACTGGCGGCGAGTTCTCGGGTCAATCTGCCTGGAAGCGGCATCATGACGATGGAAGCTTCCGGGGTGTGCTTGAGCGAATGAATGGCGTTGAGGACACCTACCTGCGCGATCTAAGCAAGGCGTCCTGCCCAGAACCGAGAGACCCGGCGCCGCTGCCCGGCTTGCCCGGACAGGGACCGTGCCGCGTAAGGGTGCGGCACCGGCTATGGACAGACGATCTCCTGCTTGGCGAAGACGGCCGTGCTCGTCATGCAAGTCATGGAACCCTGGGCGACTATTACTTGTCCGGTGATGTGCTGCACGTTCGATGGGGTACATACCCCGCCGACCTGTTCACCCGGCAAGGAGGCATTTTCACCCAAGTTCCGGCCAATCTGGACAATACGGTGAACATGCGTACAGCGCAGGTTGCAAAACTCGACACCGAAAAGGCGGAGATTTCTGCTGTGGTGATCGAGTTGCCCGAGAGCGCGTGCCTTGTGGCAATTCGTCCAGGCAGCTCGGACGTGGACGTGTACAAGGCTGTGTTTCTTGAGCAAAAATACCAGAATCCTGAAATTATCCATGATGTTGGAACTGTATTTGACCTGGGAGCCAACATAGGGTTGACCACTGTGTACTTCGCTCAGAAATACCCAAAAGCCCGCATCATCGCGGTTGAGCCTGACATCGCCAATTTTCGCCTGCTGCAGCGCAATACTATGACCTATTCAAATGTGGTTGCTGTCAACTCGGCTGTTTGGCCCGATGACACCATGGTCAGGTTGCGAAGAACGGATCCATCCGGACAAGCGCTGGGCGAATGGGGCTATCAAACCGAAGCTGTTGCACCAGGCGAGCTGGCGGACGTGACCGCAACTTCGATGTCCACCCTGATGAAACGCTACGACGTGCAGACGATCGACTTGCTTAAGATGGACATCGAAGGCGCCGAGCTGGACGTGTTCGGGGCTGACACTGACGGGTGGTTGTCGCTCACCCGATACATCGTGATCGAGACGCACGAGCGCTTTCGTGCAGGCGCTGACCAGGCTGTCACGTGCAAGATGCTGTCAGGCTTTCATGAACAAGAGAAAAGCGGCAACAATCGTATCTTTGTTAGCCGCCTGCTCTCGTAAGATGTCTGACGAGGATTGAGTAATCTCGCTCGATGTGAACTAACTCAGCTTCGTCACGCCGTCGAAGGTGACAACGGCACCATCGCTCAGCGTCAACTGCAATGAGCCGTTGCTGACGGTCTGACTGGCAATCGCGTTGCCGTTGAAGCCTTGGAAGTCATAGCTGTCATGGCCGGAGTGGAAGTTCTGGATATCGATGGCACGTGCTCCCTGTCCGGCTTGGAAGTGGTAAGTGTTGGTGCCGGCCCCGCCGACGACTGTTGCATTCCCGGCGCCAAGGTAGGCCGTGCTGGCGCTTGATCCTTCCGTAAACATCGCATTACCGCTTCCAGCATGGAATATATCGCCAGCGCTGCTGCCTTTGACGGTCAGGTTGCCCGAACCAGCCTCAATGACCATGGCGCCCGACCCGCCCAACACCTCCGAGTCGTGGCTGCCCCCGATAAAGGTGAGCTGTCCGGAGCCTCCCTGCACAGTGTCGGTGCCGTTGCTGTGAACCACAGAGCCGCCTGCCCCCACCGTGACGGCCGACGCCGTGCTTGCGTCGGTCGTCGTGGTCAAGCCGTAGCCGGCGCCGCCGCTCACCGTCGCGTAGCCACCAGCGAGGTTTACCAGGGCGTTGTCGCTGCCGCCCGTCTCCCTGATCTGCGTGTTTCCGCCCGTGTTGATAACGTTGGCCCAGGACCCTGTCAGGTTCACGGTGGCGTTGGAACCCGACTTTGTCTGAATGGTGTCGGTGCCGGCCGAGCGGCTGGCCAGCGTGGCGGTGCCGTCGATGACGTAGTAGTTCGACCCCGTGCCGCCCTGGATGGCGTCGCCGGTGCCCTGCGAGACCACCGTGTAGTTGCCGCTGCCCAGGCTGACGCTGGTGGCCTGGCCGCCGTTGGTGCGCGCGTTCAGCCCCAGGCCGGCGCCGCCATAGATCAGCCCGCCGCCGCCGGACAGCACCAGGCTGGCGTTGTCGCCGCCGCCGGTCTCGTTGACGTGCACGCTGGCGCCGTTGTCGACCAGGTTGAAATACGTGCCGGTGACGTTGGCGGTCAGGCTGGCGCCGGCCTGGGCCACAATGGTGTCGGTGCCGGCCGAGCGGCTGGCCAGCGTGGCGGTGCCGTCGATGACG
>CALMRM010000257.1:4438-21150 GCA_937871605.1 uncultured Terriglobus sp. | reverse complement strand
CCTCAAAGGCAGCGCTCATGCGGCAGAACTCCGGCGCTCGCCCCGCGAGAGCATACCACGCAGCAGTCAACGGCTCAGCACAGCGACTTTCCGCGCAGTCGACACGCGCACGCGCTCCCCAAACACACGGTAGTGTTCCTTGATGATCTGCCGCAGCAGCAGGTGGTAGATGTTCACCAGCACGTGCATGGCAGGCCGGCTGTCCGGCTCCAGCAGCGGGATTAAACGGTCTGCCGCGGCATACAGCGACTGCGCGCGAATGGCGAGTTCTGCCAACAGTGTTTGCATGGCAGGGCTTACGTCCTCATGCTGCACCTGCTCCAGCACGTCTGGCGGTTGCAGTCCGTATTTCGCGAGCAGTTCCTGCGGCAGGTAGATGCGACCGCGCTCCGCATCTTCTTTCACGTCGCGCAGAATGTTGGTGAGCTGGAATGCAAGTCCCAGCTGCTCTGCGAAGGCATCGGCCCTGCTATCGGTGTAGCCGAAGATGCGGATGGTCACCAGGCCAACAACGGAGGCCACCAGGTAGCAGTACCCCTCCAACGCAGCCACGGTCTCATACTGATCCAGCACGCGCTGCCCAACAGCGATGCGACGGACGCCCGCAGGCAATGTCGGCAGCAGGTCCATCGTGGTTCCCTGGATCAGTTGCTCCAGCAGTTCGCCTGGCACGGCAAAACGCTGTTGCACATACCGCACGGCCAGGAAAACCGGCGCATCCTGCGGGTCTACGGCGCTGCCGGTGCGCCACGAGAGTAGCCAGCGCGCCATCAGGTCTCGGCGCTGCTCCATGGGCAGCGCTTCGTCGTCGGAGATGTCATCCGCCCGGCGCATAAACGCATACACGGCACACATAGCATCCCGCTTGTGCGCTGGTAGTGCGAGAAACCCATAGTAGAAGTTCTTTGCCTCTCGCTTTGCCACAGCGCGGCAATACACAAAGGCTGCTTCGAGGGATGCGTCGTCGTACCTCATCGCAAACTCCGTGCGGTGCGCCGCACACCCAGCTTGCCCAGCGCAGCTGTCATCAGCAGGCCCGCTTTCGCTGCTTTTGACACCTCGGGCCTCTGGCTCAGCGTGTTGTAGCCGATGCGTTCGATCGCTCTCAAAATGGCGAGTCCGCCTGCGGTGAAGAGGTACAGAGTTGCTGCCAGTTCACGGTCCACGCGGTCGATGAGCGGTGCACCCTGCAGCAGCATGGCGCGGGTCTCGACTACCAGTTCACGCAGCAGGTCGCGGTACCTGGCATCTTCCCTGCCGCTCTGCAGGTCCTGCTCAGAGAGACCATGGAACGCCAGTTTGTCCTGCGGCAAATAGACGCGATCTCGCTCTCGGAAGTCCTCGCCCACGTCTTGCCAGAAGTTCGCCAGCTGCAGTGCAGTGCAGGTGTGGTTGGCAAGCGCGTGCAGCTCTGGCTGTCGGTAGCCACAGGCATACAGCACCAGCGAACCGACCGGGTTGGCGGAGTAGCGGGAATAGTCCTCCAACTCAGCCAGGTTGGCAAAACGGGTCTTTACCTGGTCGGCCTGGAAGGCATGCAAGAGGTCTGCAAACGGCCCCCGCGGCAAGCTGCACGCGGCGATGCTGGGTTGCAGGGCCACAAACACCGGATGCCTGGAGCGCTCCGGTGCGTCATAGCATTCGTCGAGCATGCTGTTCCAGGTAGTCAGCAGCCGTGTTGCCGTCGCGCGGTCCGCAACCTCGTCGCCCAAATCATCGGAGACGCGGCAGTAGGCATAGATGGCGTGGAAGTGCGGACGCAGCGGCTTGGGCAGCAATCCCGTAGCAACGTGGAAGTTCTCGTAGTGAGAACCTGCCAACTGCCTGCACCATGCCTGCGCCTGTTCCAGCGACGGCCGGGTCGCTGGCTCCAGCAACTGCTCCGGCGCACCCTGCAGCCGCTGTTCGCTCTGTTCGGCGACTGCGTTCATCCCGCCAGCCCCGGCAAAACGGCCGTTTTGATGTCCAGTACACCCAGTGCAGTGCGATTCATCATGCGGCGAAACACCTCAGGCACCGTCTCCAGCGCCGCCGATGCTGTGATGAACTCCTCAGCCTTGGCGGCACCACTCGCAATCAGCGCAAACGCGCGGCGACAGCTTGCGGGTGTGTGATGGAAGCTGGCCTTCAAGGTGATGTCACCGTAGTGTAGGCGGTTGGTGTCGAACAGTACCTGTGTTCCAGCAGGTGGGCCGCCAAAAAGGTTGACGACGCCCCCCTTGCGCACCATCTCCACGGCCTCTTGCCAGGTGTGTGGCGTGGCCACGCATTCAATCACAACGTCAGCACCTTCGCCCTGCTCCGTCAGCTGACGCACACGGTCCACCGTGCTGCTGCCGTCCGCGATTTGCACGGTGTGCGACGCGCCAAACTTGATCGCACTCGCCACCTGGTCGTTCCGCTTGACCACCGCGATCACGCGGCAACCGGCAAGTGACGCGACACGTATGAACATGAGGCCGATGGGGCCTGCTCCCACGATCACGACCGTGTCACCTGCCTGTGCGGCGCTCCCCTCAAATCCATACAGAACGCACGCCAAGGGCTCCGTCAGTGCAGCGTGTTCAAACGGCAGACCGGCGGGCAGTGCCAGCGTGTTCTTCTCCGCAATGCGTGCCGGTACGCGGATGTACTCCGCATAGGCACCGTTGTTGAAGAGCAGATCGCTACACAGATTTGGTTGTGCCTTTCTGCAGAACAGGCACACGCCGCAGGGTGCAGAGTTCAGCGCTACGACCCGGTCCCCCGTCTTCCATATCTGCGTACCGGGTCCGGTTGCGGCCACGGTGCCCGCCACCTCGTGCCCAAACAGGGTTGGCGGCACCAGCATCTTGGCATGATAGCCGCGGCGGTACACCTTCAGGTCCGTGCCACAGGTCAGCGCAGCGCCCACGCGCAGCACGATCTCTCCCTGCGCAGGTTCCGGCACGGGCACGCTCTCGATGCGCAAATCCTCTGCGCCGTGCAACACAATCGCCCGCATCGATGAGGTCATACTCTATGTTCTCATCTTGGGCCCCTTTGACTACCCTCTCCTGGTGTGTGCCGTCATGAAGAACCGAGACGTACCCGTTGCGCATCAGAGTGTGCAACGATACCAGCAGCAACCAAACACTTCGCGCAGGGTGGGCGATACGGAAGCACATGCCATTTGCATCTCCATCTGAGTTCGTCAAAACCAATGTCATAGCGGTTCAGGACTACTCCGTCCTGTGCGCACGAGCGATCGCCGCGCTCTTCTCCCCGCCCCTTTACCTCGGCGATATTTTCTCGCAGATGGATGCCATCGGGTTCGGCTCACTGCCGATCACGATTCTGGCAGGCTTCTTCACGGGCTGCGTTCTTGCACTGCAGTCGGCCACCTCGCTGCAGCAGTTTGGTGCCATCAGCATGACCGGGCGCCTGGTCTCGCTGTCCATGATGAAGGAACTCGGCCCCGTGCTGACCGGCTTGATGGTCTCCGGCCGGAACGCCTCCGGCATGGCCAGCGAACTCGGTTCCATGAAGGTCACCGAGCAGATTGACGCGATGCGCGCGCTGGGTGTCGATCCCATTCGCAAGCTGGTCTTGCCGCGCGTGTCCGCTACGGTCTTCATGCTCTTCTTTCTTACCATCCTGTCCGACGCGGTCGGCGTTGCGGGCGGTGGGCTGGTCAGCGTCTTTATGCTGGGCCTGAACGGCACCTCGTATTTTCACTCGACGTACCGCGCGCTGGTGTATGGCGACGTGGTGCAGGGCATGATGAAGCCCATTTTCTTCGGCTTCATCATTTCCACGGTCGGCTGCTACTTCGGCATGAGCACCAAGGGCGGCACCCAAGGTGTAGGCAAGGCCACCACCCAGGGCGTTGGTGTGTCGTCCGGGGTCATGCTCGTTGTGGACTTCCTCATCAGCCGCCTGACCATCGGCATCTTCGGACGGTAGCGATGGCGGACGAACAGCAGCAGCGACAGGATGGGCCTGTTCTTGAACTCAAGGATGTAAGCATCACGTTCGATCGCGACAAGGTCCTGAACGGTGTCTCGTTCGTGGTGCAGCCTGGTGAGACGCGCGTGCTGCTGGGGCCGGCGGGCGGCGGCAAAAGTGTACTGATGAAGCTTGTGAACGGCCTGATCAAGCCAGATACAGGCAGCATCAAGGTGTTTGGCCAGGAAATCACCACCATGACCGAGGCGCAACTGTTCGAGATGCGTCGCCGCGTGGGCATGGTCTTCCAGGAGTCTGCGCTCTTCGACTCCATGAATGTGGAAGACAACGTTGCCTATCGCCTGAATGAGGAGGGTACAGCGACGGAAGAGGCACACAAGCGTGTGCAGGAGGCGCTCGACTTCGTCGAACTCGGCAAGGCCATCACCAAGTTTCCGGCGGAGCTTTCCGGCGGTATGCGGCGGCGCGTCTCCATTGCGCGAGCCATCATCACCAAGCCGGACCTGATCCTGTACGACTCTCCGACCGGTGGCCTGGACCCGATCACATCGACCACCATTGTGCAGCTCGTCGTCAAGCAGCGCGACGTCTCACACACCACCGCGCTGATGATTACGCACCGGCTGCAGGACGCATTCGTGCTCGCCACGCATCGCTTCGACACCGACAAGAACGAGATGCAACCCATCCCTGACCATGGCGTGGACGAGAACACCAAGTTCCTGGTGCTCAACGGAGGCAAGATCGTGTTCGACGGCAGCACGCTCGAGCTCACCCACTCAGAAGATCCCTGGCTCAAGAGCTACCTGTCCTAGGCTTCTGCGCTCACCCGCGAGGGTCAGGCGGATTGGGAGAGTGTGCGGTGAAAGAAGTCCAGCGTTTCACGGTACAACAGCAGCGCAAGCTCCGGGTCGTAGCGCGCCCCTTCATCCCGCATGAACGCGTGTGCACCATTCACCTCGTGCCACGCATACCGAAGGTTCAACTCGTCGAAGCGGGTCTGCACAGCTCTGCGGCCCTCCAGCGGAATGTGCGGATCTTGGCGGCCCCAAATCATCAGGAGGTCGCCTCCGATCTGCGCGGCCCGCTCTAGCGAATCGTCGTGCTGCCCCTTGCCTAGGCTGCCTTTGTGGATGTCGGTGCCATAGAAGCACACTGTGGCGCGCACATCCGGCTCCATGGCGGCACGCAAGGCCAGATGACCGCCAAGGCAAATGCCCACCGCACCCAGAGCGCCAGTGCAGTCCCCGCGCGCTTTCAGGTGATCCAGCACCGCGCGCGTGTCCGCATCGTAGCTTCCCAGTTCCTTTTCATACTTCCAGTGGTTCCCACGGTCAGACCCAGCCTGGTCGTAAGCGAGTACCGTTCCGGCTGGTTCAAACTCGTGATACACCTCTGGCATGGCCACCACGTAGCCATGCCCAGCCAGCAGTGCTGCCGTGCGGCGAATGGGGTCCGTAATCTGGAAAATTTCCGAGTAAAACACCAGGCCCGGGTACCGCCCCGAAGCGGCGGGCCTGACGATATGCGTGCGCATGGGACCGTATGGCGTTTCGAGTGTCACGTGCTCATGGGGTGCAAGAACCAAGGTGCCTCCTTGAAGTGCGACGGCTAGCGCCAGCTGACTGCCAGATGCCACCGCAATCCGCGGTCCGCCGTCTTCTGCAGTACGGTATGGAACTCTTCTAATTCCTCGCACAGCAGCAGGCCATCCGTACCCAGTTGCTGTGGCTCAGCCTGCATTGCCTGCAGTAGAGGTCCTACGGATGCAAGGCCCTCGAGCCCGGCATACCATTGCGGCGGCGGCAACTTGTCCAGCAACGCTGCGTCACCAGCTCCCTCTTCCACCAGCAGGGCCATGGAGTTCTGGTCAGCGGAAAAGAAGTCGATCAGCGGGCGCACCCCGAGCCGTCGCGCCATGCGCTCCACCGCGTCTTCGTTGCGAGCCAGCGCACGTCCGTTCACAAACGTGTCGAAGCCCGGGTCGTCTCCCTCAACAACGATGTACATCGAGGCTGCCACTAGAGCGAGTGTACCTGCACAGCTGGATCCATTCGCGAGCCGAACTGTGTGAACCTTGCCCGCAAACAGAAGGGCCGCTCTCTTCGAGCGGCCCTTCTGCTTAGCTATGGAGTTGCTTAGCTCTTCGGTGCTGGGGCGTTGCCACTCCCTGGGCCGTTGCGGCGACCACCCCGGCGACGGCGACGGCGGTTGGTACCAGCCGGGCGCTGCCCCTCAGGCGTAGACGAGCCTGCAGGCGCGTCTGTCTCCTCACCTTCCTCGGTGTCGCTCTCCTCGTCAGGGCTGTCCTCATCCTCGTCGTCGTCGAAGTCACCGCCACCCTCCAGAGTGATGGTCTCCTCAGCGACAGCGGCAATGGGTTGCTCCTGGCGGGTACCGCCACGCTGCGGACGGCTGCTCTCTGCACCCTCGGCTGCACCTTGCGGTTCCGGCTCGGTCAGGCCGAGCTTTGCGCGTTGCTCCTTCAACACAGCCTTGCGCGACAGCTTGATGCGATTTCCTTCAATGCTGATGACCTTGACCAGCACCTGGTCACCCTCGCGCAGTTCGTCCTTCACTTCCTTGACGCGGTGCTCGGCGATCTCGGAAACGTGCAGCAGGCCATCCGTACCGGGGAAGATTTCTACAAACGCACCGAACTCCGCCAACCGGACGACCTTGCCAAGGTAGGTCTTGCCGACTTCCGGCACTGCCGTCAGGTCCGTGATCATCTGCAGGGCGCGTGCCAAACCATCCGGATCGCTGGACGAGACATCCACCTTGCCGGAGTCATCCACATCGATCTTGACCTGCGTCGCCTCGATGATGCTGCGGATGACCTTGCCGCCGGGCCCAATCAAATCGCGAATCTTGTCGGTCGGAATCTGCAAGGTCTTGATCTGCGGTGCGAAGCGTGACTTTTCCTGCCGTGCGCCAGAGATCACAGCGTCCATCTTGTCCAGGAGGAACAGGCGTGCTTCCCGTGCCTGCGCCAAAGCCTCACGCATAATCTGCGGCGTGATGCCCATGATCTTGATGTCCATCTGCAGAGCGGTGATACCTTGGCGGGTACCGGCCACCTTGAAGTCCATGTCGCCGTAGTGGTCCTCAGCGCCCGCAATGTCGGTCAGAATGGCATAGTCATCACCTTCCTTGACCAGGCCCATGGCGATGCCTGCGACAGATGCCTTCAGGTCGATACCGGCATGCATCAGCGCCAGTGACGCACCGCACACGGTGGCCATGGACGAGGAGCCGTTCGATTCCGTAATGTCCGACACTACGCGCAGCGTGTAGGGCGACTCCTTCTCGTCGGGCAGCACAGCTTCCATGGCACGGTATGCCAAGGCGCCATGACCGATCTCGCGGCGTCCGGTACCCGTCATGCGACCCACTTCACCCACAGAGTACGGTGGGAAGTTGTAGTGCAGCATGAAGCGGCGCTTCTGCTCGCCCTCGTACGACTCCAGCCGCTGCGCATCGTCTGCCGTGCCCAGTGTTGCGGTCACGATGGCTTGTGTCTCGCCACGTGTAAACAGCGCCGAGCCGTGTGGCCGAGGCAGAATGCCGACCTCGATATCAATCTGGCGAATCTGGTTGAACGCGCGCCGATCCGGGCGGATGCGATCCCGTAAGACCTGCTCGCGGAAGATGGTTTCGCGCAGTTGGTCGAAGTACTTGCCCAGCTTCTTACCCGCCGCTGGCTCGCCTTCTGGCAACGCCTTCTTTAGCTCGTCCTTGAGTTCCTTGATCTTGGCGTAGCTGGTGAGTTTGTCGTACTTCTGCGTATCGACAGCATCGGTCAGGCGCTCGCCCACCTGGGTACGCAATGAAGCGGCGTAGTCCGCATCCTGCTGCAGCGGAGCGACGGCACGCTTCGGCTTGCCCGCCAGCTTTACCAGCTCCATGATGGTGCTGCAGATGAGCTTGACCTGTTCGTGGCCGAACTCAATGGCCTCGACCACCTTTTCCTCAGAAACGCCCTTCGCGCCCGACTCCACCATCACAATGCCGTCCTTGGTGCCGGCCACCATGATGTTGAGCAGGCTCTTTGCGCGCTCCTCGTACGTTGGGTTCACCACGAAGGCGTCGTCCACAAGACCGACACGCACCGCACCAATGGGTCCCTCAAACGGGATATCAGAGAGCGCGATGGCGCAGCTTGCGGCATTGATGGCGATGGCATCCGGGTCGTTTTCGCGGTCGGCGGAGTACACAAACGCGACCACCTGGGTTTCGTTGCGATACGTCTCGGGGAAGAGCGGGCGAATGGGCCGGTCAATCTGCCGCGAGGTAAGAATTTCCTTCTCGGAGGGACGCCCTTCGCGCTTGATGAAGCCGCCGGGGATACGACCACCGCCGTAGCTGGTTTCGCGGTACTCCACCGTCAGCGGAAAGAAGTCGATGCCCTCTTTAGGTTCGGGCGCTCCTACAGCGGTGGCCAAAATCACCGTGTCGCCACAACTCACAAAGGCTGCACCCGAAGCCTGCTTCGCAATGCGGCCGGTCTCCAGGGTAATGCGCTTGCCACCGGCAAGTTCAACGCTTACTGACTGCTTCATAGGAATCTCTTTCAATGGTTGTTGATGACGGAAGGGTCACCCGCCCTGCTCCCGTGCTGCACCGCTGCCCTGGCCTGTCGACAAGGACCGATGCGACTGGTCCGCGATGTGGAGGCACTCTAGCGGTCGGCCCTACACAGCCGTCCGGGGCGACAAGGCTTGGCATAGCTCGGCTATACGAAAACGCCAGAACGGCCTGAAAGGCTCGCAAAGTACAGAGGCCTACTTGCGTAGGCCCAGCTTTCCGATCACTTCGCGATAGCGGTCTGCATCGGTCTTCTTGAGGTAATCCAGCAGGCTGCGGCGCTTGGACACCAGCATGAGCAGACCGCGACGTGAGCCATGATCCTTCTTGTGGGTCTTGAAGTGTTCTGTCAACTGGCCGATGCGCTCACTCAAAATGGCGACCTGCACTTCCGGACTGCCAGTATCGGAGTCATGCGTGCGGTACTTCTCGATGATTTCGTTTTTCTTTTGCGTTGCCAACACGTCGTGCGGTACTCCTGCTTCACCAGATAAATGTCAGTGGGTAGGATATCATCCACTCTCCACAGCGCGGGGGAGCTACCGGGTCTTTTGCCGGAGATCACCCACCCACTCCAGGAAACGCACAAACTGTCGCTTTTCTGACCAGAACAGTCGCCACATGCTACCGGCTGTCACAGCCTCGGCATGCTGACCCGAGAAGGTCTCAACACGCCAGCGCAGATAGGGACTCTGCCACGGCCGCAGCCGGTACCCACGCGTGGATGTCCACAAAAAGCCGGCAATAGCTGGGAAAGAACGCAACAGGCGCAGCGCCCGCCGGAGCACCACGACTACTTCTTCAACATGGTTTGCAAAATTTTATCTGCCACATTAGAGGCCGAAACTGCGTATGACCCGTCCGCAATGGCCGCACGCAGCGCATGGACACGGTCCATACGCACCGGTGCGGCATCCATGGCGCCGTTTGCTCCGGCGGCTTGGGGCTGCGCCACGCGCTTGTGCTGTTTCACACTGGCCTGCTGTGTCGTTACCATCGCCCCCGAAGAGGATGAGCCACGTGCTCCTGCGTGTAGCGTGTCGTCCATGAACGAAATTATATGAGCCATAGCCGTGTCCTCTCTCAGGAATATCGGCGTCCTGAACTGGAACACTAGCGCTCATTAAGATTTTCTTTGGCGATGCGAATCTTCTTAACTTGCGCGCAGCACCTGTAACGAAACCTTGCTCTTGCGCCGCGCTGTCGCCTTCTCTGCTCCCAGGTCAGCCATCGCCGCTCGCAGCCGCACGACCGCAGCGGAATGGATCTGCGACACGCGCGACTCCACCACACCCAGCGTCAGCCCGATCTCCTTCATGGTCAGCTCCTCGTAGTAGTACAGGGTCAGCACCATGCGCTCCCGGTCCGGCAGCGTCTCAATCGCGTCCGTCAATCGCTGGCGGAGTTCCCCTTTGAGACAGCGGAAGAGCGGTTCGTCACTCTCAGTGCCCGGCAGATAGGACAGTTCGTCATCCCCTCCGTCCTCGTTGCGCTCCAGGTTCAAGCTGCCGATCTCCAAACCCTTCAGTTCACCCAGCAGCTGCTGATACTCCGTGAGAGACAGCTCCATGCCCTTGGCAATCTCCTGCTCTGACGGTGCCCGGCCAAGCTGCGCGGTCAGGGTGCGCACAGTCTCCTCCACGGCCCGGCCCTTGCGGCGCAGTTCGCGTGGGCTCCAATCTAGCGTGCGTAGCGAGTCCAGGATGGCACCGCGAATGCGGAACTGCGCATAGCTCTTAAACTGCACCTGCTTGCCCTGGTCGAATTTTGCCAGGGCATCGATGAGACCCACCATGCCGGCGGAGATAAGGTCTTCCAGGTCCACGTGCTGCGGCAACCGTTCATGGATGCGCCGTGCGACAAAGCGCACCGTGGGCAGGTGTTCCAGCAAGAGACGGTCACGGTCGCCAGGGCTGATGGCCTGCGTAGCCGCGCCGCGCCCCGGGGCAGTCTCATCTAGGGTGCCCAGGAGTGATCCCTGCGGCATCAACTGCGACAGGTCGGCAAACGGCAGCGCCGTGGTGTGGTTGGAGAGTGTCTCGAACGTCTTGGTTCCTGCCGGTGCCTGCGTCATGTACGTGTCCTCTGCCTCACGAAAGTGTTAAGCGCGTCTGAGTCTGTGCCGTTCTTTGACTGGCCTGACTGCTTGCCCTCGGCGTTCTCGAAAGGTGCCGACATCTGCGTGCTTGTACTCAACAGAGGTGCAAGAGAGCGACCACATTTACTTTGGTGGGGACTAATGTTCTTGAAAACTGCAAAGAACCCAGTAAAGTGGGTAGTTTTTACCTACAAAAAGTTTGTGCGCGTCGCGATACAGGACACAGTAGACCGCACAGTAACTGCCCACTCTCTATCGGCAAGACCTGCGCGCGCTCACCACGGGCAGCGAATCCTAGAACCATCTTAGATACCGTCGCACAATGGGACGGGTGCCCTGTGCGCGTCCCGTGCCGCTGTTTGCTTTATCGCCAAGTTGAAGGTGACCACCATGCGGCAAGACTGCACATGTATCTGTCAGGTACAGCTCAGAAGCGAGTGCGGCGTTGATCGACAGCCACAGACCTCAACGGTGCGGCGTTAAGTGCGCTGCATGCCACGCATGCGCAGGTGCTCCGTCGTAATCGCAGGGGCGTCACCGGACAGGATCATGGCGCGCTGGATCACATGCCCTAGTTCACGGACGTTGCCGTCCCATGGATAGCGGCACAAGCGCTCCATAGCCTCATGCGTGAGGCTCTTTTTACCACCGAGACCCTCGTGGAGGGTTAACAGATGGCATACCAGCATGGGGATGTCTTCTGGCCGTTCCCGCAGCGGCGGAATCTCCACCGGGAACACGGCAAGCCGGTGGTACAGGTCGAGCCGAAAGCGGTTGTCCCGCGCATGTGCCAGCAAGGGCTGATGGGTTGCAGCCACAATGCGGACATCGACACGGGAACTCTCGTTGTCGCCCACCCGCTGCACCTCACCGTTCTCCAGAAAGCGGAGCATCTTGGCCTGGAGCGCCAGCGGCATTTCACCAATCTCGTCCAGAAACAGGGTACCCCCGTGTGCAGCTTCAATCCGCCCCATGCGAGACGTAACCGCGCCTGTAAATGCGCCACGGGTGTGCCCAAACAACTCTGCTTCCAGCAGCTGCTCTGGTATGGCCGCGCAGTTCAGAACGGTGAACGGCTTTGCAGAACGGGTACTCAGGCGGTGTACGGCTTTGGCTACGAGCTCTTTGCCCGTTCCCGTTTCACCCAGCACCAGCACCGTGGCTGCATGCGGCGCCACCAACCGCACCATCCGGCTCAGCTCCTGCATGGCAGGTGCCCTGCCCACAAGATCCGGCAGCAACATCGTGGGTTGTGGCAGCTCCTCCACCCGCAGGTCAGACGGGCCCGTGTCTGGCCATGTCGGCGCGGCCTCATCTCCCTGGACATCACGCTCCAACGAAACGTCTGATACCGCTGCCGTCACGGCTGATGCCCCCAAGATGGGGACCCTCGCTGCGGGTTCGCGGGGTTCCCGCTCCTCTGGCCTCGCCCCAGCCGCAACGTCAGCGGCTGCGGCATCGGCTGCCGCGCGCAACACGTGCAACAATTCGTTGCGTCGCATACTGCGTGCAGCCCCGGGCGTGTAAGCCCCGCCATCCATGTGCAGGAGGTCCGTCGCCGGGCAAAGCGTAGCAAGATGCTCCAGGAACTCCGCCGGCTGCAGATCGGGCAACCAGTGATCCACAATGACTGCCTCCGGTGCGCCCTCACTCAGCAACGCAAGCGCCTCAGCACCGCCGGCAGCCACCTCTACCGTCCAGTGCAACGTCTGCAGGCGCGCCGCTACACGCTCGCGCAACTCGACGTCCGGCGTAACCAGCACGACGGACCGTTGCTGTGGGCGCAGCCCAGCGCCACTCAACGTGGCACTTCCGTGTCGCTGACGGCACCGTCTCGCGCGGAAAGCACTTGCAGGCTGCGCACCGCAGCAACGACGCGGTGGCACTCCCTGCTGGCAATGGCCAGGTGATCCCCAGCAAGCGCAGGCTCCGCGGCCTGCCCAGCTTCAGCCAGCAATGCAGCCAGGACTGTCAACGGCTGGGCAATGTTGTGCAGCGCTTCCCTCAGGGGAATCGGAGGTGTTTGCAACGGTGCGAGGGTACATGAGTCCTTTCGATTCGCAAGTGCCATGTTCAAGCAGCACCTGCTCGCGGGAAGAGCGGTAAACTCATCGCCGACGCTTTCAGCGATTCAACAGCGGTCCGCACGCCCATGCCATAGCCCTCACCGCGCAATGTTTCAATGAGATCGCTCTTGTCGAACACTCCAAGCTTCCGCCGCAGGTAATTGATGTAGACATCCACCACGTTTGTGCCGGCATCCGGCATGACGCGCCACACCTGCCTCAACAATTCCTGGCGAGAAACAGGCCTGCCACTGTTCAGCAGGAGGTACTCCAGCAGGGCAAATTCCTTGGTGGTGAACTCCAGGGCTTGCCCCCTGACGGTTACCTCACGCGTGACACGGTTTAGCAGGAGGTCCTCAAACCGCAGTACGGTGGACTCTGTTTCGGCCCTGCGCCTGCGCACGGCACGGCAGCGGGCATTCAACTCCTGCAGCGAAAATGGCTTGGTCAGGTAGTCGTCGGCACCAAGGTTTAGGCACTCGAGCTTGACGGAAAGATCGACCCGTCCCGTCAGCACGATGATGGAGGTATTCGCTGCACGGCCATCGATGGCGCGCAACACTTCAATACCACTGAGCAACGGCAAACCAAGGTCAAGCACCAACAGGTCTGGCTGATGTTCCAGCACGTAGTCCCGCGCTTGGATTCCATCCTGCGCGCAGTGCACTTGGTGCCCTTCCCGTTCCAACGCTCCACGCAAGAATTCGCAGAGCGGACCATGATCTTCTGCTAATAGGATGTTCATCTGTCCTCCAAGGCGACACTCAGTCGACATCTCGCTACACCATCCGCGGATGTGTCACGGCTTAACGATGGCGTAAGAGACGGTGCAAATAGTCTGCTTTGTGTGCAATAGCAGGACCACTGGTACCAGATTGGCACCTGCGACCTGCGGGCTGGGACCGAACCGGGCTACCCAGTTTGCAGTTCGCCTTTTATTCGCTACACTGATTTCCATGGCCATTACGCGTCGGCAAAAAGAAGTGCTCGACTTTCTTTCCGGCTTTACCCAGCGGAAAGGCTACTCTCCCTCCTATGAAGAAATTGCGGCGGGGCTTGGTCTGAATTCGCTCGCCACGGTGCATAAACACGTCACCAATCTGCACAACAAGGGTTTGTTGCAGCGGTCTCATAATCGAAGCCGATCCATTGATGTGGTGCCTCCGCGCGCTCAAAAGAAAACGGGAGAACGCTTGCCGCTGCTGGGGCGCATCGCCGCCGGCAAGCCCGTCGAAGCCATTGAGAACGCCGAAAGCATCTCCCTCTCGGAGATCATCGGCAACCGTGAGGTGTTTGCCCTGGAGGTTCGTGGCGACAGTATGCGTGACGAGCACATTGTGAACGGAGATTATGTTCTGGTGGAACGCACCAGCACTGCGCGGGAGGGTGAAATCATCGTCGCCCTGGTCGACGGGACGGACGCCACGCTGAAGCGCTACTACAAAGAGGGCAACCTCATCCGCCTGCAACCCTCCAACAGCGAAATGTCGCCCATCTTTGCGCCGGCCGACCGTGTCGCAATTCAGGGCAAGGTGCTGGGCATGCTGCGCAAATATGCCTGAGCCGCAGGAGCCGCTCGGCTGCGATTTGCTGGTGTTTGACCTCGACGGCACCTTGGTGGATTCGGAGACGGACCTGGCCAACGCCGTAAACGCCTCGTTGGTGTCGCTGGGGAGGCCACCTCTGCCGCAGCGGCAAATCGTCAGCTTTATTGGCGAAGGCGCTGCTGTACTGGTCAGTCGGGCGCTCGAGGCCACTGGCGGCAACACACCGGACGTGGCGCAGCGGGCCTTGGACCACTTTATCTTGCAGTATCGCCAGCATCTGCTCGACACCACCTGCGCCTACCCCGGTGTGGTGGAGGCACTCCAGTCGATCTGCGCCGTCGCTCCTGCGCTGCCCATGGCCGTGCTGACCAATAAGCCTGTAAACCCGTCCCACTCCATCTGCGACGGCCTGGGCCTCTCACCCTTCTTCTTCGCCAACTATGGCGGCAACAGCTTTCCTACGAAAAAGCCCAATCCCGCAGGGCTCCTAACCCTTGTGGCGGAAGCGGCTTCGCTGCGCAAGAGACCGGTCGCGCTGGCGCGGACGGTCATGGTGGGCGACTCGCATGTGGACGTTGAAACAGCGCGGGCGGCAGGTGTCCTGAGTCTCGGCTGCCTCTACGGCCTGAGCCCAGCCAGCTTACTGGCATCGCGGCCGGACGGGCTGGCACACACACCGGCGGACTGGCTCCCGCAGCTCTACCGCCTGCTTACACCGTCTCCGCTGGCACAGGCGCGAGGCGCACTCTTGCCCCGCTGACCGCCGCGCCTGCGTCCGGATGCAAACGCGCAAAAAACGGCAACGCGCATGCGCACAGCGCGGCCATGGCGCAAAAGGCGACGCGAAAGTCCCCCGCAACAACGGTTCGTCCGTAGGCAGCCACATGCAATGCCAGTGCGGCTAGCGCCACGCCCAGGCTGGTGGTCATTTGCTGCAGGGTGGTGGCCAGGGTGGTGCCGCTGCCCTTCAGGTCCTCCGGCAGGTCTGAAAAGCCCATGGTCGTGAGCGATGTCAGCTCCATGGAGCGTCCCAGGCCGCCTAGAAATAGCAGCAGCAGCACCAGGGAGCGCGGAGTGCCCGCGTTCAGCCAGCCGCAGGCCGCCAGCAGCAGCACGGTTGCAACACCGTTCCAAACCAGCACCTGCCGAAAGCCAAAGCGCCGCAGCAGTGGCGTGGTCAGCGGCTTCATCGCCAGGTTGCCGACAAACACCGCCATGGTCAGGGAGCCAGACCGCAGCGGATCAAGCCCGAACCCAACCTGAAACAACAGCGGCAGCAGAAACGGGATGGAGAACACGGCCATGCGCACCAGCAGCCCGGGCAGCAGGGCGACTCGGTAGGTGGGGATGCGAAAGACCTCCAGATGAAACAAAGGTGCGGACGCCCGGCGCAGATGCCACAGCATGAGCGCGCCAAGCATAACGCTGGCACTCGCGAACAGTGCGGTGATCCGGGGCTCAGGATGCGCAGACTGCAACGCCTCCAGCAGGTACACCAGGCTAAACGATGCGCCGCCCACCAGTAGGAAACCGGGCACATCGAATGGCGTCCGGCGGCCTCTTCCGTCACTGCGCACGATGCGCAGCGCCAGCACAAAGAGCACCGCACCGATGGGCAGGTTGAGCAGAAACATCCATGGCCAGCTGGCGTACCGCAGCACCAGGCCGCCCACCGGTGGCCCAACGATCGGCCCAACCAGCGACGGCCAGATGGTATACGCAATCGCCTTCATCAGCTGTGCCTTGCTTGCGGCACGCACGACCATCAGCCGGCCCACCGGCACCATCATCGATCCGCCAATGCCCTGCAGCACTCGCGCTGCCGTAAACAGCGGCAGCGTTCGGCTGAGACCACACAAGGCCGACGCTACCGTAAAGATCAGGATGGCGGCCGCAAACACGCGACGTTCGCCAAAGCGCGCAGCCATCCAGCCACTCACAGGAATAAAGATCGCCAGCGTCAGCAGGTATGCCGTGATGCCGACGTTGACCGCGACAGCGGTGGTATGGAAGTCGCGCGCCATGGAGGGCAGGCCTGTCGCGATGATGGTCGCATCCAGGTTCTCCATGAACTGCGCTGCGGCCGACAGCAGCGCCACGGCCAACGCGTAGCCGCGCAGGGTGGATGGGTCATGCTGCTTTGTCTCGTGGGTGGCGCTCAAGCCTCCACTGTAACGCGCTGCGCGGCGGTGAGCCGCATGGGCTGCCTGTGCCAGTAGGTAAGCGAACGCCACAGCCATTCCACCGGGCCGAACTGGAAGCGGCGGAGCCACAAGGGACTCCACACGAGGTTGATCGCCCACACACCCGCGACGATCCAGTACAGCCGGTAATACTCCACAAAGCCGTACCAGTGCGTCGGCCCCCACACGAAGAGGAAGCGGCACAGGATGCTGGTGAGCAGATAATTACTCAGCGCCATTTGCCCAACAGCGGCGACGCGCGCGGCAACCCACTTCAGCACGCCCGCACGCAGGATGAGCAAAA
>CALMRM010000257.1:3346-4428 GCA_937871605.1 uncultured Terriglobus sp. | reverse complement strand
ACGGAATGGTGAGCCACGCGTTCGACCGCACAGCCTCAAAGCCGCTGCGCCACGACTCGATGCACGCCGCTCCGCCCAGCGGAACAGCGATGAGATAGCCAACGAGAGCCGTACGCACATACACGGCCCGGGGCTGCTGGCCGGTGAGGAAGCCGTTCTTGTACAACCCCATGCCCAGCAGCATAAAGATGAGCACATCTGGAAACGCCACATAGATCGCGGTGGCTGCGTCATACTCGCCTTTCGCATCCGCGGCAAACGCTTTTGCGTAGCTCTTATGTTTTGCAAGGTCTTCGTCAACATCCTTGGTGGAGTGCCACCATTGCTGGTCCAGCTTCACCTTCGCGCCGATAGCGTCTTTCTGATCCTGCGTTATGGCCTTTCCGGCGTGTACGGCGGCAATCGCGTCCACACCCTTCTTATAGGTGAAGTATGTCCCCAGGTACCGTCCAACCCCAGCCACCAGCACCCACACCACCAGCAGCCATCCTGCCGTCTTGATCAGCGTTTTGGCCTGCAGCTTGCGCATGGGATAGAGAAACAGCAGGGCGACGACGCCATACCAGAAGAGAATGTCGCCATTCCAGACCAGATAGCCGTGCAGAAACCCGATCAGCACCAGCCACATGTTGCGGCGCAGAAAGATATCGGCAACACGGTCGCCGCCACCGCGACGCTCGGCCCGATCCGTCAGCAAGACAACTCCCGCGCCAAACAGCATGGAAAACAGGGCGCGCATCTTGCCCTCCGCAAAGACCCAACGCAGCATCCACGCGACCGTGTTTACCCTTGCATGCGGTCCGGAGAACACGGGCAGCACGGTCCCGAGAGGAACGGCGTACGCCCAGCCCGGCAGGCCAAAGCTGGTGATGTTCATCAGCAGGATGCCCATCAGCGCAAAGCCGCGCAGCACGTCCAGACTGTTGATGCGCTCCTGCCGCGTGACCGGAGCGAACTCCTGCCTGGGCGGTCCGGCGAGTTCTTCTGATCTGGTGGGCGAGACTGGGATTTCGTCAAATGCGACTGAGGCGCTGGCCATCGTTGGGCTCCTGCAACATGCGGCTTAGAATGCGGCGGCAGAG
>CALMRM010000257.1:0-3336 GCA_937871605.1 uncultured Terriglobus sp. | reverse complement strand
GTATCACCCAACAGCACAGCCGACCATGATTTTCTTTCTGCAATTCCCTCCCTCTATTTGGTTGCCATGCCGCAGCACGGCTTGGTTGTCATCCCGCAGCGCAGCTTGGTTGTCATGCCGCAGCGCGGCTTGGTTGTCATCCCGCAGCGCAGCTTTAACTGTTGTCATCCCGCAGCGCAGCGGAGGGATCTGCATGTTGGCTGCTGACCCGCACAGTCCGGCGGAGCCAGGTAGCTGCAGTGTTCACGTGTGCGCGGACGGCTGTGACGCGGCCTGCACCATTAGCGTCATAGACGGACCGGCACACATGCAGATCCCTTCGCTCCGCTACGGGATGACAAAGAGGTGAGGCTACCGGGTGACCAACAGGTGAAGCTGCGCCATGACAAACAGGTAAAGCTGCGGGATGACAAGCAGGCGAAGCTGCGGGGATGACAACCCGGGAGTGGAACAGCTTGAGCAGGCACCAGATATCCTGTACGGATGGACTTTCAGCTCAGCACCGCGTACAAGCCGCAGGGCGACCAGCCCCGCGCCATCCAGGAGTTGACGGCGGGCTTGCGCGACGGCGAAAAGCACCAGGTGCTGCTGGGCGTCACCGGGTCCGGCAAAACCTTCACTATGGCCAAGGTCATCGAGGAAGTAAACCGCCCGGCCATCGTGCTGGCGCACAACAAAACACTGGCGGCGCAGCTCTACCACGAGTTCAAAACCTTTTTCCCGAACAACGCGGTCGAGTACTTCGTCAGCTATTACGACTACTACCAGCCCGAAGCCTACATCCCGTCTGGCGACCTCTACATCGAGAAGGAAGCCACCATCAACGAGGAGTTGGACAAGCTGCGCCTGAGCGCCACGCGTAGCCTGTTTGAGCGGCGCGACTGCATCATCGTCTCGTCCGTGTCGTGCATCTACGGCCTGGGTTCGCCGGAAGCCTACTACGGCATGCTCATGCTGCTGGAAAAGGGCCAGAAGCTACGCCGCGAAGACATAACCCGGCGGCTGGTTGAAATCCTGTACGAGCGCAATGACGGCGACTTTCGCCGAGGCACCTTTCGCGTGCGCGGCGACGTGGTGGAGGTCTACCCCACCTACGACGAGAACGCCTATCGCATCGAGCTGTTCGGCGACGAGATCGATTCCCTGTCGCAGATCGATCCGCTGTTCGGCACCGTCAAGCAGAAGTACGCACGCCTGCCCATCTATCCCAAGTCGCACTACGTGGTGCAGCCGGAGAAAAAGCGCTCCGCCATCGACAGCATCGTGTCTGAACTTACCGAGTGGGAGGCGCAGCTCGAAAAGGAAGGCCGCATGGTCGAGGCGCAACGCATCCACCAGCGCACGCGCTTCGACCTGGAGATGATTAAGTCCGTGGGCTACTGCCACGGCATCGAGAACTACTCGCGCCACTTCAGCGGACGCCTGCCCGGTGAGCCGCCGCCCACGCTGTTCGACTACTTTCCGCGCGACTTCATGATCTTCATTGACGAGTCGCACGTGACCGTGCCGCAGCTGCACGGCATGTGGCACGGCGACCGCTCGCGCAAGGGCAACCTCGTCGATTACGGCTTTCGCCTGCCCTCCGCCATGGACAATCGTCCGCTCAAGTTCGACGAGTTCGAGAACCGCACTGGACAGATCGTCTACGTCTCCGCCACACCGGGACCGTACGAATTGACCATGACGGCAGGCGTCGTCACCGAGCAGATCATCCGGCCCACCGGCCTCATCGACCCGCCGGTGGAGATCCGCCCCATCAAGGGCCAGATTGACGACCTGCTGGCCGAGATCCGCGACCGCGTCGAGAAGGACCAGCGCGTATTGGTAACCACCCTAACCAAACGCATGGCGGAGGACCTCTCCGGCTACTACACCGAGGTTGGCGTCAAGTGCCGCTACATGCACTCGGAAATCGAAACGCTGGAGCGCGTGAAGCTCTTGCGCGACCTGCGCCGCGGTGAGTACGACGTGCTCATCGGCATCAACCTCTTGCGCGAAGGTCTTGACCTGCCGGAGGTCTCGCTAGTCGCCATTCTGGACGCGGACAAGGAAGGCTTCCTGCGTTCGCAGGGCTCGCTCATCCAGACCATTGGCCGCGCCGCGCGCCACCTGGAGGGCCGCGCCATCCTGTATGCCGACGTCATGACCGACAGCATGAAGCGCGCGCTGGACGAGACGGGCCGACGCCGTGAGAAGCAGCAGGCCTACAACGACGAGCACGGCATCACGCCGCAGTCCGTCGCCAGTCCCATCGGCGACGCACTGGTCGGCATCGCCGAAGCGGACTACGTGGACGTGACCACAGATGCGGGTGGTGTGCCGGAGTTCACCAGCCAGCAGGCGCTAGACAAACACATCGCGGGCATGGAATCCGACATGCGCGAAGCCGCCAAGAACTTCGAGTTCGAGAAAGCAGCCAAGCTGCGCGACACCATCAAGGAGCTGCGCACCAAAGAGTTCTTCTTCGCCTAGCGCACGGCACCTTGTTCCAGGAGCTTGGACCAGGAGTGCCGCTTCGCCCGCGCAACCACGACCATGGGACAATGCTGCAAGACCTCACCATCGGCCTCATGACTCGCTTCTGCCGCTCTCTGCGTACTGTGACTACAAAGTGCTGGCTCGTGCTTGCGGCGTACCTGCTGCTGCAGACAGCCCAAGCGCAGGCGGTGCTGGTGCTGCAGCCCGGCAACGGCGTGTCTACGCTGGTGGGCAGCGGCACCGATGGTGCTATCAAGGCCGGCAGCGGCACGCAGTCGCCGCTTGGCTCGCCACGCGCACTTGCGTATGACAGCGCGGGCAATCTGTTTGTGGCTGACGCCCGCAACCATCAGGTGCTGCGCGTGGATGCCACAGGCAAACTCACGGTGATCGCGGGTACAGGCCGCCAGGGATTTGCAGGCGACAGCGGGGCTGCTGCCGCTGCCGAGTTGAATACGCCCTCCGGCATTGCCGTGGATAGCACGGGCAACGTCTTCGTCGCCGACACCGGCAATCACCGCGTGCGCCGCATTACCATTGCAGATGGCACCATCACCACCATCGCAGGCTCAGGCATTGCGGGTTTTAGCGGAGACGGTGGCACTGCGGTCGCGGCGGCCCTGCGCATGCCGGGTGCGCTGGCTGTGGACAGCTCCGGCGCACTGTACATCGCAGACACCGGCAATCACCGCGTGCGCAAGCTAATCGCCAACGGCACCATCGCGACCATCGCCGGGAACGGACAGGAAGGGGACGCAGGGGACGGCGGTGCGGCGCTGGCGGCAAGCTTCGGCACCATCTCCAGCCTTGCCGTACCCGCGGGTGGTCAGTTGCTCATCGCCGACACAGAGGCGCGCC
>CALMRM010000256.1 GCA_937871605.1 uncultured Terriglobus sp. | reverse complement strand
GCACGGACCCACGTTCCCCATGAAGGGCAACATCTATCAGCCATTGCCACGGGGCAGTGAGCATGGCAGGGTGCAGTCGCACGCGGTGCAGACCATCAAGGCCTCGCCGGAGCAGGTGTTCAACATCTTCAATCGACCGGAGTTGCTTCCCGCATGGCAGGAGGGCGTGGTCTCCGTTACCGAGACCGGCCAAAGGACGCACCACTGGGTCATGCAAGACCCCGGCACGGGCAAGCAGATTGAATTCGACGCGGAAGTGCTGGAGTCGGTGCCTCAAAAAAAGCAAGTAGCTCGCATCATCAACGGTCCTTTCGAAAGCAGCACGGACACCTACACCTTTGAAGATGCACCCGCCGGACGCGGCACGCAGGTGACGGTAGTCAGTGATTACAAAATACCTGGCGGCATCGTGGCGAACACGTTGGGCAAGCTGCTGACACGCAGCCCAGAGCAACTGACGATTGAGAACCTGCGCCACCTGAAGCAACTGGTGGAAAGTCATGAAATCCCAAGCGTGAAGGACCAGCCTGCCGGACCGCGCGGCCTGATTGGTAAGTGGAAGGAAATCCTGTTCGCAGAGAACCTGCCCACGCCACCTGGCACGTCAGATCGAGCCCAGCAACGCGACTTTGCCGAGGAGAACTCCTCCGGAGGCTCTGGTACAATGCCGGTGCTGTTCGGCGCGGTAGCCGCAGTGATAGGCCTGGCTGCGTGGTACGGCATTCGCAGGTCGCGCTAAGAATCTTCGCTCGACGAACCTACAAACAATTTTTCAGGGCGCCACGCGCCAGGAGCAATGCAATGAAGGCAGTATGTTGGATGGGTACGGGCAAGGTGGAAGTGCAGACGGTCAAAGATCCCGAGATTATCAACCCGGGTGACGCCATTCTACGCGTGACGCGTACGGCGATCTGCGGTAGCGACCTGCACCTGTATGACGGGTACATCCCTACCATGGAGTCTGGCGACATCCTGGGCCACGAGTTCATGGGCGTGGTGGAAGAGGTCGGCAGCGAGGTCAAGAAGCTGAAGAAGGGTGACAAGGTAGTGGTGCCGTTCACCATCGCCTGCGGCAACTGCTTCTTCTGCGCAAAGGACCTGTGGTCGCTGTGCGACAACACCAACCCGAATGCTGCCGTCTGCGAAAAGTTCTACGGCTACAGCGGCTCCGCCCTGTTCGGCTACTCCCACATTTACGGCGGCTACGCCGGTGGCCAGGCGCAGTATGTGCGCGTTCCCTTCGCCGATGTAGGCCCCATCAAGGTGGAGAGTGGCATCGATGACGAAAAGGTGCTCTTCCTCTCGGACATCTATCCAACGGGATATCAGGGCGCGGAAAATGCGCAGATTCAGCCCGGGGACAACGTAGCCGTGTGGGGCGCGGGCCCGGTTGGCCTGTTTGCCGCTGCCAGCGCGTACATGCTGGGTGCAGGCAGGGTGTTTGTCATTGATCGCTTTCCCGAAAGGCTGCAGCTCGCCAAGGAGTACTGCGGTGCAACGGTGATCAACTACGAGCAGACCAGCAGCGTGGTAGAAGCGCTGCGCGACCTGACTGGCGGCGTCGGCCCAGATAGCTGCATCGATGCCGTCGGCATGGAAGCACACGGTACCGACGTAGCAGCGATGTACGACAAGGTGGAGCAGACGTTAATGCTGGAAACCGATCGTCCCACTGCCCTGCGGCAGGTCTTGCAATCCGTACGCAAGGGCGGCACGGTCTCAATCCCCGGTGTGTATGGCGGTGTGCTCAACAAGCTGAACTTCGGCGCAGCGTTTGGCAAAGGCATCACCATGAAGATGGGCCAGACCAACATGCACAAATACCTCAAGCCGCTGCTGGAGCGCGTAGAGAGCGGTCAAATCGATCCCAGCTTTATGATCTCGCACCGCATCGGGATGCAGGATGTGCCGGACATGTACAAAATATGGAAAGAGAAGAAGGACCGTGTGACAAAAATCGTCATCGATCCGTTCCGCGAGACAGGCATCGACCGCCTGCACGCAGCGTAAAACGAACCACGCGAAGGCGGCTCCCACAGCGGAGCCGCTTTTGCTTGCTCCTTACACATCCAGCCGCCAGATGCTGCAATCCTCGTAGCCCGTCGTCACATAGAGGCCATCCGCATCGTGCGAGATAATGGCCTTGTCCGCAGTCCGGTCCTCATGCGACAGGTGGATACGCCCTCGCCATAGCTGTTGGAACGGGTACTCCTGCTGCAGCACGTCTCGCTGCTCATCGTTCACGTACAGGATGTCGAGCTCGCCCGGACGCTGACGAAAGTGGTGCTGCAAGCGTTGTAGCAGGCGGTCCATGACGATAGCGTCAAAGGGATTAAAGAGGAACAGTAGACAGGGCCCAGCGGGGAGGCGCAACCGCAATGCGTCGGCCTGCTCCAGTCGCATGGCCGAACCGATGTGGGTGCGTTGCCACAGTGCAAGATTGCGCTTTCCCGTCTGCGCAAGTGCTGGGTCCAGTTCCACGCCCAGGATGCGTCGAAAGGGCTGTTCCGCGGCCAGCAGCATGGCACGGCCTTTCCCAGCGCCGATGTCGACGAAAGCGGTGCCAGGCACAGGATGCACCGCAACCGCCTGCCAGCGCAGCAACAGCTTGCGAAACAGCGAGGGCGCCACGCCATGGTAGGCGGTGATGTGCCTGCCGTGACGGTGCCCCGTCTGCAATGCCTCGCCCGGTATGAGCGCGCCGGTATCCGTTCCGTGAAGAGTGTCAAACGGATGCGCCGGAGCCACACGCCTGCTGCGGCCCAAGACTGAACCCGTCATGCGCTGAAGACGGCGTGATGCCGCAGACTCGCCATAGGCACAAGGCTGCGCTTTAGCGAGGCTGCTGGCCCGGCGGCTGGGCCGTGCTGCCGCCGTGGAGCCCAGGCGTGGAGTAGCCCTGCACAGGTCGCACGGGCTTGCCCCGGCTCGGCAAGGCAAGCGGCAGAAAGGCAAGCAGGGAGAGCACAGCAACGAGAATCAAGGAGAGTGGAAAGCGTTCAGACTTGCGAAAATGTTCCATAACGAGCCACATCATAACGATAGCGTTAAAGAAATGTAAAAGGAGCGCCGGTACCATGGCGCTCCTTTGCGTTACGAGTTAGTTCAAAACGATACAGTTACACTTCAACTGTCTCATCTACCACGGCATTCTGACCCGGAACGTAATTCGGGTCATCGCTCTTGATGGTCACCTTGACATGCGCGGAGACCTCGCGGAAGAGCTTGACCGGCACGTGGAACTCGCCCAGCTGCTTCAGCGGCTCATCCAGCGCGATCTTGCGACGGTCGACCGTGTAGCCCTGCTTCTCAAGTTCGCTGGCGATATCCGCCGAGGTGACGGAGCCGAACAGCGTATCGTTGGCACCGACCTTACGCTCAAACGTCAGTTCGACCGCGTTGAGCTTTTCGGCCTCGGTTTGCGCGGCAGCCTTGTCCTTGGCAGCCTTGCGAACAGCCGATTCCTTCATCTGCGAAATGACGGCCTTGTTGGAACTGGTGGCCTCAATGGCCAGCCGCTGCGGGAGCAGGTAGTTGCGGCCGTAGCCGTTGGCTACCTTGACGACATCGCCCTGGTGGCCCAGGCTTTCGACGTCCTGCTTCAAAATTACTTCCATAACGATCTCCGGGCAGGAACCGAGGTGGTCCTGCGGTCAACTAGAACTTGGCGGCAAAGGGCAGCAGGGCGATGTTGCGTGCCTGCTTGATGGCGCGCGACAACTGACGCTGGTACTCCGTACGGGTGCCGGTCAGGCGGCGCGGCGTAATCTTGCCACGCTCTGCGATGAACTGCTGCAGAAGGCGCACATCGCGGTAGGAGATGTGATCGATCTTCTCTGCAGAGAACTTGCACACCTTCTTACGGCGGAAGAACTTGCGGCCACCGCCGCCTGCGCCACCTGCCGGGCGCGGAGGACGCGGTCCGCCGCTGTTATTGCCTTGGTATCCACCGCCGCCCTGTGAAGGAGCGGAGGGGGTGCTGCTGGTCTCGTCTGCCATGGTGCTTGGTCCTTTCGGTTTGGTTCGGCGGCTGCCTGCCCAGGGCCGCGTGGAGCCCTATGAGCGTGTGGAGCAGGTGTATGCCGCGGGTTGCGAGTTCGTTCGGGGGTGCAGGACTTATGCGGTTGCTTCCGCTGGTGCCGGTGCAGCTTCTGCCGGGGCGCTCTCAGGCGGCGGTGCGGGCTGCTGTGCCGACGTCTTCACCTTGGTGGCGCGAATCGCCTTGATCTTGGCCACACGCTTGTTCTCCAGATCTGTGCGCACGGTGATGAACTTGATGACGGGCTCGGTCACGCGCAGGCGACGCTCCAGCTCGGCCACCAGCGGGCCATCTGCCGTGATGAACATCAGAATGTAAATGCCGTCCTGGAACTTGCGGACAAGGTAGGCAAGGCGCCGGCGGCCCCACTTCTCCACATTGGTGACTTCGCCGCCACCGTTGGTGACCACCTGGCTGAAACCCTCGATGAGCTTGTCCAGGTCGGCCTCTTCCACGTCTGGGCGGACGATGTACATGACTTCATAGGTACGATCCATTGCTGTTCTGCTTTCTGCGAGCTTCTGAACTCGCACCCCTCAACTGCGGAGAGATATGGAAAATAAGTGTTGCGGTGTTGCACGGGCCGCTGACCTTCAACGCGCCGTCTACCAGTGTACCGAACTCAGGCCTTGCGGTTGAACTCATTCATGGCATCCTTCATCCCGCGCCGGATGATCCACTCCACGGCCTGGGATGCACGGTCGAGTACCCCATCCAGCACCTCCAGCTCCGCCTTGCGCATCGGTGCCAGCAGGTAGTCCTTGCCGCCCGACTTGATCTCCCGGCCATCTGCCAACGCGGGCTTGCCCACACCAAGACGGACACGCATCCATTCCTCCGTGCCAAGCGCGCCGGTAATCGACTTCACACCGTTATGCCCGTTGCTGCTGCCGCCGGGCCGCAGCCGCAACTCACCCAGAGGAAAAGCCAGTTCGTCGTACAGCACGATCAGGTCTCGGGTGCCATCCAGGTCGCACTCTCGCAGAAGTGCCGACACAGACAAGCCGCTCAGATTCATGAACGTTTCCGGCTTGGCCAGCAGGCACTCTTCCCCAGCGATGACAACTTTGCCGGTAAGCGCTCTGCCCCGCCGGTTCGCCACGACCGCACCGCTCTGTTCTGCGATGCGGTCTATGGCGAGAAACCCTGCGTTGTGAGGCGTAAAAGTGTACTCCGGGCCGGGATTCCCAAGGCCGACGATGAGCTTCACGTTCCGCGTTCCTCAGGTTGATGGTTGTTCGTTGTTGGTTGTTAGCTGGATTCCTCCTAACGAACAACCAACAACTAACCACCCAACTACTTCTTGCCCGGCGTCTTGTTGGGCGCGGGAGCAGCCGCCTGCGGCTCGGCCTTGCCCTTGCCCTTGGTCACTTCCGGCTGCCCAGTGGCGGGCGCGTCAGAGATCTCGGCTGCAGCTGCCTCTTCCTTGACCTCGGTGACGTGAGCGACCAGCGTTTCCTCCGGCTCGCGGAACTTGACGGAACCGGTGTGCGGCAGGTCTGACACGTGGATGGCGCCGTAGAGCTCCAGGCCAGAAACGTCCACATCGATATGCGAGGGGATCTCGGTGGGCAAGCACTCCACTTCGATCTCGCGCAGGATCTGGTCCAGCACGCCGCCCTGCGTCTTGACGCCCGCCGGAGTCCCCGTCAGTGTGATCGGCACGGAGACGCGCATGGCTTTGTCCATGGCGATCCGCTTCAGGTCGATGTGCAACAGCTTGCCTTTGATGGGTTCGTACTGCCAGTCCACGATCATGGCCTTGGTGCCCGCGCCACTCTCAATGTCCAGGTCGAAAATCGTGTTGTGACCGCTCTCCGAGTGCAGGATCTTGAGGATGGACTTGGGGTCAACGGCGATGGCCTGCGACTCCTGACCGGCACCGTATACGACGGCCGGAATAAGGCCTGAGACGCGGACGCGGCGGGCTGCATTCTTGTTGAACTTGCCAGTGCGGGGTGTTGCTTTGACTGCTTCAGCGGGTGTGCTTGCCATGATTTCCTTTCGGGCACGAGGGCTGCTCGCTCCCTTTGCGGCGTCTGCCGCGGTTGAGGTTAGGTGAAGAGCGAACTCACGCTCGTCTCCATGTGAATACTTTCAATCGCGCGGCCCAGCAGGCCTGCCACCGAAAGCACCTTGATCTTGCTTAGCGCTGCCGCATCTGCCTTCAGCGGAATGGTGTTGGTCACCACCAGTTCCTTGAGCCTGCTGGCCGCCAGCCGCTCTACGGCCGGGCCTGACAGCACGGCATGCGAGGCGCAGGCGTAAACATCAGTTGCGCCATTCGCCAGCAGCGCGTCCACGGTCTTGGTCAATGTGCCTGCTGTATCGACGATGTCATCCAGAATGATACAGGTACGCCCATTTACATCGCCGATGACGTTCATCACTTCGGTCACATTGATGTCGGTGCGGCGTTTGTCCACAATGGCCAGCGGCACTTCGAGCTTTTGCGCAAAGAAGCGCGCACGCTCCACGCCGCCCGCATCAGGCGACACCACAGTCAGGTTCGGCAGCTTGAGGTCGCGAAAGTAGCCCACCAGCACCGGGGAAGCGAACAGGTGGTCCACCGGAATATTGAAAAAACCCTGAATCTGGGCCGCATGCAGATCCACCAGCAGGGCGCGGTTCGCCCCGGCCTTCTCCAAGAGGTCGGCCACCAGCTTGGACGTGATGGCGACGCGCGGACGGTCCTTGCGATCTTGCCGGGCGTAGCCGTAGTACGGCATCACCACCGTGATGCGCCCCGCGGAGGCCCGCTTGAGCGCGTCGATCATAATCAGCAATTCCATAAGGTGCGTGTCCACTGGAAAGCTGGTCGGCTGGATCAGAAAAACATCCGCACCGCGCACATTCTCAAGCAGCTGAAAGTGGACCTCGCCATCGGAAAAGCAAACCATCTTGGTTTGCCCCACGGGCACGCCTAAAAAGCTGCACACCTCTTCACACAGTGCGCGATTGGCAGAGCCGGAAATGATCTTGAAGCGGCGGTCGTCTGCCAGACGGTTCGATCGTTTGCGCTCTGGCGTGGCGGCGGGCTGCCGACCAGGTGCGGCGGCAATCAGGGTAGCGCGGTCCGCGTGGTTCATCTCGGGCGTGGCGAATGGCATGCTGGTTTGAACAGTGTCCGGTGCCGTACTGTGTGCGGTCATGCGGTGCGAGCCTCCAAGCCGGTTAGCGTTGGTTGGTTCTGCGGTCATTCCGCTGCTGTCCCCGTGCCGGCGCACCTGTGTAGCGGCACCAGCGAGGTAACATCGACGGTAGTTGGCTGGGCGACTAGGATTCGAACCTAGACAAAGTGCTTCAAAGGCACTGGACCTACCATTAGTCGATCGCCCAACTTCGCGCCGGGCTGTAGTGCCCGGGTGGAAGCTTTACCAGTGTACCGAAGCCGAGGGCGCGTGGCGTACTTCCCTGTGCTGTTTGGCCCATCAGCTGCCCTGTTGTGCAAAGAGCGCGCGCCAATAGGCAGCTCGCGGCAGGGTTTCCGTCAACAAGGCCAGCCCGCGGAGTGGCTGTGCGCGCGCTTGCGCCGCCTTCGCATCGTCCCAGGTGCGGTAGAGGCCAAACAGCGACGACCCCGAGCCCGACAGCATGGCCAAAATCGCCTGCTGCTCCGCCGGAACGCTGCCCTCCCCGGTGAGCGCGCGCTTGCTGTCACGCAGAAAGGGGTGCTGCTCGAAGACGACCGACTCAAAATCGTTGTTCAGCCCGGCCCCTACGAGCGCGGAGAGCGAATCTGCCGCCCTGTCAGCACTGAATGGGCCCCCCAGATCATCTGGACTTTGGCTGTTTCCTACACCCCGCCCCCCGGCAACGGCAGCAGCGGCATAGAGGCGACATAACTCCTCTAACCTGCTCTGCGTGGCAGCTGGTGAGAGGCTGGCAACGTGAGCGTCCCACGCGCGAAAGGCCTGCGGCGTGGACGAACCAACACCAGGCGCAACAATGACGCACGGCATGGCGGGCAGGTCCGGGTATGGCTGCACCCGCTGACCACGATCGTGCCCGTACACGGTGCCCCCAATCAGGAAAAGGGGCACATCAGAGCCGATGCGTTCGGCCAGGGCAAGCTGCTGTGCCCCCGTCAGCGTTCCTACCGGCGCCAACTGCCGCAGCAGGCCAAGCAGCGCCGCGGCAGCATTGGCTGAACCCGCACCCAGGCCACCCTGCACAGGCAGGTTCTTCTGCAAGCGCACGCGCACGGATGCTGCCACCCCCATCGTGTCCAGCGCGGCACTCACCATGCGATGAACCGTATTGCGGCTGTCCGTGGGCAGGCGCGGGTCGTTCGAGGAAAGCGTGATGGAGGTCACAGATGCAACCTCTGCCTCCACCGTTACCTCGTCGTGCAGAGCAATGGTCTGGTACAGCGTGGAGAGGTCGTGATACCCGTCCGGTCGTGGCGGGCCGATGCGCAAGCCCAGGTTAACCTTGGCAAACGAGCAGACAGTGGAGGGCGCGGGCATCTCCGTCGAGTGTAGCTGGCCACGACTCTCCGGCCTCTGCGCATACCTCCGCGCCCTCTGCGTTCTTCGTGGGTTTTTGCCGTTCACCGTAGCGCAACCTGCATCTCATTCCGCAGGAGATTGTGACCATGAAAGCTCTTCCCTGGATCATTGCGGGCGTCGCATTTGGCGCGGCCGCGTATTACATCGCCAACACACCCGATGCGAGCTACGGAGACCCGGACGTTGAGGACGCGGCAGCACAGAGTGGCGTGTGGGGCAGCAAGCAGCGCATCAAAGGCACGGGTGGCAGCGTGCTGGGCAAAGCCAAGGAGGGCTTCGGCAAGGCGACCGGCAACGAAGACCTCCAGGCCGAAGGTGTGGGCGACCAGGTGGTTGGCACGGTGAAGGACACGGTCGGCAAGGCAGCCAACGCAGTCAGCAGCACACTGCACGACCTGAACCGCGCCTAAGTCACGGTAGCTGCACGAAGGGCCTCGCCTCGGCGAGGCCCTTTAGTCTGCTCCTGTTCATGCGAGGTTCCAAACAGCGCCACAGCAGGCCCACGTGTGCTTTGCTGTGGGGCTGCATCACTTGTTTGAGACCGGGGTCGGCGCACGCTCTCAGTGCGCGGGCACCATCACCGCGTTCTCATCCACCTTCGGGATGCCGAAGTGTCCACTCAGGTGCAACAGATCCAGTGGCCGCAGATCGCAATCGACAGCGATCACGTTCATCACCCGGTCCCCGCGCGTCAGCACCGTGACATTGTTGATGTCACCACCTGAGAAGTGTAGCCACAGGTCGGTCGTGTTGCCCGCGTGTGCGTTTGCGTTCACCAGGTGCCGCCAGCCTGCGGTGCGCAGTTGGCCGTCCAGGAAGGCGAGCGCACCTCCATCGTACCGGGCAAAGTCACGCGCCCGGTAGTTGCGCACCGTGATGCTGTTTAGCCCCGCCACGACACGGCGCGTCTCCGGATCGCCCCCCGCGAAAAAGCCGTCCGCCGCCTTCAGCATGGAGCGGTCAAAGGTAAAGGCCGACTGCGAGTACGCGCTGCTCATGACAGCATCGAAATTGAGCGGCCCTGCCACGGCAGGCGGGGCAGGCGGATACCCGGGCGGCGTCGCTGGTACGTATGCAGGCGGTGGCGTGGTAGGGCCGCCCTGTGAGGGCTCACCCAGCATCTGTGCCGATGCACGGCTCGCAGCAGACAGGGTGATGCCACCAGCAATCGCACAACAGGCAAGCGCACGCAACGTCCGACGGGTTCTCATACTGTATTGGACACACTTTGTGCGTGGAGGTAGCGTGCTGGCAGTGGCATTTTCATGCCGTCCCACTCCGGTACCGTCGAAGAGCATGGCTGGTATCACCTTTCATAAGCACCGCCGTCTGTCTAGGCTATGATGATGCGCATGCAACTGCTGGAGGAACACACAAATCTGATCGATCAGCTTGGGGACACGCTGCGGCGTCTGCCGGGCGCAGTCGAGAGGGTGTTTTCGGAAGACGGATCGCACACCGAGGGCCTGATGGTGACCGCGGCCTGGGTGCTGGGAGGCCTGGGCGTGCTTACGCTGGGTCTGCTGGCCGGGCGCGAGCTGCGGGGCCGCTACAAGGTGGCACGCCGTACGCCGTACGACTACTACGCCCACTCGGGTGACCGCTCCGGCAGCCTGGACTACAGCGTCGGCATCTAGCCGGGCGGAGACCCTGCACACTCCGGTAGAGTGAAGCGTATGAGCGCGGAGACCATTGCATTCCTCTTCCCTGGCCAGGGCTCCCAGTCGACCGGCATGGGGCGTGAACTGGCCGAACAGTTCCCCGCGGCCAAGGCTGTGTTCGATGAAGCCGACGAAGCACTCGGGTACAGCCTGTCAAAGCTCTGCTTTGAGGGACCCGACGAGCAGCTCAAGCAGACCGAATTTACCCAGCCCGCCATTCTGACCGTATCTGTCGCCGCTGCCCGCGTGCTCGCCGAACGCGGCGTGACGCCCGCCGTCGTCGCCGGGCACTCCCTGGGCGAGTACAGCGCACACGTGGTCGCCGGCACTTTTTCCTTCGCCGACGCGGTGCGCACAGTGCGCTGCCGCGGCCGTTTCATGCAGGAGGCAGTGCCCGCAGGCAAGGGTGCTATGTCTGCCATCCTGGGACTGGAAGCAGACCGCATCAGCGACCTGTGCCAGCTGGCCAGCGACGAGCATAATGTCACCGTGGCCCCGGCTAACATGAACGCTCCAGAGCAGACCGTGATTTCAGGCGATGCCGCCGGCGTGGCTCGTGCGGGCGACTTGTGCAAAGAGGCCGGTGCCAAACGCGTGGTGCCGCTTCCCGTCTCTGCCCCGTTTCACTGCAACCTGATGGCACCGGCGGCGGAGCGGCTGGCGGCAGAACTGGAGCGCGTGGTCTTTCTCGACCCAACCATTCCGGTCGCCTGCAACGTCGATGCGCGGCTGGTAACGCGCCGATCGGAAGCACGCGACGCGCTTATCCGGCAGGTGACAGGAGCCGTGCGCTGGACGGAGTGCATCGGCCATATCCGAGAATGCTCCAAGCCGGCGGTGTGGATC
>CALMRM010000255.1:492-1348 GCA_937871605.1 uncultured Terriglobus sp. | reverse complement strand
TCGGCGAGCGGGTCGCATTCAACGATCCTGCGGGTGGAGGCGAGCACATGCTGCCCGGCACTACATTCCCTGACACCGAGGTGTACCTGAACCACGTGCTGACCGGCGAACGCATACTGCTGCTCGGTATGAAGTACACGGATGCCAAGACCGGCCGCGTGTACATGCAGGACACTGCCGGGTGGATGCTACCCACGGGTAAAGGCACTGTCTTCTACTTCATGATGGGGCATCGCGCCGAAGATTTTCAGAACGCTGCGTATCGGCGCTTGCTGAGCAATGCGGTGGAGTACAGCAAGTGATCGGTGTGCCAAAGCAACGCGTCTCGGGTCGGATCGCGCAGAGCGCGGCGCGGTTCGCAAAGCAGACATATGTCCGTTTGCTCCTGATCGCATTCATCTGCCTGCTGGCGGTCGCGCCACCTGCCGCTGAGGCGCAGGCAGCACATCCCGCCGCTCCTTCGGCGAAAGCGGGCAAGGCGCGTTACGAGAATCTCTGCATCGGTTGCCATGGCGCGGATGGTGCCGGTACGGAACATGCGCCAAAGCTCGCGGACAATGCTGATCTGCGTGGTCGTTCCATCGAACGGCTTCATGGCACCATCGCAGCGGGCTTTCCAGCTTCAGGCATGCCGCCCTTCGGCAGTCTGCCCGCGCAGCAGTTGGACGAGCTTGCGGCCTATGTGGCCTCTCTCAACGTGCCCGCGTCTGAGGCGGCGGTGACCGGCGACGCAGACGCAGGTAAGCAGTTCTACTGGAACGAAGGCAAGTGCAGCACGTGCCACATGGTGCATGGCATTGGATCGTCCACTGGGCCTGACCTTTCCGATGTTGGCTTGCGGCTCAGCGCGCCTTCG
>CALMRM010000255.1:0-482 GCA_937871605.1 uncultured Terriglobus sp. | reverse complement strand
CATTACCCCTGGTTATGAGCTTGCGACTGTGGTCACGAAGCCCGGTGGCAAGACGCTCCGAGGCTATCTACGCAACCAGACGAACTACGACATCCACCTGCAGGATCTGAAGGGAGCGTTTCACCTGCTGCCGCTGAGTGAGGTCGCGTCCATCACAAAAGATGCCCATGCAGCGATGCATCCGCTGGGTCTGCCACCTACGGCCATACAGAACCTGATTGCGTTTCTGGGCAGCCTGAGCGGCGTGGAACCGGGTGCTTTGCCCGCGGCCAACACCGTCGTGACGCAGGGTGCTAATGCAATTGAGTTCGACGGCATCCTGCATCCCACGGCCGGCAACTGGCCGACGTACAACGGCAACCTGAGCGCCAACCGCTACAGCCCGCTCACCGGCATCAACAAGGCCAACGTAAGCCGCCTTGCGTTGAAGTGGATTGCACCGATGCCGCAGCTTGGGCTTGAGGCGACCCCCATCGTGGTGG
>CALMRM010000254.1 GCA_937871605.1 uncultured Terriglobus sp. | reverse complement strand
GCCTGCAGGCAAACCTTTGGGCAGCGCCCTTTGCACACAGTGGCAAGGCAGACGCACAGGCGCCGGTGCAGGTGTTTGACATTCCAGCCGGGTCACTGTCAACAGTGCTGGAACAGTTTCGGCAGGCTTCGGGCATGTCGGTGTCCATCCACCTGCCGCCGGACCAAATGGCAGGGTTCCATTCCAAAGGGGTGCGCGGATCGTTCAGCAACGAGGACGCGCTCAAGGCCGTCCTGGCCGATACCGGGCTTGGGTTCAAGCTGGAGCGTAACGGTCTTCGCGCCGAGATCCAGATCCAGAACGCGGACCAGGTGAGCGTGGTTGCTGGCAGCAACTCGGTCGCGCTCAGCCAGTTTACGGAGTCGCTTACGGACACGGCGCAGACCGTGAACGTCATTCCGCAGTACATCCTGCAGGAGCAGGCGGCTGTCTCGTTCAAGGACAGCCTGAAGAACGTGCCGGGTATCGCGCTGGCGGCGGGTGAGGGCGGTCTGCAGGGCGACAACCTGACCATCCGCGGGTTTTCCGCACAGAAGGACATCTTTCTCGACGGCATTCGCGATTTTGGATCGTACTTCCGCGACAGCTTCGATTACGAGTCCATCGATGTGTTGGAAGGCCCGGCGTCGGTGGAGTTCGGACGCGGCTCGACGGGAGGCGTGGTCAACCAGGAGTCGAAGCAGCCGGTCGTCAACCAATTCATCCGGCCCAACCTGCAATTCGGCACGAACGGTATGCGCCGCGGCACGCTGGACATCAATGTGCCGCTGACCCATCTCGTGAGTAACTCAGCCCTTCGCTTCAACGCCATGGGCATGGAGACCGGTACAGCGGGGCGTGACATCGCTGAGATCCGGCGCGTCGCATTTGCGCCGTCGCTGGTGTTCGGCCTGAACACGTCCACACGCTTTGTGCTGCAGTACATGCACCAGATGGAGCGCACCACGCCGGACTACGGTGTGACGTGGCTGGACGCGGTTGTGGCACCTGTGCCGACCCATGATTTCTATGGCCTGCGCAACTTCAACGAGATGAATTTGACGCCGGACCTGGCCACCGCCAAGCTGGAGCACGACTTCGGCTCGCACACCAGCATGCGTACCTCTGTCCGCTACGGCCGCTACCCCCGGCAGGTGCGCGTGACGGAGGCCATCGTGAACTCGACAGGCACCATTGCGGGTGTCGGCCCAGCGCTCAATCCCACGGCCGCGGCAGCGAATCGCATTTACGCCAGCTATACGTCGACGTGTGCCGCGACCAGCAACGTCATCACGTCCTGCTATGGCCAGAACACGCCGGTAGGGCAGGCCTATCTGCGCCGCAACAACATCGCCCGCAACGCCACGGACGACATTCTGTGGGCGCGCACCGAACTGAGCAGCAGCTTCGCGTATCACGGGATCGGCAACAACGCTTCTGTGCTGATGGAAGGCGGTCGCGAACGCACAACTACCGCTAGCTGGAGCTACTTCAATGCCGATGGCTCTCCCTTCACCTCGTACACAAACCTGCTGTCGCCAAACCCCGACGACCCCACGCCGCCGGTCATCCAGTCAACGTATCCGACGCACGTCAGTTCGCAGACGTACGGCCTGAACCTGATGGACAGCCTGCACCTGTCCCGCTACGTCCTGCTGACAGGCGGCATTCGGTTCGACTACTTCAACACGCAAAGTTTAGGGCCAACGGCAACGACCCTGCTGCCTGTCACGGCACCGTTTGCGGTGACGAATGTATCGCAGTTGATCAAGCAGCCCACCTACCGCGCCGCAGCGATCTACAAGCCCACGCAGAACGGCAGCATCTACTTCGACTATGGCACCAGCTTCAACCCCTCGGCAGAAACGCTGTCGCTTTCGGCTAACAATGCCGTTCTGCCGCCAGAAGAGAACACCACCTATGAGGTCGGCAGTAAATGGGACCTGCTCAACAACAAGCTGAACCTGAACGGTAGCCTGTTTCGCACCACCAAGCTGAATGCCAAGGAGACGGACCCCTTCAACTCTGCCAACACGGTGCTGGCAGGTACGCAACGGGTACAGGGTGTGCAGATGGGCGCGCTCGGCCACCTGCCCAATAGCTTTGACCTAATTGTGGGCTACGCCTACCTGGACAACAAGGTGATTGCAGACACGGCCTCGCAGAACGGTGGTCATCCGATAAACATCTCACCGTTCTCGTCTGTAAACCTCGCCTTCTACAACGAGTGGCAGGCACGGCTGAACACGAATCCGAACGCGACACCAGATCCCCGCTACAACACCGCGCCCTTCTTCATTTCTTCAGTCGGGTTGCCGCTGGCCAATGTGGCCAAGAACACGGGCAACTTCTGGGTAACGCACTCCTTGCCGTTCCGTCTGACGGGTGGCCTGGGTGGGAACTTCAGCGGACCGCGTCGTTCCAGTTCCACCGCTGCGAATGCGCTCTACAGCACGTCCGCACCCATCGATGTGCGCAACGTGCCGCTAACCTTTCGCGCGGTGCCTGGCTTTTACACGCTGAATGCCATGCTGAGCCGCCCGATCACCGAGCACCTGAACGCGCAGGTCAATCTCAACAACCTGACCAACAAGTTTTACATTGAGCAGCCTGCCAGTAACCGGCTGATCCCTGGCGAACGCATCAACGCGCAGTTCTCATTCAACGCGCGCTTTTAAGTCAACCTTGCGGCTCCGGGCATGCTGTCCGGAGCGGCGCTCCATTCGAAAGGAAGCTGGGATGCTCGTCACC
>CALMRM010000253.1 GCA_937871605.1 uncultured Terriglobus sp. | reverse complement strand
TAGCACATCCTTCTCGCGATACGCAGACACCAGCAGTTCGCGGGTACGGATACTGTACGAAGGATGACTTTCGAGCAAGTAAATGAGGAGCATCGTATCCCAGAAAATACGACGCATCAGGCTCCCTCTCGCCGAACCCATGCCATGTAGCCTTCGGTGCCAGCAAAGCGCTGAATGACCGTTTGGAGACGTCCACGAAGTTTCTCTGTTACGCGCAGTGCTCGCTCGTCAGGACTCTCGACACGCAGTTGTGCTGACGAGCCGGGTCTGGTTTTAAACCTGCAGTGCAACACCGCTAGAGGACCCTTGCCCTTGACAGGTCCGTCAACCCGCTCCACGACGAATCCCTGCTCGTCGCGGAAGGATTCCTTCTGAACCGCGGTGCAGAACTGTGCTGGGCGGTTCTTGGCGAAGCCTTCAGCTTCCAATTCCCGCATCAGCAGTTTGATCGCGATAGTGAAGTGAACCTGTCCACCATGCCGAGCCGGCTCAATGAAACGCGCTACCGCCCGTTCCCGAATTTTTTGACTTGCGTCGCCGTGTGCCAAACTGCCCCTCCAACTCATAAAGGTTATGGCTGGGTCAGACACAAGTCAAATACAAAGACGCTGAAAAGATGGTGCGTTAGCCACCGAAGCCGTCCGCGCCCGCCTGGAAGGTGTTGCACGCACTCACCTGCCCCGTGCTCAGGCCGCGCTTGAACCAACCCTGCCGTTCGGCACTGGTGCCGTGGGTAAAGTTCTCCGGGCTCACGGTGCCGCGCTGCATCTTCTGGATGTGGTCGTCGCCCACAGCAGCGGCATTGTTCAACGCCTCATTCACATCCTTGCCGTCGATGATGTTGCGCTGCTGTGTGGTGTGCGCCCACACGCCCGCGTAGCAATCCGCCTGCAGCTCCAGGTCGACAGAGGCCGCAGACCGCGTCGAAGGATTGCGCATGGCCTGCTGCACCTTTGCCTCTGTTCCCAGGATGTTCTGCACGTGATGGCCTAGCTCATGTGTGATGACGTACGCCTGCGCAAACTCCGAGTCATTCCCGCCCAGCCGCTTCAGCTCATCCCAGAAGTCCAGGTCGATGTACACGCGCTCGTCCTCCGGGCAGTAGAACGGCCCGGTGGCAGCTTGTGCATCGCCGCAGCCCGACTGCGTTTCATTCCGGAAAAGCACCAACTTTGCTTTGCGGTAATTATGTCCAGCCTCTTGCGGCAGCAGCGTGGCCCAGGTCTTCTGCGCGTCGTCCAGCACAAACGACACCAGCTGCACATCGCGGTGCTCGCTCGCGCTATCCTGCACCGGGCCGTCGGTCTGCTGCCGCTGCTGCTGCACAGGCACGCCACCGCCCATGCCGCCACCTGCCAGGCCTCCCAGAATGCTGCCCAGAAACCCGTGACCGGTCAGCAAACCGAAACCCACGACGAGGATGAAGCCGACGATCCCCAAGCCACCACCACCGCCGCCAAGGTTGAAGCCGCCACCACCCCCGGAGTCGCCCCGCCTGTCCTCAATGTCGCTGCTTACCCCGCCGGGCGTCCAGTCCATGTACCGTCTCCTGTGCTGCCATCCTGTTCCGCTGTAGGATGCAGCTTCCCCTCTGCCAGTGTCCGCACGGAACCTTTACCGTACAAAATGCGTATGCTTCCCGCATGAACCGAACCAGCCCTGCAGCAGATGGTGAGTCGCTGCGGCCTGCCCTTTGGCTGGCACTTGCATGTGCCGTCGCCAAGCTGCTGTTCCACATCGGGAGCACGCTGTGGCAGCGGCACATTGGCTACGGCTACTTTCGCGACGAGTTTTACTACATTGCCTGCGGGCGCCACCTAGCGTGGGGCTACGTGGACCATGGTCCGCTGGTGGCCGTGCAGGCGCGCCTGTCCGAGCTACTGTTCGGTGACTCGCTGCTCGGTATCCGCATCCTCTCCGCGTTAGGCGGCGCGATCCGTGTCGGCCTGACCGGGCTTCTGTGCTGGGCATTAGGCGGCAGGCGCTCCGCACAGGCACTGGCTATGCTTGCGGTGCTCACCGTGCCGCTCTACCTTGGCGCGGACGGCTACCTGTCCATGAACAGTTGGGAGTCCGCCTTGTGGATGCCATGCCTCCTTGCGCTGCTCATGATCCTGCGTGGCGGCTCGGCGTGGTTGTGGTGGGCAGTCCTGGGCGTCTCCGCCGGGCTCGGTCTGCTGAACAAACCGTCCGAAGTCTTCTTTCTACTGGCGCTCGCCGGTGCCCTGCTGCTCACACCGCAGCGAAGGCTACTGTTCACACGCCAGGCAGCCTTCGGCATCGCCCTGCTCGTGCTGATCGCTTCGCCCAACATCGTCTGGCAACTGCACCACAGCTGGCCCACGCTGGAATTTCTGCGCAACGGGCGCGCTGGCGGCAAGAACCTGCGCCTGCCACCGCTCGCCTTTCTTCTCAACCAGGTACTGGTGCTCGGCCCGCTCGGCTCACCCGTATGGATGGCCGGCTTGGTCCACCTGCTGCGCCGTACCGATCGCCGCTGGCTCGGGCTCATGTACCTGTTCTTCCTCGCCGGAATGATGGCGCTCGGCGCAAAGGACTATTACGTCGCACCGGTCTACCCCATCCTGTTCGCCGCAGGCGGGGTCGCATGGCAAACCCGCTTCCGTCGCAAATCCGCTGTCCAGCAGGACAGGCTCGTCGCCTTTCCACTTTTTGAAGCTGCCGTATGCCTTGTGGCGCTCGTCTTCCTGCCCGCCAGCAATCCCCTGCTGCGCCCGCAAGCCTTCCAGCGGTACGCCGCGGCACTGCACCTGCCCAACTCTGACTCCGAGAGCGTGCACGCGGCCCTGCCGCAGTTCTTTGCCGACCGTTTCGGCTGGCAGGAGCAGGTGGACACCGTCTCCCGCATCGTGGCGCAGCTGCCTCCCTCAGACCGCGCCCACGTGGGCATCTTCTGCGGCAACTATGGCGAGGCAGGAGCCATGGAGTTCCTGGGCCGCAACCTGCCGCCCGTCATCAGCGAGCACAACACCTATTGGCTTTGGGGCACGCGCGGCCTGGACGCCGAAGTCATGATCATCGACGCGGACACCACGCCGGAAAAGCTGCACCACTACTATGAGCAGGTCGAAGTCGTCGGCATGGCAAACCACCCGCTGGCCATGCCCTTCGAGCACCACCCCATCTTTCTCGTGCGCCACCGTCGCGTGCCGCTGCAGCAGGACTGGGCTGCCAGCAAGTTCTACTACTGAACGGCTCGTGCATTTGGCGAAGAGCGTCCGCAAAGTCCGCAAAGGTTCCGCAAAGAGCCGCAATGTTCTTTGCGTACTCTGCGCCAACTTGGCGTACTTTGTGGACGCTCCTCGCTCATCCCGGGCACAGCTCCTCACAGCACGCCCCTGCATGGGAAATGCTAGGCTGCAAACACCGCATGAACCCCGAATCGCAATCCGGGCACGAACTGCCGCGTGTGCTGGGCGCGCGCCACGCCATGTCCATGGTCGTCGGCATTATCATTGGCTCCGGCATCTTCCTGGTGCCACGCGAAATGATCGCCGCCGTGGGCAGTTCCGGCCAGGTGTACGCGGTGTGGATTGTGGGCGGCCTGCTCTCGCTCTTCGGAGCGCTGTGCTACGCGGAGATCGCCAGCAGCCGCCCGGCGTACGGCGGCGAATATGCCTTTCTGCGCGAAGCCTACGGCGACCTGACCGGGTTCCTTTACATGTGGACGTGGTGGACCATCGCCAAGCCCGCGTCCATCGCCTCTGTCGTCAGCGGCCTGGTGCGCACGCTGGCCACCTTCTCTGTGTTCGCGTTCTTCAGCGATCCGGCGTTTCTCCGCATGACGTGGGGCCAAGTCGCCGGGCTGATCGCGCTGTGGCTGGTCACCGCGCTCGACATCTACGGCACACGCAAGGCGGCAGACGTGCAGCTCGGTCTCACCGTGCTCAAGGTCGCAATCATCGCCACCATCGCGGTCAGCTGCTTCGTCTTCGCGGGACCATTGGGTAGCGCGTCGCACTTTCACTCCCTCTTCCCGGGCGCACGCGGCGGCATCGCCGGGTTCATGGTGGCGTTGATCGCGGCACTGTGGGCGTACGACGGCTGGTCCGACGTGGCCGCCGTCGCAGGCGAAACGAAGGAGCCGCAGCACAACCTGCCCATCGCCTTCATCGGCGGCGTGCTGGTGGTGGGCGGCCTGTACATGCTCACCAATGCGGCCATCCAGTACGTGCTGCCCGCCACCGCACTGGCCGCAGCAGACCGGCCCGCAGCAGACGCACTGCACGTAGTGCTCCGCTCGCGCGGCATCGGCTGGGGCGCAGCGCTGGTCTCGGTCGGCATGGCGGTCAGCATCTCCGCCACGCTGGTGGGCACCACGCTCTCGGGCGCGCGCATCGGCTTCGCGGCGGCGCGCGACCGCCTCTTTTTCTCCGCCATCGCCCGCGTCCACCCGCGCCTGCAAACGCCGGTCACCGCGCTCGTCGCCCAGTCGCTGCTCGGCTCCGTACTCATCTTCGCGGTGGGCCGCTTTCAGGCACTGTTCTCGCTGGCCATCTTTGCCGAGTGGCTCACCTACGGCCTTGCCGTCAGCACCGTCTTCGTCTTTCGCAAACGCGACGGGCAGGCAGGCAAGCCGCGCGCCTTCTCCACGCCCGGCTACCCTGTCGTGCCGATCCTGTTTATCGCCGCCGCGCTGGCACTCACCATCTTCCAACTCGTAGACGACCCGCGCAACACCCTGCTCGGCTGCCTCGTCATCGTGTGCGGGGTACCGCTCTTCTTCTACTTCGACCGCAAACGCAAGCAGACGGGCTGAAGGCCCGTGTTGTAAAAGCCTGGGGCGCAGCCCCAGGTAGATGTGCCGCGCAAAGGTGCGGGCTGTAGGCCCGCGTTATGCCACGCAAGTGGCCGGCTATACTGCCGCGTATGCCACAAAGCCTGTCGTTGCTGCTGGTCCACATCATCTTCAGCACGAAGGATCGGAAGGCGTGGCTAAACGACACTATTCGCCCGGAACTCCACGCCTACATGGCCTCGGTGGCCGGAGCCGGCGAGAACTTCTGCTTCCGCGTGGGCGGCGTAGAAGACCATGTGCACATCGCCGTACTGCTGGCCCGCAACGCGACTGTGGCAAAACTGGTAGAAGCGCTCAAGGTGTCTTCGTCCAAGTGGATCAAGACAAAAGGATCGGAGTTTGCCTCCTTCGGCTGGCAGCGTGGCTATGCCGCGTTCTCCGTTGCCCTGTCGATCGCCAAGCGTTGTTGGAATACATCGACGCACAAGCCACCCACCATCGCAAACGCGACTACCAGGCCGAGATGCGAACCCTGTTCACAAAATATGGCGTGGCGTTCGACGAACGGTTCGTGTGGGACTAGAGGCGGTGCGAGCGCACCGATAACGCGGGCCTACAGCCCGCAAATCCACCACCCCACACCTACCTGGGGCTTTGCCCCAGGCTCTTACAACGCGGCCTTTTAGCCCGCACGATCTATCACGTATACCTACCTGGGGCTACGCCCCAGGCTTTGCCAACGCGGGCTTTCAGCCCGCACGATCCAACCTCGACTTATCCTGCAAGAAGAACACGGTCATATCAGACACTCACAGTCGTGCGCGCCGCTCAATGCAGCGACGGTAGATCTCAACGTACCGTTCGGCGGCGCTCCGCCACGAGAAGTCCTGCCGCATGCCGCGTTGCTGGATGACCTGCCAACGCTCCTTGTCGCGGAAGTCTGCGAGGGCGCGCTGCACGGTGGACAGCAGGTCCGCGCCGGATGTGCCGCTGAACTTGTATCCGGTGCGCTGCTCCTCCGGGTGCTCGACGACCGTGTCGTCCAGGCCGCCGGTGGCGCGCACCAAGGGCACGGTGCCATAGCGCAGGCTGTAGAGCTGGTTGAGCCCGCCTGGTTCGTAGAGCGAAGGCATCAGGAACAGGTCGCTGCCTGCCTCGATTTTATGGGCGGTCATGTCGTCAAAGCTGCTTTGAACGCGCATGGTCTCGGGGTACCGCGCGGCGGCCTCGTGCATGAGCCGTTCGTAGTACTCCTCGCCCGTGCCGCACGCGATCAGCACCACGTCCTCGCGCATGAGCCCGGGCAGTGCATCCGCCAGCAGGTCGAAGCCCTTCTGTATGGCGAAGCGCGAAACGATGCCGAGCACCGCCGTGCCCTCGCCCACATGGTCGAGTCCGAATGCGTGCAGGAGGTCACGGCGGCACTCGCGCTTGCCATGGAGGTCGTCGGCACTGTAGTGCGCGGCGATGTGCGTGTCGTGCTGCGGGTTCCACTCGCCGTAGTCCACGCCGTTCAGGATGCCGGTGAGGTCTTCGCGCCGCGTGCGCAAGATGCCATGGAGGCTGGCTCCATACTCGGGCGTTTGGATCTCCTCGGCGTAGGTCCGGCTGACGGTCGTCAGGGCGTCGGCGTAGACGATTCCGGCCTTCAGGAAGTTAACCGTGCCATATCCCTCAAGGCCGTCCGGCGTATACATCTGCCACGGCAGCAGCAGCTTTGGCACGATCTCCGCGGGAAAGCGGCCCTGGTACTCCGCGTTGTGGATGGTAAACACGCTGGGCACACGCCGCAGTACGGGGTCGAAGTAGTACAGCGAACGCAGCATGGCGGGCAGCGGACCGGTCTCCCAGTCGTGCGCGTGGAAGATGTCCGGCACGCCCAGCACCTTGGTCGCCTCGAGGACTACGCGGCTGAACAGGGCGAACCGCTCCCAGTTGTCCGGGTAGTCGCCGCCCGGCGTGCCATAAAAGTCCTCGCGATCGAACATCTCAGGGCAATCCACAAAGTACACCTGGACGCCGTCGCGCACGCCGCCATCCAGCACGCGCGCAAATCGCTGGTAGCCGCTGAACGGCACTGTCACACTGGCGAGTGTCACCGGCAATCCCGGTAACCCGCGCGCCACGAGGCGGTAGTACGGCACAAACGTAGTGATGCGGTGTCCCATGCCCGCCAGCACCGGCGGCAGCGATCCAACTACATCCGCAAGCCCGCCCGTTCGCGCCCAGGGCTTGCACTCCGACGCTGCGAAAACGATGTGCATCCACACTCCTGCGGCCTGCCGCTTCGCCAGCCCGCTGCGGACTGTACCCTTGCAGCAGGCACACGGTATCGGAT
>CALMRM010000252.1 GCA_937871605.1 uncultured Terriglobus sp. | reverse complement strand
ACGATCGTGCGCGTGGAAGGACCGCCGGAGCCCATCAGGATGCCGGTGCGGGGATGGGACACCTCCTCCGGCGTGAGACCGGCATCGCGGATCGCCTGATCCATTGCCAGATGCGCCCATGCCGTGCCGCCGCCACTGGACGCCTTGGTGGCTGTAAGCGACGCCAGGGAACGCGCCCCGCATGACTTCCACTACCAGTTCGCGTCCGCTGCGGCGAAAGCCTCCGCGGTGGAGTCGCTGCAGGCCATGGCCAGGGCAGTGCTTGCAAACCCGGCCCTGGCGACCGACGCGCCGGAGGGCACGCAGCCTGCGGCACAGCCGGTTCCGGCTAGCGTACCCGCGGCAAAAACTACTCCTGTGCACCGCACGGGCACTGCCGGGCAGGCCGCGACGCGCACACGCACCAGCGGACACGCACCAGCGTAGCCCGCCCCAAGCCAAAGGCTGCCCTGAGCGCAACCCCCGCGGGCCTGGCGGATGAAGACATGCAGGCATTCCAGCTCTACTTCAGCGCGCCGGTGACCTACACCTACACTGCCCGCGTACCCGCCACGGGGACGCAGCCTGAGCGCTTCGTCACGGTGGTTGCGCAGACTGACGCGGATGGCAAGCTCCAGCCCGCCCTGCGCTCGGTCAGCGATGCGCTGCACCTGGACCGCGTGCCGCGCTACCGGCTGATTGACGTGGTGGATGCGGACGGCAGTAACCGTGCCAGCCTGCTCATGGAGCTGCGCGCACAACACTCCCGGCAGTTTGCGCTCTACCGGCTGCTGGGCAACAAGCCGGACCAGATCTTTCTGAGTGGCACGACGCTGCTATAGGCAGGCATAGAAGAGCGTCCGCAAAGTACGCGAAGGTCACGCAACGTACGCAACGATACTTTGCGCACATTGCGAAAACTTGGCGTACTTTGCGGACGTTCTTCTGTTCCATAGCATGTCTCTTGCCGCCGTCGAGAGGTCTGACATACTCAAGGGATGTCGTCCGGAGACCTGTTCGCGCCCCAAGCCTCAACGGAAGCCCGCAGCGAGGGTGCCACAGTCTTTGCGCATTGCGATGGCGGTGCACGGGGCAATCCCGGCCCGGCGGGTTACGGCGCGGTGGTGACGACGCAGGACGGCACCGTGTTGGCCGAGCTTTCCGAGTTTCTCGGCTTCAAAACCAATAACTTCGCCGAGTACAGCGGCCTGCTGGGCGTGCTGCAGTGGACGTTGGACCACGGCCATACCCGGCTGGAGGTGGTGAGTGACTCGCTGTTGATGGTCAACCAGGTGCAGGGTCGCTACAAAGTGAACAGCCCCGATCTGAAGCCGCTGCACGAGGAGGCAAAGCGCCGCATTGGCAAGCTGGGCAGCTTCAAGATCAGCCACGCCCTCCGGCACAAAAACAAGGTTGCGGATCGGCTGGCCAACGAAGCCATGAACCGCGGTACCAACCGGGCATCTGTCCCGGGTGCCGGCAGTCCGGCTCCGCTGCGGTCTACGCCGTACCCCACCAAGCGCGACGAGCCGCCCGCGCCTCCCCGTATGGATCCGCGACCGGCGGCAGGCAGCCGTCCAGCCGAGCCAGCGCGCTCACAGGGTGTTCAGCCGGGCGAAATGCTCCGCGGATTTGTAAAGGACGGCACCGTGGTTCTGCTGGGCGGCAGGTCGTTACCGGAAGGCACCTTTGTGAAGGTGATTCGCGAGTGAATGGTGCGTATTTGGCATCGAAAGCGACATAAAAACGTCGTTGTAGCATGCCAATACGCACCAAAGTGTGCAGATTAGCAGCCAATCAGCACGGATTCGCATGCGAATTGCGCGGTTTTTTGCACGCAAAAACACTACTTTGCGAGTTCTTCTTTCAGCAGTTCGCTGACCCGCTTCATGTCTGCGTGTAGACCGTTGCTCATGATGCGCGCCTGCACCACGCGCATCGCCGGTCCGATGTCTTTGGGACCGGGCTTGCTGCCGTCCGCGGCCAGGTGCGCAATGGCACCGCTGATTACGGCGCGGATATCATCCTCGCCCGCGGTCTGCGGCAGGTAGGTTTCCAGCAGCCGGATTTCCTCCTGCTCCTTGCTTGCCAGCTCAGGGCGATTGCCCTTGGCGAACTGCTCGGCGGCGTCTTTGCGCTGCTTGACCATGGTGTTCAGCACGGCGGTTTCTTCGGCATCGGTCAGCGGTTCGCGCTTGTCGATTTCCTTGTTTTTCATCGCAGACTTGGCCATGCGCAGCGTCTCCAGCCGCAGCGCTTCCTTTGCCTTCATGGCCTCGATGATGTCCTTGTCGATCTTGTCGCCCACTGCTGCCATGTGCTGCTCCTCGCTCTGTAGCAGTCAGTCTATTCCGTTCGTCGTCCTGAGCGCAGCGAAGGATCCCGATGTGACTTCGAGAGTCGATGCAGCCCATGGCTTTCTAGCGAGAAAGATCAGAGCAACTCTGCCACTGCCCACTGCGCAGGGATCCTTCGCTGCGCTCAGGATGACGGGCGTAGCCGGTAAACTGAAAGCATGATCCGCAAGACACGCCTGTTTACGCCCGGTCCGACGCCCCTGCTTCCAGCTGCGCAGTTTGCCATGGCAGCCGCGGACATCCATCACCGCACCGCTGAGTTCCGCGCTCTGTACTCGCGCGTGCTGGCCCAGTTGAAAGAGTTCGTCGGCACAGAGAACGATGTCATCATCCTGTCGTCCAGCGGCACCGGTGCCATGGAAGCCTCCATGAGCAACTTGACCTCGCCCGGCGACCGCATTCTGGTGCTCACGGCCGGTAAGTTCGGCGAGCGCTGGACCGCGCTGGGCAAGGCCTTTGGCTGTGCCGTGGACGTGGTCTCCGCACCCTACGGCCAGACCTTCACGCTGGAGGAGGTCAAGGCCGGGCTCAAGCTGGAAACGCGCGCCGTCTTTATGCAGGGCACTGAGACCAGCACCGGCGTTCGCCACGATGTGGAGGGTGTCGCGAAGCTGCTGAAGGACGAAGGCAGCGAAGCTCTGCTGGTGGTGGACGGCATTACCGGGCTGGGCACCACGCATCTCGACATGGACGCCTGGGGCGTGGACGCCATCATTGGCGGCTCGCAAAAGGCCGTCATGATTCCGCCGGGCCTGTCCTACCTCGCGCTGAGCGACCGCGCGTGGGACCGTATGGAGGCGACTTACAACCCGCGCTACTACTTCGACCTGCGCAAGGAGCGCAAAAACGCGAAGAACGGTGAAAGTGCCTACACACCCGCCGTGGCGCTGATTGCCGCGCTTGGCGCATCGCTGGACTACATCGCAGCACAGGCCGATGGCGATCTGCGTGAGGGCCGCCGCAAGCTGGTGGACAACGCCGAAACCATCGCCGCCATGACACGCGCTGCCTGCCAGGCCATGGGGCTGGGCCTGTTCGCACCGGACTCACCCGCTGCGGCAGCCACGGCAATCCTTGCGCCGGAGGGCTTTACGTCCACGCAGTTTGTGAAGGCCATTCGGGCTCGCTTTGCCGCCATTATTACGGACGGCCAGGGCGAAATGAAGGGGCAGATCTTCCGCATCGCGCACCTGGGCTACTTCGACTACCTGGACACTATCGCCCTCATCGGCGCGCTGGAACAGGTTGCCGTGAACGACCTGAAGTTACCGGGCGTAGAGTTCGGCACCGCGCTGGTGGCCGCACAAAAGGTATACGCGGAGCGGGCCGCCGCAGCGAGCGCCTAAGTCAGTCGCAGGCAATTATCGGGGGAGTCGCGCGCGTGCGGCTCTCCCGATACTGCATCTACGCAGAGCCACTTGCGGCCTGCGCCGTACACTGGCTGCATGGATCGTGAGCGGCTGGGCCGGGTGCTGGGCAGGGGAGCGCGCCTGGCTGCGCGTACGGCGTATGAGGCGGTGGACGCAGCCACGTCAGCCCCTCCCGTACGGTCCAACCCGCGCCGACCGGAACTGGTGAACGAGCCCGCAGTGCCAGCGAGACCGGGGCCACCCGTAAGAGCCAGGCGAACGGCAGCCCCGCCTGTCACGCTGGAGGCAACCCCGCTGCTGCGTGCGGCAAAGGCTGCTGGCAAGGGTTTTGCGTCGCCGTTGCGGCGTGCCTCACGCGCGCTGTGGCTCGAACTTACCGGCTGCTTCTTCGCCCTGTTTGCGCTCTCGTTCGGACTGGGTGTTTGGCACACACGAGCGATGGCGCTGAGCACGCTAGCTGTCGAGCGCCACAGGTTTGCAGCGTTCTGCTTTCTTACTATGGTGTTCGCTTATTTCTCAATCAGCAGCTTTGTGCGCGCGCGCCGAACTTCAGCGGCAGGGTAGTCCCCGGCTACTTGACTCGCTTTGAAAGCTCGTCGACGCGGCCTTCCAGCTTTTGCTCCAACCCATAGAAGTTCTGATAGTCCGCGGACAGCGTTGCTAGTGCCGACTTCACCTCGCCGAACAGGCGCTGCATGTCGCCAAACTGCCGCTGTACCTCACCAAACTGCCGCTGCATGTCGCCAAACTGCCGCTGCGTATCGACACGCTGGTCTGTGAGCCGCTGATTCTGATGCAACCAGGCAAGGATAACCAGCACAAAGGAGCCGATCGCCGTACTCAGCAGCGAGATGAACTGAAAGTTGGTCATGATCCGCGCTCCTTGTGCCCACGAGAGCAGAGCCCAAGTCCGGTGGCGTACTGTTCTGTGCCTGGCACTACCGGGCTATGGCTGATGGTGCTTCTTGCCGCCAGCTCCATCCAGATTCTGTCCGGGCGCTACCGCGTCCTTGGGCGCTGCGGCATCGACACTCACAATGAAGTCATACGCCAGCGGCGAAAGAGACGTAGCTGCCCGCGGCACGGGGACCAGGGCATACTGACCGGGGGGCAGAGGGTCGCGCGGCATCATGCGTAGCCAGCCGCCGGACAGCGCCTCTGCCTGCGTGCAGATAACAGGCTCCGCGCACACCGTTGCCGCGTTTACGTCGGCAAACTTGACCCTGCTTACGGTGCGGCTGCCGCTCTCGACTTTGACTGGCAACAGCGCCCATCCCGTGGGTGTGCCGCGGCCAGAATCGCCACTGTTCTCAGTCCGGTCACTGGTGTGGATGAAGAACACGGGCGCGGTGGCATGCAGCGGTGTTGCCGGTGCGGTGGCCTGCAACCGGGCGGTCGTCTCAGACGGCGTCAATGCGCTGTGGTGAACGGGCACCAGCACCTGCTTGCCATTGATCGTATCCAGCGCCCAGGGCACATTGCCGTTCGGCACGCGCAGGCCGGGCGCGACCACAAGCTCGCCATTGACAACAGAGTAGGTGCTGCTGTGCGCAGGTGGCGCAGCGGTGGACGCAGTCGGTGGCGAAGCGGAACGGTCCGCTGTCTGGGCGTGAAGGGCGCAACTGAAGAGCAGAAGAGCAGGCAGGCGGTGCATACGCAACGACTTGGACGCTGGTGCTGGCACACCGACTACGATGCGCTCACGGTACCATCGGATAGCAGCCGTTAGCGTTTTTGCACTGCTGCGTTTCACTTTTAGGCAGGTCCTCATGTCACAGTCCGTCGCTCCCGCTCTTCGCCGCACCGCCCTGTCTTCCACGCACAAGTCGCTCCGGGCGAAGATGGTCGATTTTGGTGGGTGGGAGATGCCTGTGGAGTACAGCGGTTTGTTGGCCGAGCACAACGCCGTGCGTACCGGCGTGGGCGTGTTCGACGTGTCGCACATGGGCTGCATCCAGCTGCGCGGGCCCGGTTCGCTCCCCGCTGTGCAGCGCCTCTTGATGAACGACGCCAGCAAATTGCAGGTGGGCCAGGCGCACTACAGCGCCATGCTGACGCCTGAGGGCACGTTTGTGGACGACGTGGTGCTGCACAAGCTGAGCGACAACGATTACCTGATCGTCATTAACGCGGGCACCCGCGAGAAGGACATCCAGTGGGTGCGCAAGACAATCGGCGGCATGCCGTCGGTGCACATCAACGACTTCAGCGACATGTACACGCAAATCGCCATCCAGGGGCCGCGCGCGCAGGAAACGCTGCAAAAGCTGACCGACACGGACTTGTCCACCATCAAGAACTACTGGTTTACCTGGGGCAAGGTGGCGGGCAACTACAACGTGCTGATCGCACGCACCGGCTATACGGGTGAGGATGGCTTCGAGATCTACATCCCCAGCGATCAGGCGACGAGCGCGGGCGTGTGGCAGCAGATCTTCGCGGCGGGTGAGCAGTTCGGCATTGTGCCCGCGGGGCTGGGTGCGCGCAATACGTTGCGGCTCGAAGCGAGCATGGCCCTGTACGGCCACGAAATTTCGGACGAGATCAACGTGTTTGAGGCAGGCCTTGGTCGCTATTGCAAGTTGGACAAGGAAGCCGATTTCCTGGGTAAAGCGGCCCTGTTGGCTGCTGCACAGACGCAACCCACGCGCAAGCTGGTGGGCCTGGAAATGGTAGATCGCGGCATTGCACGGGACGCCTACCCCGTTCGCTCGCTGGAAGGCGAGCCGCTTGGCGTTGTGACCAGCGGATCGCCATCACCCACACTCAAGAAGAACATTGCCATGGCCTTTCTGCCGCCAGACGAGGCCACTCTGGACAACATGGTTGCCGTGGAAATTCGTGGCACGCTGGCCAAGGCGCGTGTGGTGCCCACACCGTTCTACAAGCGGGTCCGCAAGCCCGCTGCTGCCACAGCTTAGCCGCCCGGCTCGCCGCGCGTCTTTGCCTTGGCGGCCAGGCCCACCCGCTTCACCACGGTGCGCGCGGCGGCCCGCTCTGCGGGGCTCACGTCGCCCATCAGGACTTCCAGGTCGCGCTCGTGCTGGGCGAACAGCCGCTGGATGAGCCGTTTGCCCTCCCGGGAAAGCCGCACGGTACGCACCCGCCGGTCGCTATCGCAGCCCGTTCGATCGACCAGGCCCTGACGTTCCAGCCGTGCCACGGCGGCTGTCATGGATGGATTGGCCAGCATCACCGTGCTGCCGATGGCGGACATGCTCATCGGACCCTTGTGCAGCAGCACCTCCAGAATGGCAAAGTCGCTGAGCCCGATGCCCATCGAGGCGAAGGTACTTTCCACATAGGCCTGAATCGAGCGGTGCGCCTTCATCATGACCAGCCACAGGCTGGCAGCAGAACAAGCCGGAACTGCCGTGCTGCATTCGGGTTGAGAGATGGTCACAGCCATGGCACGCGCCGGATCTGCGCGTGGAGCGCACACGGACCGGATACCCCATGGTACGCGCGCCCGACGCGGAAAGCTCCGTTGGGCGGCGTAGAAACAGGGCGCGCTTGCGCTTAAAATCAGGGTATGAGCTACCCGGCAACCTACCGCTACACCAAAGAGCATGAATGGATTGAGGCCAACGGCACGGATGCCACGGTCGGCATTACAGAGTACGCGCAGCACCTGCTGGGCGACATCGTGTTTGTGGACCTGCCCAAGGTGGGCCAGCAGCTGAGCCAAAAGTCCGCGCTCGGCTCGGTGGAAAGCGTCAAAGCGGTGAGCGATGTGTACGCACCGGCGTCTGGCAGCGTGACGGAGATCAATGAGGCACTGACCTCTGCGCCGGAAACCATCAACGCCGAGGCCAACACCACGTGGATGATTAAGCTGACGCTGAGTGACCCCGCGGAGCTGGATACCCTTTTGGATGCGGCTGCGTATGAGCAGTACGTGAACGAAGAGAGCGGCAAGTAACCAGTCCCGGACTCGCGCGTACGGCGGCGCGCTCGATAGGGTGAAAGTACAGCGCGGTCTCGTCCGCCCGGACGCACACAGACGCACACAGCAGCTGCAGGCCTGAAACTGACGCATACGGCACGCATCGGAGTGAGAAGATCATGCGATACCTACCCAAATCGCCCGCGGAACGCGAGAGCATGCTGCACGAGATCGGTGTCGGCTCCATTGACGACCTGTTCTCCACCGTGCCCGCGGAGTTTCGCGTCACCGGCGACCTCGACATCCCGCGCCAGCATAGCGAGCACGAAGTGGTGGAGGCCTTCAAGGCATTTGCCGCGGAGAACGCCACCGGCTACAGCAGCTTTCTGGGAGCGGGTGCGTACCGGCACTACCGGCCCGTGCTGATCGATGTCTTGTCGCAGCGCGGCGAGTTTCTGACCAGCTACACGCCGTACCAGCCGGAGATCGCGCAGGGTACGCTGCAGGCGCTGTTCGAGTTCCAGTCCATGATTTGCGAGCTGACAGGCATGGATATCGCCAATGCCAGCATGTACGACGGCTCGACCGGCGCGGCGGAGGCGGTGATGATGGCCGTGCGCGTGACGGGCCGCAATGGCGCTGTGATCGCGCGCACCGTTCACCCGGAGTACCGCGAGGTGCTAGCCACCTACGCGCAGCACCAGGGCATTCCGGCGACGCAAGTCGGGTTCCTTGACAACGGCCGTGTGGACCTTGCCGCGCTGGATGCGGCTGTAACCGCTGACACGGCGTGCGTACTCATCCAGTCACCCAACTTCTTCGGCACGGTCGAGGATGTGAAGGCGATTGCCGAGGTGGTCCATGCCAAGGGCGCGCTGCTGATCGTCTCCATTGCAGAAGCTGTGTCACTCGGCATCGTGAAGCCGCCGGTCGAGGCGGACATCGTCTCGCTGGAGGCGCAGAGCTTCGGCGTGGCGGTCGGCTATGGTGGGCCGTACTGCGGCGTGATCGCGGCGAAGGAGAAGTTCCTGCGGCAGATGCCGGGCCGTCTGTGCGGCCAAACGGTGGACACCGAAGGCCGCCGCGGCTTTGTGCTGACGCTCTCCACCCGCGAGCAGCACATTCGCCGCGAAAAGGCCACCAGCAACATCTGCACCAATCAGTCGCTGGTCGCGCTCATGGTCACCATCTTCCTGACCGTCTACGGCAAGGGCCTGCGTGACCTGGCCGAGCAGAATTTAGCGAAGGCGCATTTCCTGGCGCAGTCGCTGGCCGGCGCAGAGGGTGCCTCGCTGCTGTTCGAAGGCGCTCCGCGCTTCAACGAGTTCGTCCTGAGGACGTCGCGCCCCACCGCGGAAGTCAGCGCCGCACTGCTGGAAGAAAAGATCATCGGAGGCCTGCCGCTGGCACGGTGGTACCCGGAGCTGGGCGAGCACGCAAGCCTCTGGTGTGCCACGGAACTCACCACGCGCGCACAGATGGAGGCCGCAGCCACTGCACTGGCGGGTCTGGTCACCGAAGAGCGGGAGCTTGTTTCCGCATAGCCGCGCATGGAACACGGTGGACACGGAGACTACACAGCGGGAACTGAAACAGCCTGTAGAGGAACGTACTGAAGGCACCGTGTTCTCCGTGTACTAACTCTGTGGACACTGTGTTCCACGCCTTTTGAACGTGACGGCCAGAGAGAGAGAGAGACGCATGAACCTCGACACCCTATCCGGCGACCGTCTCAGCGCGGTGGAGTTTGTCCACGACCACCTGCAGTTGCGCTTTGAAGAAGCGGTGCTGAGGCTGTATGTCTGGCCCGACGTGGCGGACGCGGACGGCATCTCCGTCGGCTACGGCCAGCCGAACTACCGTGATGCGTTGTGCTCCGCCATTGACGAGGCAGTCGACTCGGCGGAGTTCAACGAGAGCGATGCGTTGACTATCGAGTTTGAGAACGGCACAGTCTTCGCGCTCAGCCTGCGGGATGAAGATCTTGACACACCGGAGGTCGGCAGCTTCACCTCTGCCGACGGCGACACGACAGAGTTCTAGTTAGGAGGGTACGGGCATGATCGGCAAGGACCACCACTACGCAACCTCGTTGCGCTGGACGGGGAGTCGCGGCACCGGTACGTCGGGCTATCGCGACTACGACCGCTCGTACACGCTTTCTGCTGCGGGCAAAGCTGACCTCGAAGGTTCGTCAGATAAGACCTTCCGTGGCGATGGGGCCAAGTGGAATCCGGAAGAGATGCTGTTGTCGGCCCTGTCCTCCTGCCACATGCTCTCGTACCTGCACCAGTGCGCCGACGCGGGTGTGACGGTGCTTGACTACACGGACGATGCCAGCGGCACCATGGTGCTGGACGCAGATGGCGCAGGCCGCTTTACCGGTGTTGTGCTGCGCCCACGCGTCATGGTCAGCGACGACTCGGACCTACAGGCTGCGCAGCACCTGCACCACGCCGCGCACGAGACGTGCTTTATCGCCAACTCCGTCAACTTTCCCGTGACCTGCGAGGCAGCCGTGCTGCCCCGGTCGCGCGCCCTGCAGGAGGCCTGAATCCCATGACACCCACCGCCACCCTCGAAGCTCCGGTTGCCGAGTCCACTGTCGCCAAAGCCGCGCTGTTCGTCGGCACGCCGCGCAAGGCCACCACGCACACCAGCCAGAACGAAGGCCTCATCTTCGAAAAGAGCTCGCCCGGCAAAAAGGCGTATCGCATGGACGCGCTTGATGTCCCTGCCGTAGACGCCGCGGCGCTGCTGGGCGACTCGCTCCGCAACGACCTGGGTGCCATGCCAGAGTTGAGTGAGATCGAGATCGTCCGGCACTTTACGCGGCTTTCTACCTGGAACTATGCCATCGACCTGGGCATGTTTCCGCTGGGCAGCTGCACCATGAAGTACAACGGCCGCGTGAACGAGGCGGTGTCGCGCATCGAGGGCATCGCGGAGGCGCACCCGTACCAGCCGGAGCAACTGTCGCAGGGCGCGCTTCGCATCATGCACCAACTACAGCACTGCCTGCTCGAAATCACGGGCATGGACGCCATCACGCTGCAACCGGCGGCGGGTGCGCACGGCGAATTTACCGGCGTGCTGATGATTCGCGCGTACCACGAGAGCAAAGGCAACGCGCGTCGCAAGGTGCTGGTGCCGGACTCTGCGCACGGCACCAATCCCGCGACAGCGGCGGTGGTGGGCTACCAGGTGGAGAACCTGAAGTCGAACGCCGAGGGTGGCGTCGACCTGGAGGCGTTGCGCGCCGCCGTGGACGACGACACTGCCGCGCTGATGCTGACCAATCCATCGACCATCGGCGTCTTCGAATCGCAGATCCAGGAGATTGCGGACATCCTGCACGCGGAGGGTGCGCTGCTTTACATGGACGGCGCGAATATGAATGCGCTGGTAGGCAAGACGCGCCCCGGCGACTTTGGCGTGGACGTGATGCACCTGAACCTGCACAAAACTTTCTCGACACCGCACGGCGGCGGCGGCCCTGGTTCGGGGCCGGTGGCTTGCAAGGCGATTCTGGAGCCCTTCTTGCCCGCGCCTCTTGTCGTTAAAAAGGCGGATGGCGTGCTCGGCTTCGATTTCGACCGGCCGCACTCGGTAGGCCGGGTGCGTATGTTCTACGGCAATTTCGGCATGTTCGTCCGCGCGCTGGCGTACATCCTGGCGAACGGGCCGGACGGCCTGCGCCAGACCACCGAGGACGCTGTGTTAAATGCGAACTACATCCGCGCCAAGCTGGACGGACACTTCGAACTGCCGTACAAGACCGCATCGATGCACGAGGTGGTGTTTAGCGATAAGTTGCAGGCGACGAACGGCGTCAAGACCGGGGACATGGGCAAGCGGCTGATCGACTATGGCTTTCACGCGTACACGACGAGCTTTCCATTGATCGTGAGCGGCGCCATGATGATTGAGCCTACGGAGAGCGAATCACGCGAGGAACTCGACCTCCTGATCGATGCGCTGCAACAAATCGCCCGCGAGGCTGCCGAGAATCCTGAACTGGTAAAGACCGCGCCACATACCACCCGTATCCGCCGCCTGGATGAGGTGGGTGCCGCGCGCAAGCCGGTATTGCGCTGGAAGGCACCGCCCGCGAAAGAGTCGCTGACTCCGGATTCCGCCGCGAAGGAGTGGTAGGCGGTGGACGAGGCGGCGCTTAACGCACTTGCCAGACAGGTGCTTGACGCTGCTTTCGCCGTGCACACCGCGTTGGGACCGGGCCTGCTTGAGAGCGCTTACGAAGCATGCCTGGCGGATGAGCTTTCGCTCCGTTGCATTCCGTTTCAGCGGCAGGTGCCCATGCCGTTGGTGTACCGGGACAAGCAACTCGCAGATGTGGGTTACCGGCTGGACTTCTTAATGGCTGCCGAGCTGGTCGTTGAGGTAAAGGCGATTGAGGCAGTTGCGCCCGTGCACCATGCTCAGCTGCTGAGCTACCTGCGGCTTTCGGGTAGGCGGCTTGGCTTGCTGATCAACTTCAATACACCAAGTCTGCGGGATGGCATTTGGCGGAAGGTGAACAGGTTGTAAGAGCGTCCGCAAAGTACGCAATGGTCTCGCAAAGTGCGCAAAGTTTTTGTGGCGTACTTCGCGGAAACTTTGCGTACTTTGCGGACGCTCTTTGCAGAGGTAAGTATGTCAGTCTTTTGGGATCGCAAGGATGAGCTTGAGAAGTACGAGTTCATGATGGGTACGGCGCGTGGGCGGTTGGCCGTGTCGCTCGACGTGCTGACGGACTCACTGGCCTTGGTGGGGCAGCACGGCGTGTACTGCGTCTCAACCCGCAACCCGAGCCTGCCCGCGCTGGACCTGCAGGCCGTGCTGCGCGGCATCAACGATGCCAAGGAATTGATCGCCTCTGCCATGGACGAACTGCAGCGGCAGAAGCAGGCTGCAGCGCAGGTAACTGCATAGCTGGTGTTCAGTACAGTTCGACAAGCGCCGATGCTGGGAGTCGCTGGTCACGTTGGAACCACACGAGGAACCCTGGTGCTAAAACTCGCGCGCGGTCTGCGTTGTGCCGCGCGGCATCATGACAGAATCGAGGCAGGGAATGCGCACTGCCGAACGGCATTGGAGACGTCCCGTTTGCTGCTGAGGAGCCGAACCGCGTGATGATGCCCGACGATGACCTGCGTATCCAGTACCACGACGACATGCCGCACGGTGCGCGCATCAAGGTGATCGGCGTGGGTGGCGGCGGCAACAATGCCGTCAACCGCATGATTGCGGCGGGTCTGGAAGGCGTCGAGTTCATCGCAGCCAATACGGATGTGCAGGCGCTCAAGAGCTCGCTGGCTCCGGTCAAGCTGCAGCTGGGCATCAAGCTGACCAGCGGCCTGGGCGCGGGTGCAAACCCTGACGTGGGCCGCCGCGCCGCGCTCGAGGATTCGGACAAGATCATCGAGGCGCTCGAGGGCGCGGACATGGTGTTTGTCACCACGGGTCTGGGTGGCGGTACGGGGACGGGGGCTGCGCCTGTCATCGCCAGCCTGGCCAGCGAAATGGGCGCGCTCACGGTAGCCGTGGTCACGCGGCCTTTCGGCTTTGAAGGCAAGCGCCGCATGATGCAGGCAGAGCGCGGCCTGCAGGAGCTGCTGGACGCGGTGGACACGGTCATTGTGATTCCCAACGAGAAGCTGCTGGCCGTGGCGGCGGACGCCGGCTTCTTCGAGAGCTTCCGCATTGCCGATGACGTGCTGCGGCAGGGCGTACAGGGTATTTCCGACATCATCACCATCCCCGGCATCATTAATCGTGACTTCGCCGATGTGAAGACGACCATGGCGGGCATGGGCTATGCCGTGATGGCGACGGCGCAGCGCGGCGGGCAGAACCGGGCGCGCGAGGCGGCACACGCGGCCATGGCGTCGCCACTGCTGGAGGCGGGTGCCATCGACGGCGCGCGCGGCATCCTGATCAACATCACCGGATCCAGTTCGCTCAAGCTGAGCGAGGTGAATGAGGCCTCCATGCTCATCCAAGATGCGGCGCACGAGGACGCCAACATCATCTTCGGTGCGGTGCTGAACGAGGCAATGGGCGATGATGTCAAGATCACCGTGATTGCCACCGGCTTCAAGCACCAGGTGGAAAACGACGAGCGCCGCGAGCGCATGTTGGAGCAGAGTGGCCTGACGCGCGCCGTGGTCTACAGCGAGCGACCGCCGGCACCGCCGATTGTGCGTCCGCAGCCCCAGCCCAGCCAGAGCCGTGTGCCGACACAGCCGGTGCCGCCGCCGCCCGTCATCTACGCAGCGGCCGATCGCCACGAGGACGACGCCGTGGTCGAGCCAGAGGAGATGGTCGATGCCTACGAGCCGCACTTTGCCGACGAGCCTACCGGGGTGTTTGGCTCAGGCAGTGCGCCTGCGCCAGACCAGCCGCCTGTGGTGAGCGGAGCGCAAGCGGCACAGGCCGATACACACCCTGAGCCAACGCGTGCCGTGAGTGAGGCGGCGCGAACGCAGTCCTCGGACGTGAAGCTGACGCCTGTGCCTGCGTCTGCCTTTGACGACGACTTCTTCCGCCGGGAGCGGCGTACCGTGATCGACGAGCTGGACGAGCCCGTGCTGCGGACCGACGTGCGGGTGCCTACCTTTGCCGGATTTGCGCCGACGGCCATGGAAGAGGAACAGCACTCCGACCTGGACATTCCAGCGTTCCTGCGCCGCGGCAATCACTAAGCAGGCTGCGCGTCTCCGAACCGGCCCGTAGACCGTCTGACAGGTAGAGCCCATGCCCTGCACCGCAGGCGCAGACAGGAGCACCATGCGATTTATGCCCCTAGCGTGCACAGGTTCAGTGTTGTCCGTGGCACTGGCTGCGCTCATGCCGCTGGCCGCAGCTGCCACACGCACCGCCATGCACCCGCAGCATCGCCCGGTGGTGAGCCATGCCGCCGCTCGGGCAGGCAGCGTGCAGCGTGCGCCCGCAGCGCATGGAGCGCATGGGGCGGCTCGCGCGCACGCGGGGCGCTTCGCCGGTCGCCAGAGCGTTGCGGTTCTTGCGCGCGGGCGGCATGGTCGTATTCAACACGTGCGGTATGTAGAGCACTTTCTGGCACCCTCCTTCGCGCTGACGGCGGGCACCACATCCTTGGGAGACCAGACCGGTGGCGAGGACCCGCAGGTGCGGGCG
>CALMRM010000251.1 GCA_937871605.1 uncultured Terriglobus sp. | reverse complement strand
ACCAAGCCGGGGGGCGTGCACAACCATGACGACCCACTGGACCCCCCCCAACCCAACCCCCCCGGGCTGCTGGTACACCCCACGCCGGTCTATGAACTGCTGTTCAGCGCAGCCCTGTGCTGGTACCTGTGGCTGCGCGGCCGGCGCGACCTGCCGCTGGGCCAACTCACCGGGGAATACCTCGTGCTCAGCGGGATTGGCCGCTTTCTAGTGGAGTTCATCCGGCGCAACGAGCGTATCTACTTCGGCATGAGCAATGCTCAGGTGGCCGCGCTGGTCACAGTCGTGGTGGGCGGCCTGCTGATTGCATTTGCGCAAAGCCAGGCGCGGCGGCCAGAGCCACACACGGCGCACGCTGCGGCCTAAAGGCTCTTCAGCAGGGTCTTTGCAGTTTCAAACTCTGGGAACAGCCGCTCCTCCGCCTGGAACTCGCGTGAGTGCACGCAGCGCCGCCCGCCGCGCACCCGCACGGGGTGTTTCAAATGCAGCATCTCGTGGTACATCAGGTACTCGATGGCAAGGCGGGGAACTGCGGGCCCGTCGAATACGCGGCTGACCATGATGGTGTTGTGCGCGGCGTCGTAGTGGCCCAGCAGCCGCCGGGCGCGATGGGCGCTCCAGGTGAGGACCGGCCGGCCGAGCAGGCCGTGGAAGAATTGCCGGTTAACCGATTCGAAGACCTCGTTCAGGTCGTAGTAGCGCCCTACTGCGGTGAGGATGCGCTTGCGGCCGCGGGTCTGCCGGGCATGCGCTGTTTGCTCGGCGACGGCGGCGGACGAGGTGTACCGGCGGTAGCGGTCCGCCTGCATGGGCTGGATGGGCTTGCGGTAGAGCTTGGCCAGCAGGATGTGCGCAATTGCTTCAAAGACGGACTGCGGTGCCGCCTGTAAGAGATCGGACAGGCACACGAACAGCTGTCCCTCGCGCAGGCGGATCGTTGTATTGAGCGAAACGAAGCGCCGGAAGCGAATGTCCAGCGGCGGCATGGGCGCGCGCGGCCGAAGTTCACGGTAGGCAGTTTGAAACACCTGCTGCAGCTCGTACGGAGTCACATTTGCAAGTTTACGTGTAGGCTGTCTCAGCGCGAGTTGAATCGTTCCGCGCCGACGACAGGACCTACCTTGTTGGTATCTGTGTCTTTAGCCGGCGGATGCGCTTTAAAGTACGCCGTTTCCGAGGGCAGTATCTCGGCGGCTTCCTTTTTGATATCGGCAACGGCCTCAAGTGCCAGCTTCCGTGTCAGGTCGTACGCTGGGTCATCCGGTGGCTGGCGCAGTACGGATTCCCACCGTGGCATGGCATCCAGCAGTTTGGGCAGCTGCTTGCGCAGGTCACGATGAGCGTGGTCGTACTCTTCCAGGTTGTCCTGCAGCTCATCAACCAGGGAGGAGATGGCCTCCATGGCGTCCTGGATGTCCTCGCGGCGGCCCTGCGCGCGCGTGTTGATCAGCACGTTCTGGATGCGCTTGACCCTGCTCTCGACGATGCTTTGATACACCGCGATGCGGCGGGCGGGTTCGATCGCAGCGTCACGCACCTCTTCTTCCTCCCCTTCAGAGAGAGGGGCTGCGTGCCGTTGCGGAAACGCGTGTGGGGGAAGCAAAAACAGTGCCGATAGAGCGCAAACGCGATACAGAAAGGGCTTGTTTGCGTACACAAAGCGCATCGTTAGTGCTCAAAAACGGTACTTAGGAGCGCACTTTGCACATGATCCAGGCTATTTACGGCGCTTTGCACCAGCGGTTTCATGTCTCCGGAGGCACTTCGCACCATGTCTGCCAGACGCCGGTGGGTCGTGTGCAACAGCATCTCGGTCCGCTTCAGGTTCTTGCTGTCGCGCTGCAGCCCGGTCTCAAGCTCGGCGGCGCAGGACTCGAACAGGCGCAGGGTACCTTGCGCCTTCTCCTCGTCGCCGTCCGCCAGCTGCTTATCAATCAGCAGGCTGATCTTGTCTGCCAGATCGGCATAAATTTGCACCTGTTCCCGAGGGGCGGCCTGCTTAGCGCGAAGCTGCAAGGAGGCGATGAGGGCAGGGTCCACAAGGACGGGACCCTCGGCAGCCCGTGCCACCGGCACAGCCGCCAGCGCGCTTACCAGTGCACCAAGGGCGATTGCCGCCAGCCGTAGTCGCAGCGATCTAAAAGGAACGACGTGCATACAGCACCTCCCGCACCGCGGGGACGAACGTGAGGTTATCTGTTGCGGTCAAGAATCTGCAGTCGCTGCTGCGCCTGCCACTCCTGATCGGGAAACTTGCCTGCTGCCTGCTGTAAAAACAGGCGGTACTGTTCAGCGGCTTGCTTAGTGTGATGGAGACTATCATGCGCACTAGCTGCAAGGAAAGTGTAGGGCGCAGTGGCGGGTACCAAGGCGTTCCGTTTTGTAAGCGCGGCCAACACGGTATCTTGGTCGTGCGTGCTGGATGCCGCAAACGCAAGCATTCCCTCAGCATTCGCCAGCAGGTCCGGCGGGACATCGGGCTTTGCCACGATCGCCTGCAGCACCGGCTTGGCCTCCGGCGAGCGCCTCTGGCGGATAAGGCAGTCTGCCCACTCCACCTGGATACCCGTGTCGTCCGGATGGGCAGCCAGCAGCGCCGTGTAGATGGCGTTCGCCTTGGCCGGCTCGCCACCCGCGACGTAGGTGCTCGCCAGCAAGCGGGCCACCGCCGGCTCGCCTGGCTGCGCGGTATACAGCTGCTCCAGCAGCGGCAACACCTGTGCCGTATGGCCCAGCAGCAATTCTTGCGAAGCATACTCCGCAAGCAGCGCACGATTGTCCGGGTGTGCCTTGCGGGCCGCGTCGAGAGCCGCCTCTGCCGCGGTGTTCTTATGCTCCCGTGAGAGCAGGCGAGCGAATCCGAGCGCCACCTCCGGGTCTGCCGGAGCCAGTTGCTGCGCGTGCCGGTAGGCCTGCTCGGCAGCCGCGTCCTCGTGCTCTGCTGACGCGATTTCCGCTGCCAGCGCGGCATCCTGTGGCGTTTCCGGCGACAGCTTTAAGGCGGCGACCAGATCCTCACCCGCCTGTGCGGGAGCGGTCTCCAGGTGCATCTGAGCCAGCGCGCGCAGGGCGCGGGCAGCAATGTCCGGCGGTAAGCCGGGCGTCTTTACCGCACGCCTTAGTTCCTGCTCCGCCGTGGCGCGGTTGCCGCTGCGGGCCAGCAGCAACCCCAGTGAGACACGCGCTAGGCCGTCGTCCGGCTTGCGCTCCAGCGCACTGCGATACGCGGTTGCCGCCTCCGCATCGTGGCCCAAAGCATCCTGCGCAAATGCCAGGTCATAAAACAAGCGCGCACTCGTTTGCGCGCGCGTGGCAGAGGGTGCCAGGAGCGTCACCGCGTCCTGGTACTTACCGGCTGCAATCGCCTCTTCCGCCTGCTGCAGCGCAACATCCTCGGCGCGTGGCGCGGCAATCTGCTGCGCTGAGGGCACGGCGGAACTGGTACCCGGCGGCAGCTGCACCTGTGCGGTCGCCGCGGAGGACAGCATAAGGAAGACGAGCAGCACCCTCACGAAGCAGCCGCCTGCAGCACCGGCTTGAGCCACTGGCCCGTGTACGACCCCGGCACCGCCGCGATCTCCTCCGGCGTGCCTACCGCCACCACCTGGCCGCCGCCTGCGCCGCCCTCCGGGCCCATGTCGATCACCCAGTCGGCGGACTTGATGATGTCCATGTTGTGTTCAATCACCAGCAGCGAACCGCCGCCATCGATGAGCTTGCGGAAGGCTTGCAGCAGCACTGCGACATCGGCAAAGTGCAGGCCCGTCGTCGGCTCGTCCAGAATGTACAGCACCCGGCTGGCCGCCTTTGTGGCCGTGCCTTTCGTACCGCGGATGCTGGCCAGGTGCGACGCCAGCTTGACGCGCTGCGCCTCGCCGCCGGAAAGCGTGGTGGCAGACTGGCCCAGCCGCACGTAGCCGAGGCCAACTTCGTCCAGCACCTGCAGCCGCTCCACTATCTTAGGGTTCCCGGCGAAGTAATGGACCGCATCCTTCACCGTCATGTTCAGCACGTCGTGAATGTTGCGATTCTTGTACTTCACCTCGAGGATGCCCGCCTTGTAGCGCGTAGCGTTGCACTCCTCGCATGGCAGTTCTATGTCGGCAAGGAACTGCATCTCGACAGTCACGGTGCCGTCGCCTTCGCACACGTCGCAGCGGCCACCCGGCACGTTAAAGCTGAAGCTACCCGCCGTGTAGTTCTTGCGTTTTGCATCGGGCTGCGCCGCAAACAGCTCGCGGATGAGGTCGAAGGCTTTGATGTACGTGACCGGGTTCGAGCGCGGCGTGCGCCCGATAGGCGACTGGTCCACCAGCACCACCTCGCGGATGAAGTGCGTGCCGTGCAGTTCGCGGTAGAGGCGCTGCACGTCGCTGTTTGCGCCCTCTTCATCGAGTGCCAGTTGCAGCGCACGGTGCAGCACCTGGTGCACGATGGTGCTCTTGCCGGAACCGGAGACGCCCGTGACAACGGTTAACATGCCTAACGGTATCTCCAGGTCCACGCCGCGCAGGTTGTGGATGCGTGCGCCCACCAGCTTGATCTGCTCGCGCGTGGGCTCGCGCCGCTCTGCTGGAACCGGGATGCGTGTGCGGCCCGAGAGATACTTGCCGGTGATGGAGTTTGGGTCTTGCTTCACTTCTGCCACTGTGCCAGCAGCCAGCAACGTGCCACCGAGTTCTCCCGCACCCGGGCCCAGGTCGATCAGCCGATCCGCCGCAAGAATCACGTCCGGGTCGTGCTCGACAACGAGGATCGTGTTTCCCAAGTCGCGCAACTCGTGCATGATGCTGACCAATTTGGCCGTATCGCGCGAATGGAGGCCGATGCTTGGCTCATCCAGCACGTAGAGCGCGCCCACCAGCCGTGAGCCCAGCGACGTGGCCAGCTGGATGCGCTGCGATTCGCCGCCGCTGAGCGTGGACGACAGCCGGTCGAGCGTAAGGTATTCCAGCCCTACCTGCTCCAGGAACCCGATGCGTTGCCGCACTTCTTCCAGAATCTTGCCTGCGATCTCGGTCTGCGAGGGTGACAGTTCCAGCGCGTCGAAGAACTGCCGCGCCGCTGTGATGGTCAGGCCTGCGGCCTCGCAAATGTTCTGCCCGCTCAGCAGCACGGCGCGCGCTTCCGCACGCAGGCGCTGGCCCCGGCAATCAGGACAAGGTGCATAGCCGCGATACTTCGCCAGGAAGACGCGCACATGCAGCTTGTACTTTTTGCTGTCCAGTTCACGAAAGAAGCCACGAATGCCGCTGAAGCCGCTGCCACCATCCCAAACAAGATTCTGTTGCGCTGGCGTCAAGTCGTACCACGGCGTCTTCAGCGGGATGCCGTTTGCCTGGGCAAAGCGCTTCAGTTCGCCGTGGTACGGGCGATACTTGCCGCCCGCCCAGGGATGGATGGCGTCGCCGTCGAGCGACTTTGATTTGTCGGGGATGATCAGGTCCGGGTCGAAGTCGATGGTGTTGCCGAAGCCCTGGCAGCGCGGGCACGCGCCGAAGGGGTTGTTGAACGAGAACAGGCGCGGCTCCGGGTCGCGGTAGGCGCGGTGGCAGTTGACGCACTCAAACGCGGCGGAAAAGCGGATGCGCTGCGGCTCGCTACCGTCGCGCGGCGCGGTCAGGAAGACGATTTCGCCGCTCTCCCGATAGCCGATCTCGATGGCGTCCACGATGCGCGCGCGCACCTCGGCGCTGACGCTCAGGCGGTCGGCCAGCACGTAGATCGGCTCCGCGAAGTTTAGCTCCAGTAGCGACTCCGGCGTGGAAAACTCGACGATGCTGCCGTTCTGGAAGAGCCGGTTGTAACCGCGACGGCGCAGCTCTACCAGCCGCTCGCGCATGGGCTCGGTCGGGTCCACGACCGGCTTTGCTCCGGCAGCTGCAGCGGCCTTGTCAGCTTTCTTGTTCGTCAACTTCTTCGGTTTTGCAGCCTTGGCTGCAGCTGGCTTTGGCGCTTCCTCGGCAGGCAGCGCGAAGTCCTGCATTGGCTCCAGAACCACGGGGCGGCGTTCGATGGGAAACAGTGCGTACAAGCGTGTGTCGTCACCCAGCGCAAGTATGCTGGCTGCGATCTCGTCCACCGTATCGCGCTTGACGATGCCGCCGCAGTGCAAGCACGTCACCGTGCCGCAGCGCGCGAACAGCAGCCGCATGTAGTCGTAGATTTCCGTCGCGGTTGCTACGGTGGAGCGTGGGTTACGCGTTTGGTTCTTCTGCTTTATGGCGATGGCCGGAGCGAGGCCGTCCATGTGGTCCACGTCGGGCTTCTCGATGCGCTCGAGAAACTGCCGCGCATACGCCGACAGCGACTCCACGTAACGCCGCTGGCCCTCCGCATAAACCGTGTCAAACGCCAGCGAGCTCTTGCCCGAACCCGACACACCGCTGACCACCGTCATCTTGTTATGCGGAATGTCAACGTCGATGCCCTTGAGGTTGTGCGTGCGCGCGCCGCGCAAAATAATGTTTTCGTTGGGCGAGGGCAGGGCAGCATCGTTCACCTTCTTAACTGCTGCACTTCCATTTGGTTTGTCCCTGCGTACCGCTCCACCGTTGTCATCCCGCAGCGCTCCACCGTTGTCATCCCGTAGCGAAGCGGAGGGATCTGCATGTGTGGCCGAATCGGCGCTCAAGCCGGAGTCAACCTCAAAAGACTTGTCATCCCGACCGGAGCGAAGCGAAGTGGAGGGACCCCCTTTTTCTTCCACAGGCAAGAAGGCATCAGGCACGTCGCACCTGCTCCGTCGTCGCTTCATCAGCTGACTCATGAGTGGTTCGAGGCCAGATTATTTCAGCCAACAAGAGCACAGCTCCTACTGATATGGCGCTGTCGGCCACGTTGAAATCCGGCCAGTGATAGTGCACGATGGTGACCTCAAGAAAGTCGATGACGTAGTGCAGCGCCACGCGGTCATACAGGTTGCCCACCGCGCCACCCAGCACAAGCGCAAACCCAATCGACGCCAGCGACCACGTCTTGCCATAGCGCCACAGCATGGCTAGTACGGCAACTGTGGCAACGATAGAAAACGCAACCAGGCCGATGCGCACCGCCAGAGGCGAAGCCGACTCCGCAAACATCGAAAACGCCGCACCCGTGTTCAGCACATGCGTTATGCGAAACACATGCGGAATAACCGTAACCGCCGACCCCATCGCAACCTTTCTCGCAACCAGCAGCTTGGTCACGCGATCCAGCGCGATGACGAGCAACGAGATAAGCAATAGCCACGCACGCGCATCGCGCGCAAGTTTAGCCTCGGTATGAAGAACGGCGCTCAAGCCGCCTGCTCCTCTTCTCCATACGGCGGAAAGCCGATGCTTTTCAGGGCGTCGGCACATCGGGCACAAACATCTGGGTAGGCCTTGTCGACTCCTACGTCTTGCGTATAACGCCAGCACCGGTCACATTTATCTCCGGGCGCACGGCTCACTACTATCTGTGGCGTTCCGACCTCATCGTTAGAAGTGAGGCGAGTAGTAGAGGTGCCAAAGATTTCGCTAAGAAGGGCCTCTCCTAGATGTAATGCAAGACCGTAAGAAGCCGATTGTAGCGCTATCGATACTTTGCTTTCGAGGCTCTTGCCGATGAGGTCGTCACGTCTTGCACCCTCTAGCGTTTTTAGGACTTCGCTGCGCAAGCTGCGGAGCAAACCATCAAATGCCAGTTTCAGGGCAACAGAGTCGGCTCCTGCAGCGACAAGGTCGATGTACTTAGGGAACTGCGCGATGTGCACGCTTGCCTCGCGCCCTTCCACGTGCGGCATGTAGCTCCAGACCTCATCCGCCGTAAACGACAGGATGGGTGCGACCAGCCGCACCAACGCCTCGGTGATCTTCCACAGCGCGGTCTGTGCGCTCAGGCGGCGTGGGTCCTTGGGTGCCAGCGTGTAGAGACGGTCCTTCAGCACGTCGAGGTAGAAGGCGCTCAGCTCGGAGTTGCAGAACTCGTTGAGTGCGTGGAAAACGCGGTGGAACTCGAACGCTTCGTAGCTCCTGCGCACCTTTTCGACTAGCTCCGCGGTGCGGGCCAGCATGTACTGGTCCAGCGGCTGCATGGTCTCCCAGGGCTGCTCGTCCTCTGCGGGTACGAAGCCATCGAGGTTGGCGAGTAGGAAGCGGAAGGTGTTGCGCAGCTTGCGGTAGATCTCCTCGGCCAGGCGCTTCATCAGCGGCACGGAGGCGATGACGTCCTCGCGGAAGTCGACCGACGCGACCCACAGGCGCACGATGTCACCACCCAATTCGTCCATGACCTTGACCGGATCGACGCCGTTGCCCAGCGACTTCGAGAAGGCGCGGCGTTGCTCGTCGAGCGTCCAGCCGCTGGTGGCCACGTACTTGTATGGCGCGTAGCCGCGCACGCCCACGCAGCTGAGCAGCGATGAGTGGAACCAGCCGCGGTGCTGATCGCCGCCCTCGGTGTACAGGTCGGCGGGTGTCTCGCCCTCGGGGCGGCGCAGCTCGGGCTCGGCCTCCAGCACGGCGTGCCAGCTGGCACCCGACTCGAACCACACGTCGAGAATGTCCATCTCCTTGCGGAAGTCCATGACCGCACCACACGACTTGCAGGCGGTCTCAGGCGGCAGCAGGTCTTCGGCGGAGTGGCGGTACCAGGAATCGGCGCTTTCCGTGCGGAAGCGCTCCACGATGCTGCGGTTCACTTCAGCGTTCAACAACGGCGAGTGGCACTTGTTGCACAGGAACACCGCGATGGGCACGCCCCAGATGCGCTGGCGGCTGATGCACCAGTCGGGGCGCGTGGCGATCATGGTGCTGATACGCTCCTGCCCCCAGCCCGGGTCCCATGTGACTTTCGTGATCTCGTCCAGCGCCTGCTGGCGGAAAGTCACGCCCGTGGGCATTGGTGTTTCCATGCCGATGAACCACTGCTCGGTGGCGCGGTAGATGACGGGCTTGTGGCAGCGCCAGCAGTGCGGGTAGCTGTGGTGGATTTCGCCCTGCGCCATGAGCGCGCCGCGGCTTTTCAGCAGCTCGATGATGGGCGCGTTGGCCTTGTGGACGTTTAGCTGGTCGTACTCGGGCAGGCCGTTGCGCAGGCGGCCTGCTTCGTCCACGTCACACACCTGGCTCAGCGCGTACTTGCGGCCGGTGGCAAAGTCGTCGGGGCCGTGCGCGGGCGCGGTGTGCACGCCGCCCGTTCCCTGTTCGGCGGTGACATAGTCTGCCATCACGCCGACGATGGTGCGGCCCAGGAACGGGTGCGCGAAGGTGGCGTGCTCCATTTTCTGGCCGAGGAACTCTGCGACAACACTATGCGCGGGCAGCCCTGCGGAGGCCGTCAGCGACTCAAGCAGGCCCTTGGCGACGATGTAGATGTTGCCCTCGCCCCAGGTCTCGTTGCCCTCCAGCACGCGCACTGCGACGTACTCGAATTCCGGGTGGAAGGCGATGGCCAGCGACGCGGGCAGGGTCCACGGCGTGGTCGTCCAGATCAGTCCGAAGACCGGCTTGCCTGCCAGAGCGGGGTCGATGCTCCCGGCGTCTGAGGTCAGGGCGTAGCGCACATAGACTGAAGGCGAGGTGTGCATCTCGTACTCGACTTCCGCTTCGGCCAGCGCGGTTTTGTCGTGCATGCACCAGTACACCGGGCGCAGACCCTTGTAGACGAAGCCCTTTTCGAAAAAGCTGTAGAACGTCTCCAGGATGCGGGCTTCGTAGTCGAAGCTCATCGTCAGGTACGGGTTGTCCCACCGGCCCAGTACGCCCATGCGGACGAACTGCGACTTCTGCAGGTCCACGTACTTCTGCGCGTAGTCGCGGCACTGCTGGCGCACGGTCAGAGCGTCCATCTCCAGCTTTTTGCGGCCCAGCTGCTCGTCGACCTTAATCTCGATGGGCAGGCCATGGCAGTCCCAGCCGGGGACATACGGCGCGTCGAAGCCGGCCATGGTCTTGGACTTGACGATGAAGTCCTTGATGCACTTGTTCAAGGCGTGGCCCAGGTGGATGGCACCGTTCGCGTAGGGCGGACCATCGTGCAGGATGTACTTGGGCGCACCTTCGCGCGCCTTGCGGATTTGGCCGTACAGGTCCATCTCCTGCCACTGCTTCAGGCGGGCGGGCTCGTTCTGCGGCAGGCCGGCCTTCATGGGGAAGGCAGTCTTTGGCAGGTTCAGGGTGTCTTTTAACTGCAGCGGCTTCTTGGCCTCGTCCATCCAGGTCCCTCGTGCGACTCACGTACGGCAGCCACAGTGGCGTGGCGCAGACATGTCGTACCAAAGTCCTATTGTAGTGGCGCTGGACACCACGCCATAGCTCACAGTGTTACTTCCAGCCCGTCACCTGCGTCCAATACCTAGCATCGCGGATGGCGCCGGGGTGCGTGTGCACACATTTGTACAATGGACGCTGGACGCCAGCAGCCGCGCCGCAGGCTATGAAGTTCCGGCAGATAGCGCCGCCGGACGGATCGCACGAATCCACAGCCGGAGCGCACCCGCACAACCGTCAGTACGCGGCATGCGTACAGGGCATAGAGATTCGAGGCGATGGCGACACTCACCGATCCTACCGAAACGTCTGTACAGGAAGAGCGCCAGAAGCGCGAAGCTGAGCATTTTGGCTGGCACAACACCGCGAATGGACCGCAGCTCGGGCAGCCTGACGAACTGAAGCCGGTTGGTCCGTTTGCGTCGTTGGTCCAGAACTTCCGCGACGCCTTCTTCCCGGAAAAGCTGCCGCCGTTGGTGCTGGAGTCACAGCCCATCGCGGTGGACAACCCGATGGAGTTCAAGCGCGACCCCAAGTCCACGGCGGTCGCGGTGGGCGTCCACGCGCTCATCTTCCTGCTCATTTTCTGGATTAGCTCGCGTGTGATCAAGGTGGTGGTGGCCAGCAAGCCCAAGGTGGCGGACATTACCTTTAACGAGCCGCCTCCGCCACAGCCAATTTTGAAGGTACCTTCGCCCAAGCCCATGGGCGGCGGCGGTGGCGCGCATGACATTGCGCCGGTCACACAGGGCCGCCTGCCCAAGTTTTCGCCCACGCCCATCGTGCCGCCGTCCAATCCGCCCAAGATTGATCCCAAACTGACGGTAGACCCGGCGATCAACGTGCAAACAAACCTGCACATGACCAACAACAACATGCCCAACCTGGGCATCCCGAATGCACCGAATGTGGGTGTGAACTCGCTGGGTAACGGCAGCGGCGGTGGCCTTGGCAGCGGACGCGGCAATGGCCTGGGACCGGGTTCAGGTGGTAACACCGGTGGCGGCGTGTACTCCATTGGTGGAGACGTATCCGCACCCGTTCTCATCTACCACGTAGATCCGGAGTTCAGCGAGGAAGCGCGTAAAGCCAAATTCCAGGGTGAGGTGCTGGTGCATCTCATAGTGGACGCAACTGGGGTGCCAACTCAAGTTCGTGTGATTCGCCCGGTGGGCATGGGTTTGGATGAAAAGGCGCGCGAAGCTGTGGCACAGTACAAGTTCCGCCCTGCACGCAAGGGTGGCCAGCCGGTACCGGTTGAGTTGAACGTCGCGGTAAACTTCCAGATTTTCTAAGGATGATTTGCAACAAAGGGCGGCCGGGTCTCCTGGTCGCCCTTCGCGTCTATCTAAAACGAGCCGAGATGACCCTTCTGCTTGAGACCGGCGCGTAGCAACTGCTCGGAACTCACTCCGCTTACCGGGATGCCGGTTCCCAGCGGCTGGTCACGGTTTGGCACCTGGTCTGCGGTGAGGATGCCCTCATCCAGCAGGGCCGCATTTGCCTCAATCGCTTCCTCAAAGATGCCTTCGTAGACTTCCGCCACCGCACTTGCGTTCCCGACGCGGACATGCACACTGCTACCTTGCTGAAACATGCTCAGTGTCAACTCGCCAAGCATGGTCTCGGCAGGGCCGTTCTCAACCTCGCCCTCGTTTACACCGACGTTAGCAGGCTCGGTAAGCCCCGAACTCATGTGTTCCGCTGCGTCCACCTGCCGTGCGCCTGACTCAATATCCTGCTGATTTGCCATGCGCGGTTAGAGGCGGCGGGCATCGCAACGGTTGTTGGGGTGCCCAGGCCTTACACAGCCAGTGCCGGTTCAATCTCTTCAAAGGTCATGTTATCGGCGGGGTGGCCGGACCGCGCCTTCCAATCCAGAAACATACGCCCATAGCTGTCGGTGAAGCAGAGATCACGCCGGATACCAAGCCGGTCAAGGGCCTCATCGATCCAGGCGGGTTCACCCTCGAGTTCGGCGAAGTCGCCGATGGGCGTCTCGTCCAGCACCAGGGCACCCCTGCCGTCGCTGAACTCGGTACGGTATTTTTCATAGCGAAAGATAGGCGAGAAGCCGAGTTCTACAAAGACAGAGCCCATGCTTTCACCGTCCGCCACATGGGTTTCGGTTTCCAGGCGCTCCTTGTAGAAAGCACCGTCATCGTTCCCGGCGGGCGGCCGTTTATGCGTCACCACCCAGGTGCCGCCGTACGCTCGCATGCGCAGCACCTGGCGCGCTTTCAACAGCCGCCGGTCCGGTGTGTCGAACAGGGCGTTGCGTTCGAGCGTACGCGGCGTCTCCAGGACGAAGCCGGACATGAGCGCGCGTTGCTGGAAGCGGGCGACGTCAGGAACGCAGAACTTGAGTTCGATTTCCGCATGCTGCATAGCGTGCAGTATAGGGCGTGGCAGGGCAGCGTGCGGTGGGAAAGCAGTACAGTGAAAGACGTGAAGCGTACCAGCCCCAGCACCAACATCACCACGCAGTGGCTGGCTGCCGACCGGTAGGGTGATGTAGAGCTTGCAGCCAGCCTCCTGCGCGCTGGCAAGCTGGTTGCCGTGCCCACGGAGACGGTGTACGGGCTGGCCGCCAACGCCCTAGATGCGACGGCGGTGAAAGGCATCTTCCGGGCCAAAAAGCGCCCATACTGGGATCCGCTGATTGTGCATGTGGCCGACGAGAACATGCTGGGGAGCGTGGTACGCGAGATGTCTCCGGCGGCACGCAGGCTGATGGCCGCGTTCTGGCCCGGACCGCTGACGCTGCTGCTGCCGCGGTGCGGCCGGTTGCCCAAAATCGTGACGGCGGCGCGAGACCTGGTAGGCGTGCGCATGCCAAACAGCCCCGTCACCATGGCCGTTATCCGTGCGGCGCGCCTGCCCCTTGCGGCACCCAGCGCCAACCTGTTCGGCCACGTAAGTCCAACCACTGCAGCACATGTTCTGGAAGACCTCAATGGGCGCATCCATGCCGTGCTGGACGCAGGACCGTGCACCCTGGGGGTGGAATCGACCGTGCTGGACCCGGACGGGATGGTCATCTACCGGCAGGGCGGGGTGAGCGCCGTCGACATCGAACGCGTGACCGGCACCGCTCCGGCGATCTACCAAGCTGCAGGCGAGACTGCCCCTGAATCCCTGCCGTCCCCCGGAATTGCGGCGCGGCACTATGCCCCGGAGGCGTACCTGCAGTTGGTGCAGTCAGAGAAAGAACTGCACGAGGTGCTGCTCACGGCGAACCCGGCGACCACAGGCGCGATGGTGCCTGAGGACTGGGCTGTGCCGGGCTGGACGGGTAAGGTCTTTGCCTGGGGGTGCTGGAGCGATGCAGCAACTCTGGCGCATTCTCTCTACAGTGGCCTGCGCGCGCTGGAAGAAGCGGGTGTCGAACACATTGTGTGTCCGCTACCCCCTGCAGGTGCAGAGCCCATGGCTGAGGCGGTGCGCGACCGCCTGCTCAGGGCCGCTCACGCCGCCTAGCTCCTTTAGACTGGAATGTCCGCCAGGCTCTCCGTAAAGGCGTCCAGCGAAAGCGAGCGCAGCAGGTTGCGGCGCATGCCGCTGTGCACCTGGTCGAGGCTGTGCAGGGCACGTTCGATCCACGCGAAGCTGACGGAGTCTGCCAGGGTTTCCAGCTCGCGCATGAGGTCGACATTGCGCACGCGGTCCGGCACCCCCGACCGCAGCAGCAGGAGATCCTCCAGCACACCGGCGAGGGCAGAGAGCATTGCCTGCGTCTTTTGCTGCCCCTCGGCACCCGCGCGGTAGGTCTCCGTGGTGCGAAACAGGGTGCTGTGGTCGCTCCTGCCCACGGCGGTCCCCAGCAGCACCATGGCGTCGGTGCGGGCCAGGAGGTAGCCCTCCAGGTCGAACTGCAGCGCCCGCCCGGCGGCACCCTGGGCCAGCCGTGCCACCAGGGCCCGCTGCTGCGGCTTCCACTCCGGCTGCCGCTGCGCCAGCAGGGTTTCCAGTTCTGCAGCAGGCAGGCCGCCCAGCCGCAACGGCGCACACCGGGAGCGGATGGTGGGCAGCAGCTCGCCCGGGTGCTCGGCCATGAGGATGATGTGCGCGTACTCGGGCGGCTCCTCCAGCACCTTCAGCAGGCTGTTTGCAGCCTCCTTCATGAAGGCGGCAGAGGGAAAGAGGTAGACGCGGCGCTTGGCCTCGTTTGGCAGCGAGTAGATGGTGCTGATGAGCGTGCGCACTTGCCCCAGCTTGACCAGCAGCTGCGGCGGGTCGGGCGGCAGCACCAGAACGTCCGGGTGGGTCTGGATGAGGACGCGAGTATCTTTCTTGTCGGTCTCGCGCAGCTCCTCGCGGGCGGCAACGGCGGCTTCGACCAGCGGCTGCAGCTCGAGGCTCTCGGCCACGCGCGTGCAGTTGCGGCATGCACCGCAGAACGATGCAAGCTCGCCACCGGGGTGCGGCTCGCGTGGCTGGCGCTCGCAGAGCAACGCCATCGTGATCATCAGGGTCAGGGTGTACTTGCCCGCACCCGCAGGACCGCTCAGCAGAATGGAGTGCGGCAGACGCCCGTTGGCCACGGCGCGGCGCAGCTGAGTCACCGTCGCACTGTTACCGACAAAGTCACCGAAGCTCGGGAGCGACGTCACACTTTCAGGATAGCTGCATGGTCCTGTGCGGTGGTCCCGGCAAGACTGCGGGCATGCAGCCGCATCTGCATGGGATAGCGGGGCCGCAGCGTGATCTTCTCCTCTACGTCGACCGGCTGGCCGGGAATCCACTCCATGCGCCACCGCTGGGCCAGGGTCGCTAACAACAGCACGCCCTCCAGCCACGCGAAGGCCTCGCCGATGCACTGCCGCTGGCCACCGCCGAACGGGAAGTAGGCAAACTTGTCACGCTTCGCTTTTTCCTCCTCTGTATGGCGCAGAGGGTCAAAGCGCAGCGGATCGGGAAAGAAGCGCTCATCGCGCTGGATGATGTACTGCGACGTGAACCAGTGGGTGCCCGGCGGCAGGCGGTAGCCGCCCATCTCCACCGGCTCCGTGGACATGCGACCCATCGCCCACGCGGGCGGGTACAGCCGCATGCCCTCGGCAAACACCATGGTGGTGTACTTCAGGTGCGGGTAGTCCTCGAGCGTTGCGGGCCGGTTCGCAAGTACCTCCGCGACCTCCGCATACATGCGCTCCTGCACCTCAGGGTTGGTGGCCAGCAGATACCACGTCCATGAGAGTGCGTTTGCCGTGGTCTCGTACCCGGCAAGAAAGATGGTCAGCACTTCGTCGCGCAGCTGCTCGTCACTCAGCGCACTGCCGTCCTCGTCGCGCGCCAGCAGCAGCATGCTCAACAGGTCCTGGCGGTCTTCGCCGTCGGCCTTGCGCGTGGCAATGATGCGATTGACGACCCGGTCCAGCTTGCCGCGTGCACGCCGGAACTTGACCAGGCCTGGGATGGGCCAGTGCAAAAAGCGCTCCGCGTTCGGGAAGGCAATCAGGAAGTTGTAGATCCCCATGATCTGATTCGTCTGTTCGTTGATCTCGCGAATATCGTCGTCCACCTCCGTGGCGAACAGCGTACGCGCCACAATCTCGAGCGACAGGCTCATCATGGAGGCGTTCATATCGATCGTGCTGCCGTCGTGCCAGCGCTCCGCCGTGTGCGCTGTGATGCGTACCATCTCACCGGCGTAAGCGTTGATGCGCTGCCGATGAAAGGCGGGCGCGGCGATGCGCCGGGAGCGCTTGTGCGTGGGGTCGTCGCTGGTTAGCAAGCCCTCGCCCAGCAGAATTTTGAGCCTGCGGATGGTACGTTCACGCACAAAGCTGCTGTTCTGGTTCACCAGCATCTCGCGCACATACTCCGGATCGTTCAGAAAGACGATGTGGATACCGAACAGGCGATAATGCGCGATCTTGCCCAGGTGCTTCGCCATGTATTCGAAGAGCCGGATGGGCTTGCCGATGCGTGCCCAGGGCTTGTGCAGGTAAAACGGCAGCGCCCGCTTTAGGCCTGGTGGTATACGCCAGGTGCCCGTCTTGGTGGTGTAGGTATAAGCTCCCTTGAACGCGAAGCCAGAGTCCAGATCGGTGTCCTGCATTGTTGGATTAGACGCTGGCAGCACGTTCGATGAGGGCGGGGAAGCGCTCTAGAACGACGGCACGCACACGGGCGGCGATGGTTTCGATGTCACCGTCGCCAATCGTCTGCACGCGGGCCGGCTCCCGTTGCGCGATGGCTGCATAGGCGCTGTGCACGCGCCGGTAGAACGCTTCGCCTTCTGCTTCAAAGCGACTTTCGTCGGTGCCATGTGTTTCACGATCGTGCTGGTTGCGCGCACGTGCACGCTGAAGAGCGGCTTCCACGTCGGGCAGTAACAGTATGGTGAGCTGCGGCTGCAGGCCATCACACAGCGCCTGGTGCAGGGCCAGCACGCGCTCCGCACCCAGGCCGCGCCCTGCACCCTGGTAGGCCTCGCTGCTGTCGGTGTAGCGGTCGCACAGCACGACTCTGCCGTCTGCCAGCGCGGGAAGGATGATCTCGTGGATGGACTGGGCGCGGTCCGCGAACATGAGTGCGAGCTCTGTGAGTGCGGCGATGTTGCCCTCGGCACGGGAGTTCAGCAGCGTAGCGCGAATACGCTCACCCAGCCCCGTGCTGCCCGGCTGTCGCAACAGCACCGGTGCAACCCCGGCGGAGCGCAGGGAGTCTGCCAGCAGGGCGATCTGCGTCGTCTTACCGGATCCATCCGGTCCCTCAAAGGTGATGAATACGCCCGGCCGCTCTGTAGTGTCCCGCGTGATGTTCATGGGCGAAGGAGCTGGTTGAAGTCGGCGCGCGTCTGCGGCAGATAGATGTTCAACAGGCCTTCCTGACACTCATTCAGACTTGGACCGGTATGTGCATGCTCCCCATTGTGGTCGTCGACAAAG
>CALMRM010000250.1 GCA_937871605.1 uncultured Terriglobus sp. | reverse complement strand
TCGCACGTAACCGTCAGTTGCGTTGCACTTGCCAGGGAAAAAGCGCACACCAATAGGAGAACGGCGAGAAAGCGGCTCAACCTATGAGTCATAACATCCTCCAAGGACTAAGGTACGTGCTTGGCTGTATTGTTTTTCGATGTCGCGAGGGCAAGTGAAAAGTAACACGTTCTTCCGTGTCCTTCAATCGCGCAGGTCGCACGCTCCGGTTAACCGGTGTGGAAGAAGTAAAGTCTAAGCAGCACTGAGGAGTTTGCCCTTGAATCTGCGTTCGTTCCTGTCCTGCGCTGCCGTTCTGGTGTATGCGTTTAGCGCCGCTGCCCAACGCGCCATGACACCTGAGGTTACGCGGGCCACGCTGCCCAACGGCCTGCGCGTGGTGCTGGTGCACAGCACGCTGGCCCCCGTGGTCACGGTGGAGATGAACATCCTGGCCGGCGGCAACGAGACACCCACCGGCTTTCCCGGCACGGCGCACGCGCTGGAGCACATGGCCTTTCGCGGCTGCACCGGCATGTCTGCCGACCAGACCGCCGCCATCTACGCACGGCTGGGCGGCGACAACAATGCGGACACGCAGCAGAACATCACCCAGTTCTTCGCCACGGTGCCCGCCACGGACGTGGACGTGGCCCTGCGCGCGCAGGCCAGCTGCACAGCGGGTGTCGACAACAAAGACAGCGAATGGAACCAGGAGCGCGGTGCCATTGAGCAGGAGGTGTCGCGCGACCTCTCCAGCCCCACCTACAAGCTGATTTCCCGGCTGCAAGCGCAGATGTTCACCGGCACGCCCTACGCGCAGGACGCGCTGGGTACCAAAGACAGCTTCGACAAAACCACTGGCGACACCCTGCGCGACTTCTATACCAAGTGGTACTCGCCCTCCAACAGCATCCTGGTCATCGTCGGCAATGTTGATCCGGCGGCCACCATGGCCCGTGTTCGCGAACTATTCAGCGCAGTTCCCCGGCGCGAAACACCCGCACACCCCGCCATTACGCTGCAGCCGGTCAAGTCCGACACCTTCACCATCGATAGCAACCTGCCGTACACGTTGGCCGTCGTGGGCTACCGCATGCCCGGCTTCAACTCAAAGGACTACGCCGCGTCGCAGGTGCTAAGTGATGTGCTCAGCAGCCAGCGTGGCGACCTGTATGGCATGGTGCCTGCGGGCAAAGCACTGGGCACACAGTTCGGTACGGCGGCAGACAACGCGGAAGCCAGCCTGGGCTTCGGCCTGGTTGCCGTGCCGTCTGAAGCCGATGCCGCCGCTGCCGTGGCGGAAATGCGCAGCATCATTACGCGTTACGCGCAGAACGGCGTGCCTGCAGACCTGGTGGAGGCCTCGAAACGCAGCGAGATTGCGCAGGCACAGTTCCAGAAGAACTCCATTCCTGGGCTCGCCTCGGCCTGGAGCGACGCCCTAGCCGCCAAGGGCCGCAACTCGCCCGACGACGATGTGGACGCCATCCGTAACGTCACCGTCGCCGACGTGGATCGCGTCGCCAAGCAGTACCTGCTGAACGTGAACACGATTACTGCGACGCTAAAGCCCGTACCCAGCGGTGCAGCCGTTGCCGCCAACGGCTTTGGCGGTGGCGAAAAGCTGACCGCCCCACCCACCAAGGAGGTTGCGCTGCCGGAGTGGGCCGCCAAGCCGCTGGCCGAACTGCGCCTGCCGCCTCCCGCAAGCCTGCCCAGTGATGAGGTGCTGCCCAACGGCATCCGCCTGATCGTGCGCACCGACCGCACCAGCCCTACCGTAACGCTGACCGGCAGCGTGCAGCACAACGAGGACCTGGACACGCCCAAGGGCAAGGAGGGCGTCGCTGACGTCGCCGAGCAGCTGTTCGGCTATGGCACCACGTCGCTCGACCGTATCGCCTTCCAGAAAGCACTGGACGATATCGGTGCGACGGAAAACGGCGGCTTTACCTTTGGCCTGAAAACCCTGAAGGAGAACTTCGCCCGCGGTATCCAGCTGCTGGCCGACAATCAGTTGCACCCTGCCCTGCCCGCCGAGGCCTTCACTGTGGTGCAGAAGGAAGTGGCGGACCTGACCGCAGGCCAGCTCAAGAGCCCGTCGTACAAGGAGCACCGCGCGCTGAGCGAGGCGCTGCTGCCCAAGGGTGACCCCACCCTACGCGACCAGACGCCCGCCACGGTGAACAGCCTGAAGCTTGCGGACGTGAAAAGTTACATCAGCAGCGCCTTCCGGCCTGACCTGACTACCATCGTCATCGTGGGCGACATCACACCTGCCGAGGCCCGCACACAAATCGAAAAGGCGTTCAGTAGTTGGACCGCTACCGATGCCAAGCCCGAGGTAAACCTCTCGGCCGTGCCGCCGAACAAGGCCAGCGCCGCCAATGTGGCTGACCCGCAGCAGGTGCAGGACTCCGTGACACTCTCCGAAGAGCTGCCCCTCAACCGCTTCAGCCCCGATTACTATGCGCTACAGCTCGGCACCGGCGTGCTGGGCGGCGGCTTCTACGCCTCCAAGCTGTACCACGACCTGCGGCAGGTGGCAGGCTACGTGTACACCGTGGACGTGAGCCTGCGTGCCACCAAGACACGCGCCACGTACACGGTGGACTACGGCTCCGACCCGGAAAACGTGAGCAAGGCGCGCGCCCTGGTCGAGCGCGACTTGGAGGGCATGCGCACCGCCCCGGTCACACCGGCAGAGCTGGCTCTGTCTAAATCTCTACTGCTGCGGCAGTTGCAGTTGAGCGAATCCAGCGAGGAGAGCGTAGCGGGCGTCCTGCTGGCCCGCGCGCAACTGGGCCTGCCGCTCAACGAGCAGAACAACGCCGCGAAAACCTACCTGAACCTCTCCGCAGACCAGGTCAAAGATGCCTTCAACCGCTACCTGCGCGTCGGTGACCTGGTGCAGGTGGTGCGTGGCCCGGCGCCAAAGTAGGCGCTGAGTCGAACAACAAAGGGGAATGCAACGCACGCGAAGAATGCACGCGAAGGGCGCAAGGGTCGACGCGATCCTAGGTGTCAGTGCATCCTCCGCGTGCCTCTGCGTTGCACCTCAGCGTCCTCTGCGTTCTTCCCGCTGCCTTGCGTGCACGTCCTTCGCGGCCTTCGCGTTCCCCTTTTCAACGCCCGTTTACACAGCACCCAACCTTACCTATGGCATCCTTGTTGCATGCCCACACTCAGCAGCACGTCACGCCGCAGCTTTATCAAGCAAACGCTTGCCTGGAGCGCCGCTGCTGCTGCTGCACAGCCACTGGCCGCACTTGCACCACGGCACGACGCCGCTGCCGCACACGCGCTCATCCTCGGCGATTGGGGCTACCTGGACAAGCTGAGCACGCAGGGCTTCGGCGCGGGCAGCGACTTTGCCGCGCAGGGGCAGGTGGCACGCGGCATGCGGCACTTTGCGCAGACGGACAACCTGGTGCCGGACGCGCTCTTTTTGCTGGGGGACAGCTGGTATGGCGAGCTGCCCGGCGGCGTCGGCTCTCCCCGCTGGCGCGCGCAGTTTGAGGAGCTGTACCCCGCCGACGCCTTTCCCGGCCCGGCCTACACCATGCTGGGCAACCACGACTACCAATACATCCCCGCCGACGTGAACAAGGTGGAGGCCGAGCTGGAGTATGCCCGCACCGGCAGGGGCCCCGACGGCAAGCCGACCCGCTGGACACTGCCCGCGCGCTGGTACACCTTCGACTTTCCGGCAAAGAAGCCGCTGATGCGCTGCATCGTGCTCGACAGCAACATGCCAAAGCCTGACGGACAGGTGCGCCACGGTGTGGACTTCACCTTGACGCCCGCACAGCAGGCTGAACAGCTCGCCTGGTTCAAGCAGCAACTGCAGCGTCCGCGCGAACTGCCGTGGCTTACCGTTATGGCGCACCACCCTGTCTACAGCAACGGCCCCCATGGCGACCATCCGGTCCTCATCCGCGACTGGGCACCGCTGCTGCGCGACTACAAAGTGGATCTCTACATGGCCGGCCACGATCATGATTTGCAGGTGCTGCAGCTGGAAGGTGAACCCACCACGCACGTGCTTTCCGGCGCGGGCGGCGCAGACCTCTACGTGCTGAAGCGCGACGGCCTGGACCGTGGCCCCTACGCGCAGGAGGTACACGGCTTCAGCCATCTCTCCGTGACACCGACCAGCCTGCAGGTGCGCCACCTGGATGCGGACGGACGCTACCTCTTCGGTATAGGTCGCGACCGGGCAGGTGCGGTGCGTTCGTTAGCTTCTTAGAAGCGGAACGCAGAGGACGCCAAGGAGAAGCACGCAAAGGACGCGGAGGTCTCGTCAGCCGCACCATGGCCAACCCCGCGCTTACCTCGGCCAACCCTGCGTTCTATCTCAGCGACCTCTGCGTTCTTCCGCAGCGACCTCCGCGTTCTGCTCTTCGAACCTCACCGAAAAAGTGTGGCATGTAGCGCGAGGCTCACGTAGGCTGATCCTGCAGCCAGGAGCACACGCCATGTCCACAGCCGCTCACCCTTCAGTTTTTGCCGCATCTACGCACACCCGCGCCGCTGCCCGCGAGCGCGAAGCTGCCGGTGTGCCGTGGTACATCTGGACCGGCGTGGCCGGCATCACGTCCGCGTCCGTTGGCGCAGCGTGGGATGTGGCATGGCACCGCTCCATTGGCCGCGACAGCTTCTGGACGCCCGCCCACCTGATGATCCAGCTGTGCGGCGTGCTGGCGGCGGTGGTCGGTCTCTACCTGGTCTATGACTGCACCTTCCGTAAGGACTCGCGGCTGCGCGCGGCGTCGGTCAGCGTGTTCGGCCTGCGTGCACCGCTGGGCGTCTTTCTGGCCGGGTGGGGTGGCGTGGCCATGATCACGTCCGCACCGTTCGACAACTGGTGGCACAACGCCTACGGGCTCGACGTTAAGATCGTCAGCCCGCCGCACACCCTGCTCATCCTGGGTATTCGCGCCGTGTCGCTGGGCGTGTTCTTCCTCATCCTGGCGACCATGAACCGCGCCGCAGCAGAGGGCGCGCGCAGCTTCAGCACCCTGCAAAAACTGCTGCTCTACCTGGGCGGCCTCACCGTGGGTGGCCAGATGTTCTTTCTGCAGGAGTACACCTGGGACATCAGGCTGCACAGCGCCAGCGCCTACATCGCTCTGAGCATCGCGGTGCCGGTCGTGTTCGCCCTGATCGCGCAGGCCTCGCGCTTTCGCTGGGCAGCGACCACGGTGGCAGCCGTGTACACGCTCTACCTCATCACGGAAATCCTCATCTTCCCGCTGGTCGGCGCGGAGCCGAAACTCGGCCCGGTCTTCAACCCTGTTACGCACCTGATCCCGGCCAAGTTCCCCGTGCTCATCCTCTTGCCTGCACTGGCGCTGGACCTCCTGTGGCAGCGCACACGTAGCTGGAAGTTCTGGCAGGTGGCGCTCGTCTCCGGCGTGGTGTTTACCGCCGTCATGGTCGCGGTGGAGTGGCCGTTTGCCACCTTCCTGATGTCGAAGGCAAGCGCCAATCGCTTCTTCGGCACCATGTACTTTGACTACAACTCGACCGCGGACGGCTTCGACCGCATGCGGCGATTCTTCCAGCCCGATCGCGGCTCGGCTCTGTGGTTTGGCTTGCTACGCGCCTCAGTGTACGCAGCCGTCTCCACCTGGATCGGCCTTCTATTTGGCCGCTGGATGCGCGGTGTGCAGCGGTGAGCTTCTGCCGCGGTCTCTCTCCGTTTGCCGTCCCGCAGCGTCCTTCATCTGCCGTCCCGCAGCGTCCTCCGTTTGTCACCCTGCAGCGTTCTGCATTTGTCATCCCGCAGCGTAGCGGAGGGATCTGCTTTTCAGCCCGGCAGCCCCGGATGCTCCAGGCAGCAAGAAGCGTACAGCCCACCGTGTCACGGCAGAGTTGGCCGCATATTTTCGAAAGGGCATGGCTTCAGCCATGCCGAGAGAGCGACCTCAAAGCGAACGGCTTTAGCCGCCGAGGTCTGCTTCAAAAGCTGACGTCAGGGGCTAAAGCCCGTCTCCAGGAAGCACGGCAAGCGGCACAGCTGAAGCTCTGCCCTTCCCAACACATCGGCAAGGCACGTCTCGCGTTCTTCGTGTGTTTTCTGCTGCTTCTACCCCACCCTGCGCATGCGCACGTGGGCAGCAAAGACGTCTTCGAACAGGTGGAGGCCGGTCCATACCGGCTGTTCGTCACCGTGCGGCCACCCATGGTCATTCCTGGCGTGGCCACCGTAGAAGTCCGTGCCAGCGGCCAGCAGCCTGACCGTATCCGCATCACACCGGTACCCATGGTGGGCGAGGCAAGCAAGCATCCGCCCACACCCGACGCGACCACGCGCTCCTCCGCCGACCCGGCCTTCTTCTCCGGCTCACTCTGGCTCATGGCTACCGGCTCGTGGAAGGTAGTGCTGCAGGTTGATGGTGCCGCCGGACCGGCGACCGCCGCTGTGCCCGTGCCCGCTGTCGCGCTGCAGGTGCTCACGATGGAGAGGCCGCTGGGTCTGATCCTGGGCGCGCTGGCGGTGCTGCTGGTGCTTGGCATCGTCGGCATTGTGGCGGCAGCGGCGCGCGAGTCGCGACTCCAACCTGGCACCGCGCCCAACCCCGAGCGCAACCGCCGAGCCATCCTTGCCGGTAGCACTACCTTCGTCGTCGTCGTTCTGGCTGTCTGGCTGGGCGGCAAGTGGTGGAACGTCGAGGCCGCCGACTACGCCTACGGCGTCTACAAGCCGCTGGCGCTGACGCCCACACTCGACGGCAACACGCTGCGCCTGCAACTGGGCACGTACATCAACGCGCTCAGTTCGCGCCGCAACCGCACCAACGCCGACCTCTTGCCCGACCACGGCCACCTGATGCACCTCTATGTCATTCGCGAGCCCGGCATGGACGCCGTCTACCACCTGCACCCGGCACAGACCGCCCCCGGCCAGTTGCAGACCACCTTGCCGCAGCTGCCGCCGGGCCGCTACCGCCTGTTCGCCGACATCGTGCACCGCAGCGGCCTGCCGGAGACGTTGACCGCCACCCTCGACATTCCCGCAGGCTTCCAGGGCGCGGCACTCGACAGCGAAGATGCAGCCGCGACACCGGCACCGCTGAGCGCTGGCGATCTACCCGCGGCAGACACGCTGCCCGACGGCTACACCATGGCGTGGGACAAGCCCGCCACGCTCGCGGCAAACCAGCCCGTCAGCTTCCGTTTCACGCTCAGGAACCCGCAAGAGCAGCCCGCCACCGATGTGACCCCATACCTGGGCATGGCCGGGCACGCTGCCTTTGTGCGCACGGACTTCTCCACCTTCGCGCACACGCATCCAGAGGGCTCCGCGCCCATGCAGTCCATGCAGGTCGCGAACGGCGACGCACTCATGGAGGGCATGGCCGCTGACACTGGCAAGCCGCTACCCGCCACCGTCGAGTTCCCCTACGGCTTCCCCAACCCGGGCCGCTACCGCATCTTTGTGCAGATGAAGCACGGCTCCACAGTAGAGACAGGCGTGTTTGACGCCGAGGTGCGGTGAACCTGCCGCAGCAAACGCAGGATGCAGAGGTCTCCCCACCGAGCAACCTGGCTGGGCCCGCGAGATCCTGGCGGCTATCCCGTCGCGTCCTTCGCGTGCACGTCCTTAGCGACCTTCGCGTTCTGCTTTACCGCTGCTGCGCAACGCTGTAGCTATACGTGTAGTTCCAACGGAACTCGCCGCGCGGCTCTGCATCGACCTGAATGAACGGCTCCACAGCCATCACCGGTGCAATGGACCACACGGACGCATCTACCAGCGGCTGGTCGCCCTGCATTCGCACGGTGATGCCGGATTTCGGATCGGCCACGGTGAAGTCGTAGTCCGAAGCAGTCGAACCAAAGCCCTGCAAACCGAACACAGCCTTGTCCTCTCCCCGCAGGTCGGCACGGTAGATGGCGCGATGACCCTCAAGGCTCACCTGTTGCGGGTTTACCGCGCCTTTCGGCGCAAGGGTATACGGCACCGTTACCGTCGTGCCACCCTGCAC
>CALMRM010000249.1:3052-4196 GCA_937871605.1 uncultured Terriglobus sp. | reverse complement strand
GTAGACGGCTAGGCTGCGTTCTTCGCATTGTCGCCAGCAGTGACTTCATAGGTCGAGCCCGAAACCATGCTGGCAGCGTCGGATGCGAGAAAAACAACGACGGGAGCTACTGCACTTGGATCGATCCATGCGACACCCAGCGGTGAGTTCTTTGACAGACCTTGACGTGCAGCCTCCTCATCTTCACCGACGTGACCAGTAGGCGATTTGCCCGAAATTTCCAAAGCCTGTGCATACCGTTCTTCGTGGCGCGTGAGAGCCGTGTCAATCAAACCCGGGACGAGGGCGTTCACGGTAACTCCGTGTTTTCCCCATTCCCAGGCAGCCGACTTCATTAAACCAATGATGCCCCACTTCGATGCGGAATACGCGGCGCCTGTATAGGTCCCATGTTGCCCCTGGGTCGACGTCGTCACGATGACTCTGCCGTACCCACGGCGCACCATGGCCGGTACGAACGCGCGGAGAACATTGCATGTACCGGTCAGGTTGTTGTCGATCGTAATGTCCCAATCCGAATCCTCGATCTCGAGCAAAGGATGAAACTGTTGAATGCCGGCGTTGGCGAACAGGATGTCGACTGGGCCGAAGCTGTTCTCAACAGCTTCGGCAGCATCGCGCAGTGCAGCTCGGTTACGCTGGTCGAGCGTGATCGCCTTCCACTTGACACCGAGAGCCTGCACCTGTTCGCCGGTCCGGTCCAGGTCCTCTGGAGTGGCCGGTACTACTCCAGATCGAAGATCGACTGAAGCGCAGATGTCGATGCCGACCACGCTCGCCCCGGCATCGGCAAATGCCAACGCCGTCGCACGTCCTATGCCCCGGGCCGCACCGGTCACGACGGCAATACGGCCGTTCAGCGCCTGCCTGTCAAAGGTCCGAGCTTTCAAAGTACTCATCGATCCTCCGTGGTTCGTTTTCGCTGCAGTTTGAGACATTGCGTATCCATGCAGAAGAGTGTTTCGCTTGCCGTCCCGCTGCCTGCTGTTCGGTCGTGTCCGTTCTCCCCTGGCTAGGGGATTTATCTTCGTAGTGCGTTGCAACCGATCCTTACCCGGCCTGTGTTTTCGGTCCCGTCTCCCCCAACAACGGCGGGTAGGTGCGAGCCACGTCGATTTGGAGAACGTAGGGACCATCCGTGTAC
>CALMRM010000249.1:0-3042 GCA_937871605.1 uncultured Terriglobus sp. | reverse complement strand
GTGTACTTCATGGCCGCGGTGATCGTGTTCTCGAGTTCCTCACGCTTGCTCACATACCCTCCGGCGCAGCCGTAGCCCTTGGCAAGCGCGACCGTGTCAATGCCTGGCAGGTTCATACCCGGCAGGCCTGGTGTTTCGAGGTACTCGCCAAACGCCTTGAGGATGGCGTACTCGTCGTTCCGCAGAATGATGTAAAGGATCGGGAGCTTTGCCTGAGCAGCATTCCAGAATGCCTGAACAACGTATTGCGTCGCGCCGTCACCCTGAATCGCCACCACCTTGCGGTGCGTTCCGAGTTCCCTCTCCGCCATCGCTATTCCGACAGCCGCCGGCAGACCGTAGCCGAGAACTCCGCTAAACATGGAGAAAAAAGACCTTGGGGCGGATGTCGGGATGTGCTGCCTTAGGTGAGCAAGGGTGGAAAGGCTCTCCTGCGTGATGACGCTGTCGCCCGGCCTGAGTTTCTGGATGCACGCATAGACTTCATCGGGGGTGATCGGTCCGGACGTAGCTAGAGGCTTCGGCGGGGCGGGCGGCTTTGGTGCCGGCCTTGTCGACTGCGGTACAAGTTCGGCGAGCGTTGCGCAAGCTCGTCCTGCATCCACGAGGTAGCTATCGCCTACAGGAGCACGCGCCGCCTCCTCTGCGCTGTCCGTGAGATGAATCAACCTGGTACCCGCAGGAAGGTAGTCGCCGGGTGCATAGGGGTAATACCGAAACACAGGAGCGCCAATCACGACAACAACATCGGCATCGCCAAGCTGCTTGCAAAGCGGTGCGATTCCGCTGGCGATCACTCCCTGGTATAAGCGGTGTGTCTCAGGAAACCCAGGACGCCCCTCGTTGGGTCCTGCCCAGACCGGACAATTTAGTTTTTCCGCAAGGCGCACACATGCTTCCCATCCACCAGGAGCTTGGTCGACCGCACCGCCCACGATCATCACTGGAGAAGCAGCACGAGCCAACGCGTCCGCGACAGGCCCGAGTACATCGACCCCCGCTGACAGACGTCCCTCGATCGTACGTCGCGGTGGAGGCATCGGGCACTCCTTATCCATGTCATCCATGGGCAGTGACAGGTATACAGGTCCTGCCGGTGCCTGGATCGCCGTAGCATAGGCTCGTAGAAAGGCTGCGGGAACATCCTCTGCCCGTGTCGGCTCGTAGCTCCATTTGACCCAGGGAGCAACCTGCTGGGTCGGGACCTTATTCGCGAGGTACGGCTCCAGCAGCAGCATTGCGCGAGTCTGCTGACCTGCAGTGATGATCATGGGAGTGCGGTTGTACCAGGCAGATTCGATGTTGCCTAGTGCGTTCCCACTCCCCGCAGCAGTGTGCAGGTTTACATGAACGGGCAGTCCCGTCGACTGAGAGTAGGCATCGGCCATCGCGACAGCGACAGCCTCCTGCAGAGCGAGGATGTACTCGAAATCTGAGGGAAAGTCTCTCAGCATCGGTTCTTCCGTTGACCCGACGTTGCCAAAGATCTTGGTCATCTTCAGATCACGCATAAGGTCGAACAGCACTTCTCGGACGGTTGCCATGGGTAAGCTCTCCTGAGCGCAATGCTCGCGTTGGAATCGTCAAAGGTTCATAGGAACAACCGACTCTGATGCTCCAAACAAACGTAGCAGCGTAGTTTAGATGCAAGGGGGCGGACAAGATTGCGGAGGAATGAGAGCACATTGACGGGGTGCTGCCACACCTCGAAGACACACAACAAGCATCGTTCTATCTGTTTGTGTGAGGGTCATTGCCGGGGCTGTCGCCTTCCAAATAAGTGAAAAGGTTCTGATTCGTTGCAGATGGTTGGAGCCGGTCAAAACGCAGGGCAGATTGCTCGTGCCCATCAGGATGCTGCTCTCTCCAAAGAACTCGCAAAAAGTCAGGCCAGTCCGCTTCCACGAAGAGCGTGCGAGTGACCTTCGCGTGGCACACCAGGCACAGCGTCAGCATCTTCGCCGGATTGCTGTTTACCGGCTCGCGATGATGTACGGCGATGGACCGCTTTCCGCGCTTTACCGTCGTGCACCCTGGCACGCGGCAGCGGTAGCCGTCTCGCTTCAGCACTTCCTCGCGATGGCCGCCGAAGTATTCTTCGTCCTGGCGCTTAAGGGTGTAGCAGGTTGCACACAGCCCTTTTGCAAGGACCTTTGCGTTCCCGCATGGGCAGTGCATCACGGTCTGCCGCGGCCTCATTGCGCACCTGCCCTGACGCGGTACCGGTGCAGCGTCATTCGCGAAACACCCAGGTCCCTTGCGACCACCGAGGGGCGCTCGCCACTGTCTAGCCGCTTCACAAGGGACGCCACAGCGTCAGCTCCCAACGTAGCCGGCCTTCCTTTATAGACCCCACGTTTCTTCGCAAGCGCAATTCCCTCTCGCTGCCGCTCACGGATGAGCTGCCGTTCAAACTCTGCGATGGCTCCCATGACGCTGAGCAGCAGGTTCGCCATCGGCGAGTCTTCCCCGGTGAAGACCAGGTTCTCTTTACGGAACTCGACCTTGATGCCCCGCTCGGTCAAGCTGAACACCAGCTTGCGGAGATCATCCAGGTTTCGACCGAGCCGATCCATGGAATGGCACACAACCGTGTCGCCCTCACGGACGAACGAAAGGAGCGCCGTGAGTTGCGGTCGCTTGCTGTCCTTCCCAGATGTGTGGTCCGTGAAGCGACGATCCAACTCGACACCTTCGAGCTGGCGGTCTTCGCGCTGGTCAAGCGTGCTCACGCGGATGTACCCGACGCTTTGCCCTTTGGAGGGCCGCTCCGCCCTTTTTGTAACAGTTGGTTCCTTAACCCGCCTCATTACCCGTATCATAAGGCAGAGATCAACCTTTGCGTTACGGGATGTCAGGGATACCTGTTACGTAACGATTAGGTATACCGTACTGCTACGGGCAAGACGGCTCGGCAACCATCACAAATGTTTGTTGAGTGACTGTTCGTTTGTGACGGGATACCGACCCAGGTAAAAAGAGTAGGAGTCAATGGCGAAGGAGGAGGTTTGGCTGATTGATGTCGGACGGCCAAGCTACCGA
>CALMRM010000248.1:22303-24610 GCA_937871605.1 uncultured Terriglobus sp. | reverse complement strand
TCCGGGTGGTGAGCTGGTGCTGGAATCCACGCCGAACGGTGCCTGGGGCTGCTTCCCCGCGGAGTGGCAACAGGCGGACGGGAACGGCATGGTGCGGCACTTCTTTCCGTGGTGGCTGGAGCCGACGTATACCGGGCCAGCCGCGGCCGATCTGTCGTGTGAGGAGCTTGCCCTCGCCGCCCGCGAGGGGCTCTCGCCAGAGCAGATCGGCTTTCGCCGCGAACTGCACCGGCGCTTTGGCGCGATGCGCTCGCAGGAGTTCGCAGAAGACGCGGTCAGCTGCTTCCGGGCGAGCGGATCGTGCTTCTTTGATGTGTCGGTGCTAGAGGATCGGCTGGCGAACCTCTCACCCGCGTGGGAGTTTCGGCGCAACAGCGGCCTGCAGGTATGGTTGCCGCCGGTGCCGCACCGCCGTTACCTCCTTGCGGCGGATGCGGCGGGCGGCGGCAGCGAGGGTGACTTTGCCGCGGTGCAGGTGATCGACCGGCAAACCGGTGTGCAGTGCGCGGAGCTGCAGGCCCGCCTTTCTCCGCGTGACCTGGCACGTGCGGTGGCAGAGCTGGCACGCGAGTACGGCGGCGCGCTGCTGGTGGTGGAGCGCAACAATCACGGTGCGGCGGTGCTGGCGTATCTCGAGCGCGAGATGGCGGGTACGGCTGCGCCAGTGACGCTGTACGAAGGCGCAGACCGCATGCCGGGCTGGCTGACCGATGCGGCCTCGCGGCCTCGCATGCTGGCCGGGCTGGCGGCGCTGTTGAGCGCAGAGCCGGGACTGTTTGGCAGTGAGCGTCTGCTGCACGAGTGCAGGAGCTTTGTGACAGACGCGCGCGGCCGCTCCGCCGCGGCACCCGGCACGCATGACGACCTGGTGATGAGCATGGCCATCGCACACGCGGTTCGACTGGAAATAGCCGGGCAGCGGTAACGTATTCTTCGAACGGAGAGTGACGTGGCGGTCCAGGCAGTGCAGGCGATTCGCAGGATGCGGGGTGGCGCGCAAAGCCAGCTGATGCTGGGCGCAGATGGCAACCTGTGGGTCGTCAAGTTCCGCAATAATCCGCAGGGGCCGCGCGTGCTGGCCAACGAACTGCTGGCCACGCGGCTGGCGGCGGCGGCCGGGCTGACCGTGCCCGCGTCGGAGACGGTCGAGGTGAGCGGCTGGCTGATCGGCAACTCGCCCGAGATGTGGGTAGACGTGGTGCGCGGCGAACGCACGCGCTGCCAGGAAGGGCTGGCGTTTGGGTCACAGTTCGTGGGCGGTCTGATGCCGGGCCAGGTGCTGGATTACCTGCCCGAGGACCAGGTAGGCGAACTGCGCAATGTGGCCGAGTTTGCGGGCATGCTGTGCATCGACAAGTGGACGGGCAACAGCAACGGGCGGCAGGCGGTGTTTCTGCGCAAGCCGCGTGAGCGAAAGTACAAGTCGGTCTTTATCGACCAAGGCTTCTGCTTCCATGCCAACGAGTGGACGTTTCCTGATTCGCCGATGAGGGGCGTGTACCCGCGCAATACCGTGTACGAAGGCGTGACCGGGTGGGACAGCTTTGAACCTTGGCTGACCGGTGTGGAGGAGATGCCGCCGGAGACGCTGTGGGCCATTGCGGACGAGGTGCCGCCGGAGTGGTATGGCGATCCTGCCGAGCTAGAGGCGTTGATCGAGCAGTTGCTTCAGCGCCGTGGCCGCGTGCGGGAACTGATTACACGCTTTCGCGAGTCGACCCGTGCGCCCTTCCCCAACTGGGGCCTGCGCGCGACTACCGTGGTGCCCGGATCGTTTCCGATGCCTGCTGTCGCGGCATCCAAACACGTAATGTAAGCAAAAGGAGCGGCAGTGGCGGAACGGATCCAATGCGAATTCATGCTCCTGCGCTATGTGCCGGACGCGGTGAAGAACGAGTTCGTAAACATCGGCGTGATGCTGCGCGAAGCAGGCCGTGTTGACACCACAGAGGTACGCTTTACCCGCGACTGGAGCCGCGTGCGCTGCATGGACCCAGACGCCGACACCGCGCTACTGGAGAGCATGGAGGCCGAGCTGGCCACACGCGTCCGCGATGGCGGCTCTGGGTCGAAACCGGTGCTGCAGCTGTTGGAAGAGTCGCTGTCCACCTCCGTGCAGATGACGGAGGCACGCGGTTCGCTGGCCGTCTCTGTTCCGGCGGAGATGGAGCTGCTGATGCGGATGTACGTGGAGCCAGTGCGCGAAAAGGCAACACGCAAAAAGAGTGGGCGCGCGGGCATTGCCGCGGCCATGCGCCGCGAGTTTGAGGGGGCGGGCGTGTGGCCGCTGCTGCGCAAGCGCATCCC
>CALMRM010000248.1:10252-22293 GCA_937871605.1 uncultured Terriglobus sp. | reverse complement strand
CCCCGCCAGCCAGTACACCCGGGCCGGCGACCCGCTGAAACTCGACTGCGGCTACCGCCCCAACGGTGTCATCCGCATGTTCCAGGCCGTGTCGCTCGATGGCGACCTGGAAGCGGCCAAGGTGCTGGCCTTTTCCGTCGAAAAACTGCGCGAGGGTGTGCAGCGTGTCGAAAACGCCTCTTTGGACCTGGCCGCGGTAGTGGAGCCGCTGCGCTCGGTCGCACCGGAGAGCGACGAGGCGGAGGAGCGCTACCGCTTCGGCGTAGAGACGATGGAGGAGTGGGGCCTGCGTGTGTTGACCACCAATGATCTGAGCCGCACCGCGGAAACGGCACGCAAGGAACTGCGGGTGTGAACGCCTTTGAGGGCTTTGTTGACCGTCTTCGTGGACGTAAGCAACTTGAGCTTGCGGATGATATACAGACTGGCTACGGGGTCGCATAGCGCGTGGGCCCTGCGTTTGCGGGCTGAAGGCCTGCGCTGTAACAGCCTGGGGCAACGCCCCAGGTGGGCGGGAGTAGCATCACTGCGGACTGAAGGTTCGCGTTATGCTGCAGAGCAGCCCATAATACTGCAAGCGAGTATTTGCCAGCCATGCGTGTTGCGCAAGAACGCGAGCCTTCAGCCCGCCTGTTCGTAGCCCTGCTTACCTAGGGCGTTGCCCTAGGCTGTTACAACTCGCGCCTTCAGCGCGAATCAGACTCATGCAAGAGAGGCGCGGCCACAGGCTGCGCCTTTTGTGTTTTTGGAAGGAGGTCCCGTGTGACAGTAGTCGACCGGATGCGAGGTGCGCTTCGCGGTTGGAAGAAGGATAGTGGTGCGATCGACGCGGCAGCGGAAGGTGCCCGCAAGACGGCGGGTGCGGGTATGCTGCCGGCGGTGCTAAGTCCGTGGCGGCCTGGCGGCAACACCCAGGCCATGCCCAAGCCGACACCTGCGAACCTGCGCCGCTTTGCGGAAACGCCGGTGGCACGGCGCGCCATCAACGTAGTGAAGGACCGCATCGCGGGTATGGACTGGCAGGTGCGGCCCAAGCGCCATGCGGATGCGAGTGACCCGGACCTGCAGGCGCGGGTGGTTGCCGGGCGGCGCTTGCTGGAGCAGCCCAACCCGCAGGACAGCTTTCGCACACTGCTGGAGCCGCTGCTGGAAGACGTGATTGTGGGCGGCTTTGGTGCGGCGGAACTGGAGCCGACTGGCGACAGCACCCTGCCGCTGCGGCTGTGGCCGGTGGATGGTGCCACCGTGGCCATGGAGGCGCAGTGGAACGGTGACAGCGACCAGCCGCGCTATGTGCAGACGCCCTTTGGCGCGAGCGTTGGCGTGCCGCTGCTGGACCGCGAACTGATGTATGTGCGGCTGAATCCGCGCACGCACACGCCGTTTGGTCTGGGGCGGCTGGAAGTCGCCTTTGAGACGATGAACCAGTTCCTCTCGGCGAATCGGTACGCGGGCAAGCTGGCCAGCAACAGCGTGGTGCAGTACGCGCTGTGGCTGGACGAGGCGACACCGCAGCAGCACGAGCGGCTGATCCGCTGGTGGCAGGACGAGGTGGAGGGCACGGGTCAGGTGCCGATCCTCTCAAGCGCAAATAAGCCGGAGGTGTTGCGCTTTGCGGGTGGCACGGATGCCGACCTGCGGCTGCAATGGCAGGAGTTCCTTCTGCGCATCATCGCCGGAGCGTTCGACATCCCGCCGATGCTGCTGGGTGTTTCCGCGGACGTGAACCGCAGCACGGCGACGGAAATGGCGGAAGAAGCCTTCCAGTCGGCCATTGTGCCGGTGGCCAAGCTCCTTGCAGAGCACATCACGCGCGATGCCTTTAGCAAGGCGTTGGGCTGGGACGACATCGAGTTCATCTTTAACGACCTGATCGTGCGTGACGCCTTGGACGATGCCAATATCCAGGTGCAACTGCTAAGCGCGGGCGTGTTGACGGTGAATGAGGTGCGAAGGATGCGCGGCTTGCCACCGCTTTCGCCGGACAACGAGAACACAGGAGGTACGGGTGCAGCTGAGAGCGATGGCGGTGGAGTTTCCAACGGTGACGAATCATCCGAACCGGATGCCGTTTGAAGGTGTGCTGACGCTGGTGGACCAGCCCAGCGACAAGGCACCCAGCGGCGCGCGCGGGCATCGCGTGGTGCTGACGCGGGAGGCTGCCGAGGCCGCGCTGCCCAGCCTCTTGGGCATGGCTGTGGACTTCAAAGCGGGCTGGGATGGGCACGATGCCAAGCAGAAGTGCGGCATCATCACAGCGGCCGAGATTGAAGGCGATGAAGTCAAGGTGAGCGGCTATCTGTTTGCCCGTGACTTCAGCGAGATGATGACTGAAATGCACGCGCATGGCGACGAGGCGCTGGGCATGAGCTATGAACTGGCTGACGCTCACGTTGCAGATATGCGCGCAGAGGTGTGGCGGCTGAGTAAAGCCACCTTCACCGGCGCGGCCATTCTGCTGCGCAGCAAGGCGGCATATCGCAGCACCAGCTTCCGCGTTTTGCACGGCGAGCATGGGCTTGCGGCGTCTTGCAGCACGCGCACACGCAAGTTGCGTACGCCTAGCCATGACCGTGCGCCGGCAATGCGGCCTTTGCCGCAGACGTCAGCACGTGGTGCTCAACGCGCCACACAAATCTAAAGGTCTGTCATCCCGCAGCGTCAGCGGAGGGATCTGCAGGTGTGCCTGGCTCGCCTGAGATGTTTGCTGCTCTCGAGTGCTCACCCGTTCGTGCGACGCGCGACGGTATCGCACCCTCGTGCCAAACGAACGAGCACAGATGAACCAGCACACATGCAGATCCGTTCGCTTAGCTACGGGATGACAACAAAAGAGAGAGGAACAGCATGGAAGAGATGAACACGGCAGAGACGATTGGCCCCATTGTGGCGACTGCCGATCCAGTACCCCACGCGCTGACTGAAAGCAGTGTGCTGCACAACGCGACCGCGCACACGGAGTTGAAGGCATCGATCGTTGCACTCCAAGCGCGCGTCCGGCAGTTGGAAGCGGCAGTTGAAGAGATGCGATCGGTCAAAGCCTCTGCGGAAGTCCAACCCGCCGCAGGCCGCAAGACTGTGCCATTCGCACAGGTGTCGCTGCTGGCCAAGGGCGCTACGGAGCAGCCCGGCGCACCCTCAGTGGACGACGCCCTGCACAGCCTGAGCATTGAGCAGCGCATTGCCGTCAAGAGCGGACTTTTGCGTGCAGGCTTCATGAAGTAGAGAAGTAGCGAGTCAGCCTGTGGCGAGGCGCCGGTCAGCGCCGTTGCGACAGGTCGATCGACTCAGCAAACGTGAAGGATGTAGTGAGTTAGCGGACCAGCGAAACCAATGCTGACTGCTTACTCGTGTTTGACAGCTAACAGAGCGCGGCCCATGAGCCGCGCTCTTGCTTTTTAGGAGAGCAAATGATTGCACAGTTCAAGGACATTCACGCCGCCGCCGATTACATTGGACCGGGCGCGGTGGAAGTGCCGCAGTTTCAGACGGAAATCACTGACATCGTTCGTCGCCGCGGCCCGTTTGGCCAACGCGTCAAGCAGGTGCCAGCAACGGGTCATCCCTCCCGCTTCTTCGAAGAAACGGGCATCCCCTCTCCCTCACTGGCAGCAGGCTTTGTCGATCCGCGCAACATTGTGCCCAGCGTGGTCAGCCCCACGCGGGTGGAGCGCTCCGTGCCGCTAAAGGCTCTTGTGGCGCAGCTGAACTACAACCTGTTTGACATGGAAATCGGCACGCAGCAGAGCCAGTTTGCCTACCTGCAGGCGAAGGACCTGGCCGATACCGTGGACGGAGTGATGCGTGCCCACGATGTTGCGCTATGGAACGGAGCGGACACCAGCCTGAGCACGCCCACCAGCACCCAATACTACGGGGCTGCAGCGCAGATTGCGGCAGGCGGTAACTCTGTCACCATCGGCGCAAACAGCAGCATTGTGGATGGGCTGAAGAGTGCCGTGGCACAAATGGTGAGCAACACGAACTATGCTGTGCGACCCACCGCCATCTATGCCAATCCAGTGTTGCTGGACCTGATTGACCGCGAGATCAAGACGGCCTTCAACGTCGTGCTGAACACCAAAACGGTGGAAGGCGGCCTGACAGTGAAGACGCTGAGCACGCAGGCGGGCGATCTGCCGCTGATTCCAGAGTGGACGCTGGGTTATACCGGCACACCGGGGTCAGGCAGTGCCGTGCTACCGGCCTACATCGTGACGGAGGACCTGGTGGAGTACCACTGGCTGACCGACCCGAACCCGCGTGTCTTCCAGCTGGGCATGCCCGGCTCGCTGGCGTCGCAGTACGTGGTCGTCAAGTTCGGCGGCCTGGTGGTGAAGGGTGCGAACTACGCGCACTACCAGGTGCTGGTCGACCGCTAGAACGCGGTGGCTTACGGGAAGGGGCCAGCGGCTTTGGCTGCTGCCCCTTCTCTGTTTGAGAGCGACTTGCCACACGTAAGAAAGAGGACAACATGCAGTACCTGGACCCGTCGGAATACGTGTCATTTGGGCTGAGCGCAGACACGGCCGATGCGCTGGTGACGGCAGCATCGGCCCTGATTGACAGCGCCTGCAGACGCCTGTCACTGGCTATCACGCAGTACGTGGAGTGCCTGACGGTGCGCCGCCACGGCACGGTGCAACTGAGCTACGGGCCGTTGGCACCGCTCATCCCGGCGATGTCAGCCATTGTCGACATTCGGGTTCGCATGCGGCGCCCCACGGCCGATGTTTTTTCGCCACTCGCCTTTGAGCTTGCGACGTTTACCACGGCGGGCACGTGGACTGACTTGAACCCTTCGCAGGTGTATGTATCGCCCGACGGCTTGCTGCACTTTATGCCCAGCCTGCTCACTGGCACCGTGGCAGAAGCAGCTGTGACGTACACCGCTGGCTACGCAGCTGTACCCGTACCGGTCAAGGTTGCGTGTGCGCAGATTGTGCGCAACGCACAGGCGACGCCAGCTCTGACGGTGAAGCAGCAAAGAATCGACACCCTGCAGCTGGAGTACTTCAGCGGCACGCTGCTGGACGCGGATGTACTGCGCCTGCTGCAGCCCTACGTCGCGGAAAGAGTGGGATGACATGGCTGATGAACTAGGAGTTCGCGCAGGTGTGCGCCGCAGCGTGCACGCACTGATCCAAACCCTGGGCGCAACCGCAGTGCAGTTGCAGGTACCCCTGCCGCCCGTTGCGGGTGATAGTGGCGAGGAACTGGGGCTGCGTGCACCGGACTTTCAAACAAAAGTGCTGGATCCAGTGGCCGTGCGACGCGGCAGCACGAGTGTGGAGTTGCTGGTGGCCGCTGACGTGCTGGAAGCACTGCTGGGCGTTACGGATCCGGGTGCGATCGCAACTGCGGTTGAGACCGTCGCAGCGGTGCTGATTGCGGATGAGACGTTTGTGCCTACGGCGACAGAAAGTGTGCCCTGCCGCGGCGGCGCGTGCATGTACCGCATACTTTTGCGGCTTGAAAACGCGGAGTCAGCCTAGCGATGCAGAACGCAAAAGACACGTTTTACATGCTGCTGCGTTCGCGGCTGGCAGCACTCAATCCGGAGCGCACAACGCTGATCCGCGGTGCACTGCGACCGGCCGTGCTGGTAGTGGAAAACGAGTTAGACGACGTTGCGAGCGCGCCCTCGGACACCTTTCTGCTGCATTGGACCCAGTACGCAGTGGATTTGACAGAGCCACTGCCGCTCCTCTCTGCCGCATGCGTGATCCGTTATCGCACGAGCGGCACCGCCGAACTAGACAGCATGGACCGTGGTCGCGTGCTGACGGCGTTGGATAGCGAAGTGAACTACATGCTGCAGCCCGGTCGCGCGCCCAAGCAGGACTACACAGGCCAAGCACCCATGGCACAACAGACGAATGTCTTCTGGTCCACACCAGAGTGGAGTGCAACAGAGCTGAACGATGGCACCTTGGCGCGTTCCGTAACAATGACGGTGTTTTCACTGCGGGAGGCGAGCGAATGACAACGACTGCACTTGCCGCTGGATCGCTGATTACAAAAAGCGTCCACGCATGGTTTGCACCCGTAGACCGTACCGATGTGCTGCCTGTGCCATTTGATCCAGCCTCCATGGGGCGTTTCAATCCAGGTACACCGCCATCAGGCTGGTGGAGCGCGGGCCCGGTACTTGGCCTCAAGCGCATCGCGGCTTCAAGCATCAAGCCAGTATTGAGCGGTGCGCCTGCGACGGTCAAGTCACAGGTGTCCTCCGCAGTGGGAGAAGAAGTGGAGTTCACCCTGCCGAGTTGGACGCGCATCGGGCTCTCGCTTTCCTCAGGCGCGGAGGTGCTCAACCTTTTCATGCCTGCAGGCACCGGTGGCGCAACGCCCTCCGGCGGCACGGCGGCGCTGGTGGAGTCGTTGCTGCCGGGCTCGACTGCCACCGTGCTGCAGTTGCAGGTGGGCTCGTCAGTACAGGCCGGTGACCTGCTGGTTGTGGATGTGGACTACACCGGCCAGGCCGGCTTTCAAGGCAGCGGCGGCGCTGGCACGTATGTCCCTGCTGCTCCGACGACAATCGACCTGCACCTGGTGCGGCGCTTTAGCCTGAATGTTGCGCGCGTGCTGTCGATCAACGGCACCGCCGCGACCCTTGCAGCCCCGCTACCTGCTGGAGCTCCTACAACGGCTATGCGGCTGTCGCGGTTGGCTGGCTTCACGGATCGCACAGGCGGGGCATTCCTGCCGGAGTGGTCGGCACTGTTTGTACTGGACGGTGTGCAGGGGGATCGCGTGCTGCTGCACTACCCTCGACTGCAGCCCACAGGAGATGCGACGCGCGAAGTGCAGGAAACGCTGGCACCAGGCGTGCATCGCTGGCGGCCCTCCGCCAAATTACGCGCGCTGCCCATCACCGACGCGAACGGCAACACACCCGCAGTGTGCTTTAGGACGTATCTGCCCGCACCCATGCGGCAGGTATGAGGAGGTGCTGTGCTTTTGACAATCGACAACAATGATGGGTTGGGCGGCATTGACTACACGCCTGCGCTGTTGCGCGATGCTCCGCTCACACTTACCCGCCGGCGTGGGGAGTGGGCCTGCTGCACAGGCACTCTGGACCTTACCGGAACACCGTTGCCTATTCCCGCCAGCCGCGCACGAGTGTTGGTCAGCGACACGACGGGTAGAACGCTTTTTCTTGGATACCTGCAGTCGCATGCGGTGCCATCAGGCGGCAGAGCGCATAGTGAGGGCGTCACCTTCTCTGCGCTTGAAGCAGCCTGGTTAGCAGGTGGCCTGCCACTGGACAGCCTGCAACCACAAACAGCAGTGACACATACGCTGCTTGGCAGCGACGTGGAGCTTGTCTACTCCACAACCGAAAGTGCAGAGAACCTGGCGACAGATGTCACCGTAGTCGGCAGCGATGCCGCCGAAGATTACGTGACGGAACTCTTCCGTGGCGACGGAACGACGCAAACCTTCGCCCTGGCGCATGCGCCCTTTCGGGAAAGTGGCAGCACCGTGCTGCTGGACGACAGCTTCGACGATCCCCTGCTGAACACATCCCGGTGGACGAAGCATGACCCTGGCAGCTATCTCTCGCTAGGCGCGGGTGGATTGCGCGTGGGTGGAGGCAATGGCATGGACGGGGCAACCGTCCTGCAGTGGAACGACCCCGTGGAACTCGGCGGCACGCTGGTAGCAGAGGCTACCAACCTGCTGCTGACGACCGGCAGCGACGGTCTCCTGATGGGGTTCTACAGCGCAGGAGTGACGGAAGGCACGTGTATCGCGGGCGTCCGTGTCCACGGCGCAGCAGGCGCACACACGATGCAGGCCGTCGTGAATGGCACGGAGACCGGTACGACATACACCTTCACCAACAGCCATGAGTATGTCGTGCGGGTGCGGCTGCATTGCGCGGAGTTGCAGCGGGTCCGGGGCAGCTACTCTGCACTGGTGGATGGCACCCTGCAGACGTTTGGCGGTGGCGTTGTGAATGCCCCGCTGTCGATCGTGATTGAGGCGTTGGACCTTGGCCTTGCTTCGAGCACACCCGCTACGGTGCTGTTCGATGGAGCCATTGCGACCTCACCGCCACAGTGCGTGTTTGCACCGGTCAATTCAACGCAGATCACGGGCAGCATCCAGCGCGTTACGCTGCACCAGACCGGGTCTGCCTGGGTCGTGAGCACAGCGACAGACGGTACGCTGACCACGCGGCGCAGCGGCACCACGGGCACGGGCGCAGACTACGCTCTGAGCTCAACAGGCATGCTGACGTTTGACCCGGGCAGGGTGCCGCAACCAGGCGAGTTGCTTACGGTGGTGTACCGTCGCAGCAGCCCGTCTGCAGCGCGCCGGAAAGACGGTGCCAGCGATCAGGCCAGGCTGCAGCTGGCGTTACCAGGCCTGCCTGCATGGGCGGGCAGCGTCACCAGGCCGAAGCCGCGCTCGCGCGAAGACTGCATTGCGGCCGCAGAAGCGTTGCTGGCCCTTGCGACGGGCACCGCCACTGGCCGGGCAGGCCATGCCACCTGGGTGCGCGGCACTGCCACGGCAGATGATGTGCAGCCAGGCGACCTCCTGTCCGTTGCCACAGCAACCGGGACACAGCGATTGCCGGTGCAGACGGTGACGCTGACGGATGGCAATGCTTCACCCGAGTGGGTGACGATGCGGGCAGACTTTGCGCAGAGCCGACCGGCGGGTCTTTCATTCACGGTGGACAAGGCCCTGCCTGCCGATCTGACGCTGCCGAATAATATGAAACAGTACAAATCCATCCTCCCCGAAACAATAAAAAAAATACAAGTGACGGTAGCGACCGCGTCTGCCTTGCAGGTGGACAGCGGCAGTGATCCGCCGGCGAATGGTGGCTTTGAGGTGCGGCGCAGCAATGCAAACTTTGGCTCGGCCACAACGGCTGATCTGGTGTTGCAGAGCCCGGTGCGTAGCTTCTCCATTCCGCGACAGGCGTTTGCGGAGCGGTTCTTTGTGCGGATGTATGACGGCTCGACACCACCGAACTACAGCGCGGTGTCCAGCGAAGTGCTGACCAGCCTGCCTCTGAGCTAGGCCCCTGGCAGCACACAAGGAGTGAACCATGACAGATTTCGAAGCGCAGGTACTGAGCGATTTGAGCGCGGTCAAAAGCCAGATGCACGCTCTGCTGGGAGTGGGCCAGCCAGGGCGGCTGCACCTGCTGGAAGAGCGCGTCGCCAAGCATGAACGCACCGTGCAGCGCATGAAAGGCGTGGGCGGCGGCTTCAGCATCCTGTTCACGATCTTCCATGTCGCCATGGATCTTATGAAGAAGTAGAAACACGTAGCAGTCACAGGCCGCCGCATGCGGCCTATTCGCATTTAGGAGACAAGGATGAACTTCATGAAACTGTTTCTGCGCGGCATTGCCATTTTGCCCAGCTTGCTGCAGGGCATTGAAAACCTGTACGGCGCCAAGACCGGCGACCAGAAGAAGGCTGCCGCGCTGGACGTGGTGTCGTCAGCCATCAAGATGACAGACGCTGTAGCCAGCAAGACCATTGTGAACGCCGACAGCTTTACCAACGGCCTGGGCATGATTGTGGATGGCGTGGTGGCCTGCCTGAACGCGAGTCTCTGGTCGAAGTAACGCTCGCCGAACCTGCTGCCGCTACAGTGTCCGTATAATCTGACCCTATGGCGGCAGCTGGCCCTCTTGTGGGCGTGGTAATGGGCTCAAAGAGTGACTACCGATGGATGTGCGGTGCGGTACATACGCTTCAGGAGTTTGGTGTAGCGCATGAGGCGCGTGTGGTCTCCGCACATCGCACACCGGACCTGCTCTGGCAGTACGGCAGTGAGGCGCGTAAGCGCGGGCTGCGCGTCATCATTGCAGGCGCTGGTGGCGCGGCGCACCTGCCGGGCATGTTGGCTGCAAAGACGGTAGTTCCGGTGCTGGGTGTGCCAATTCCGGCGACCGCACTGCAGGGCATGGACGCGCTGCTCTCCATCGTGCAGATGCCGAAAGGCATTCCCGTGGGCACGCTGGCCGTGGGCGAGGCAGGCGCGGTGAACGCGGCTCTACTGGCCGTCGCCATGCTGGGAACAACAGACGCGGCACTGGCCGATCGCCTGGAGCAATGGCGCGCCGCACGCTCCGAAGCCGTGCTGGCTGAAACACTTGACGAGCCAGGAGCGGCGGCGTGAGCGGGTCAATGCCTATGGATCTCTTGGCCAAACACGCCAGACCGGTGCTGCCTGGGGCCGCTATTGGGATTTTCGGTGGTGGCCAGCTAGGACGCATGATGGGCATTGCCGCACGTTCCATGGGGTACAAGGTGCACGTGCTGGACCCTGACCCGGCGTGCCCGGCAGGGTACATCGCCGACTTCGTCATTGAGGCTGGATGGAATGACCGCTGGGCCGCTGCAAACCTTGCGCGGGACTGCGCGGCAGTGACGCTGGAAATTGAGCAGGTTTCGACTGTAAGCCTGGACGAAGCGGCGCGCTGGGCACCGGTGCGCCCGGGCGCGGCCATGATGGCCGTTATTCAGGACCGCATCGAGCAGAAGGACTGGCTGGCGAAGCATGGCTTTCCGGTGGGTCCGTATCGCGTGGCGCACTCAACGGAGCAGCTTGCGAGTGCCGTTCAGGAGTTGGCTGGTCCAGTCATCACGAAGTCTGCCACGGGCGGCTACGACGGGCGAGGCCAGGCCAAGCTTGGCTTTGGCAGCTCTGCCGTGGACGGAGCCGCACTTCGCAAAGCGTGGGAGGACGTGGGTTCCGCTGCCTGCGTGGTTGAGCTTGCCCTGCAACTGGAAAAAGAGATCAGTGTGATGGTCGCGCGCGCACCTAACGGCGAGTTGAAGGTCTACCCGCCCGCCGAAAACTTCCACGAAAACCAAATCCTTAGCTGGAGCGTCATTCCCGCCGGCGTACCCGAAACGCTCGTCACCGAAGCGCAGCAGATTGCGCGCGACATCGCCGACACGTTTGCCCTGGAAGGTCTGCTTGCCGTCGAAATGTTCATCACCACAGACGGCACGCTGCTGGTGAACGAGCTTGCACCGCGCCCTCACAACAGCTATCACGGCAGCGAGCGCGCCTGCGTGACCAGTCAGTTTGAACAGGCTATCCGCTGCGCGTGCGACCTGCCGTTGGGTGATGTAGCACTGGTGCAGCCCACCGCTATCGCCAACCTGTTGGGCGATGTCTGGCTGCAAGACGATGGCACTGTGCGTGAACCAGCCTTTGACCAGGCGCTGACCATAGAGGGTGTGCGCCTGACGTTGTACGAGAAGCTGAAGCCACGCCGGGGCCGCAAAATGGGCCACCTGAGCGCCGTGGGAAGCACCGCCGCAGAGGCGCGCGACCGCGTGCTCCAGGCGAAGGCCAAGCTGTAGCCCTGACGTGTTGACCAGCAACACGATGCCCAGCGTGGGCCTAGACTTTGGTACCACTAATAGCTCCATCGCACTGGCACATGCAGACGGAACCGTGTCCTTCGCGGAGTTCCCGTCTGCCGGCTCCAGTACGCGCTCGTCGCGCTCTGTGCTCTATCTGCAGCGGCGCGCCGGTGCCCTGGCCAAACCTGCGCAGGTGTGGACCGGGCCGGAAGCCATTGAGCGCTATCTCGCCGCTGACCACTTTGAACAGGACATTCGCGGTCGCCTCATCCAATCCCTAAAGAGTTATCTGGCTGCGCGCAGCTTTACCGGCACAGAAATTTTTGGCCGTCCTTACCGGCTTGAGGATCTGCTGGGCAGGCTGCTGGCAGACCTGCGCGGGCACGCCAGCCGCGCCTTCGGCTTCGACGTGACGCGTGCCATTGTCGGACGCCCCGTGATGTTTGTGGGCGCGGAGACTGAAGCGGACAACGCCTTTGCCGAGGAGCGTCTGCGTGCTGCGCTGCTGTTAGGTGGATTTACTGACATCCGCTTCGAGATGGAGCCGGTCGCAGCGGCCTACAGCTACAGTCAGCGTCTCCCGCGCGAAGAAACCGTGCTGGTGGGTGATTTTGGAGGTGGCACCACCGACTTCTCACTGCTGCGCATGGGCGAGGGCTCGCCACAGGTTCTGGGTACCAC
>CALMRM010000248.1:992-10242 GCA_937871605.1 uncultured Terriglobus sp. | reverse complement strand
GGGTACCACCGGCGTGGGCCTGGCAGGCGACAGCTTTGACGCAAAGATCGTCCGCCACCTGGTGTCGCCCGCGCTTGGGTCCAACAGCATGGCCCGCTCGCTCAGTAAGGTGTTGCCCGCGCTGCCCGCCTGGGTCTACAGCAACCTGGAGCGCTGGCACACACTCTCGTTCCTACAGACGCACGCCGTCATGGAAATGCTGCGCACCACCCACAAGCGCGCGCTGGAGCCGGAAAAGATCGCCGCGCTGACCACACTCGTCCAGCACGATTTGGGCTACCGCCTGCACAGTGCAGTTCAGCAACTCAAGATCGCGCTGTCAGCGCAGAGTGAGGCCGAATTCGTACTAGATGCCGATCTGCTACAGCTGCGTGCACCTGTGCTCCGCGCGGACTTCGAAAGCTGGATTGCCCCCGAACTGCAACGCATGGAGCATAGCCTGCGCGTCTTGATGGAACAAACCGGCATGCAAGATCACGCCGTGGACCAGGTGTTCCTCACCGGCGGCACGTCGCTGGTACCCGCCGTGCGTCGAGTTTTTACGACGCGCTTTGGTGAGGAGCGTGTCACGACCGGCGATGTATTCACGTCCGTGGCGCACGGGCTGGCTTTGATGGCGCAAGGGCACGGCGTTTAGCGCAAAGGGAGAGACCGGGCAAATACCCGGTCTCTGGCTGTGAATAAAGCCGACAGACTACCTGCCGCGCTTCGCGATCGCCACGGCGGCCTGCTTCTTGGCAGCAGCTGTCTTCTTGGCAGGAGCCTTCTTTGCCGAAGGTTTCTTCGCGGCAGACTTGGTCGCGGGTGCCTTGCCGCTCGAGTTCTTGGCAACCGTCTTCACGGCTGTTTTCTTCACAGTTAAGTTCTTCGCTGGCGCCGCTTGCTTCGCCGGTGCACTCTTCTTTGCTGCAGTTGTCTTCTTGGCCGAAGCCGTTTTCGCAGCCTTGATCGGAGCGGCCTTAACGGCGGTCTTCTTTGCCGCTGTTGTCTTCGCAGCCGTCTTCGTTGCAGTCGTTTTTACGGCTTTGGCGGGAGCCTTCGTGTCTGCGGTCTTCTTTGCGGGTGCCTTGCCGGTCGATGTTTTAGAGGAGGTCTTCTTTGCGGAAGACTTCTTGGCCCCCTTCTTCACGCTCGAGCTCTCGTTTTCCGGGTAGATGAGCTTGTTGAAGTTGCTCTCGGCACCCTCGACCGTCACATCCTGGTACAGCAGCTCCAGGCCGCTGCTATCAAACTTCTCGAAAAACTCGTCCCACTCGATCTCTTTCAGTGCACCATCGTTGTGGTTTGGCGCCTTGGGGAACATAAAGCGCAGAATGCCCGGTGCACCCTTGCTTTCGGTCGCTTCCACCTCGCCGGGAACCGCGCCGCGCGACTCCGCCCACTGCTTGATTTCGTCGTGATCCTTCGTTGTCTTCGACAGCGCCATGTGCACATCCTCCAACGGAATGGATGCAACTTTACTGCACGGGTGCACCTATGTTGCAACACATTTGTGAGAGTTGTTACTGGACAGTACTAGGCGGAAGGACGCTGGATGCGCCTGAAGAGATTGATGAGGTGGACTGTACTCGGCACGGCGATGCGCACAGGGCTTCTCCAGCGTACCCAGATGGCGATGAAGCCTTGCTGCTGTGCCCGAACCAGTTTCTCGAGCGACCAGCGCTTGTTTGCACGGTCGATCTCGATGGCTATGCGCAGCGGTGGCGTACGCTGCTTCAGGACTCAATCGATCCGCCCTTGCCTACCATCCGGGCGAACAGTAAATGGAGCGCTGAACTCATCCAGCGCAGCAAAATCGTAATCGCGAGCCAAGCGAACCACGGCACGATTCAGCATGGCTGTACCCAGATCCGCGGGTTCAGAGGCTTTCGGCAAGGGCAGAGCGAAAAGCCGCTCCCTAAGCGCCGCCAGACGGTCTTCGATCTCGTCAGGCTTAGGTAGCGACTCATTGCTCACGACTTAGCCGATGTCTTCCGACCAGTTCTCCAGCACGTTCTTGAAGTCGGTCATGAACTTGCCTGCGTCAGAGCCGTCGATGATGCGGTGATCGAAGCCTAGCGTGAAGCGTTGGATGGAGCGGATGGCGATGACGTCCGCGCCGTCCTTGTCCTGGATGACCAGCGGCTCTTTATTCAGGCCGCCGATGCCCAGGATGGCCACCTGCGGTTGGTTGATGACGGGTGTGCCGAACTGCTCGCCGAAGATACCGGAGTTGGTGAGCGTGAAGGTGCCGCCTGCGACCTCATCGGGGGCCAGCTTCTTGTTGCGGGCGCGGTCGGCCACGTCCACAATGCCGCGCGCGATGCCGAGGAAGTTTTTCTCCTCAAGCTGCTTGATGACGGGAACGATCAGGCCCCAGTCCAGCGCCACCGCAATGCCGATATTGATGTTGCCGTTGTAGCGAATGTTCCCGCCCTCGACCGCGGCGTTCACAATGGGGTGCTTGCGTAGCGCCTCTACCGTGGCGCGCGTGATGAAGGGCATGAAGGTGAGCTTTACGCCGTTGCGCTGCTCGTACTTGTTCTTTTCCTTCTCGCGCAGGCGGACGATGCGCGTCATGTCCACCTTGAAGACAGTATGGACGTGTGCGGAGGTCTGCTTTGACTCGACCATGCGCTTGGCGATGATGGAGCGCATCTTCGACATGGGCACCACCTCGCCCAGCACAGGTGCGGGCGCGGCGGCTGCCTTGGCCGGAGCCGTGGTAGCGGGTGCGGACTGTGCCGCGGACGCTTCCGGCTTGGCAGACGAGATCTGCGTTCCAGCGCCAGAGGTGACCTGGCCGATGCTGTGCGACGGTGTGCCCGGGACTGACGGCGTGGCACTGACCGGGCTGGCAGCCGCTGCTGCAGGCTGTGCGGATGCAGCGGGCTTGCCGCCATTCTGTAGGTAAGCGGCCATGTCGTTCTTGGTTACGCGCCCTGCTGAGCCGCTACCCGCTATGCCTGCGGAGGCAAGGTCTACGCCGTTGTCCTTTGCCATCTTGCGAACAAGCGGCGACGAGCGCGGCGCTTCGCCCGTGGATGCAGCAGCAGGCTGCGCCTGAACCGGAGCGGCCTGCTGTGTTGCAGCCGGTGCGCTGGCCTGCGGTGCAGACGCAGAGGCACCTGCTGCGCCGCCGAGGATTGCAACCACGGTGTTGATCGCGACGGTTTCGCCTTCCTTCGCGCGAATTTCGGTCAGCGTCCCCGCAGCCGGCGAAGGTATTTCTGCATCCACCTTGTCCGTTGAAATCTCAAAGATCGGCTCATCACGCTGGACGCTGTCGCCTACCTTCTTCAGCCACTTGGTGATCGTGCCTTCTGTGATGGACTCACCCATCTGGGGCATGGTGACTTCCGTGGCCGGGCCTGCCGCGGGAGCAGAAGCAGCCGGAGCAGCGACCTGGCTTGCCGGGGCACTGGCGGCTGCGGCTGCCGCAGGTGCGGCGGCTGCACCGCCGATAACCGCGACGACGGTATTGATGCTGACGGTCTCGCCTTCCTTGGCCCTAATCTCAGTCAGTGTGCCGGAGGTTGGCGAAGGAATCTCCGCGTCCACCTTGTCGGTCGAAATCTCAAAGATCGGCTCGTCACGCTGCACCGTATCGCCAACCTTCTTCAGCCACTTGGTGATGGTACCTTCCGTGATGGACTCGCCCATCTGCGGCATCAGCACGTCCGTGCCGGCAGCTGCAGGAGCAGCAGGAGCGGGTGCTGCCTCAACCTTTGGCGCTTCTGCCACGGGCGCGGCTGCGGCCGGGGCTGCAGGCGCGCTGCCCTCTGCATCCAGAACGGCAACGATGGAGTTGATAGCGACGGTCGCGCCCTCCTGCACCTTGATCTCCTTCAAAACGCCGGCGGAAGGCGACGGAATCTCTGCGTCCACCTTGTCGGTCGAGATCTCAAAAAGCGGTTCGTCGCGCGCAATGCTGTCGCCCACCTGCTTAAGCCATTTGGTCAGGGTGCCTTCGGTGATGGATTCGCCCATCTGGGGCATGACGACATCGGTTGCCATAAACGTCCTTCAAACGCAAAGTTTGGTGCAGAAAACGCCAGGTTTCCAGCGCAGGTGCAAACATGGAGATTATAGGCCGCAGCCGCAGACCTCGCACCCTCGGGGCGTTTACCGCGCCGCTGGCGACGGTGCCGACGCGAGCAGTTCCTCCTGCGATTCGGCATAGAGCATCTGCCGGTGAAACACACCGCCGAACATGCGTGCCACCGTGTTGCGGGCGTTCTCCATGGTAGGCGCAAGCGCGGGTGGATCATCCACCTCAAGCTCCAGCGACGTAGGTACGCGGTCCGTAATGCCACAGGGCACAATCCACTGGAAATCGCGCAGATCGGTCGTCACGTTGAGCGCAAAGCCATGCGACGTAATGCCGCCAGACACATGCACACCGATGGCCGCCAGCTTCTTCTCCTGAATGGAGCCGCCTGCCAGCGTCCACACACCGGTACGCTTGGCAATGCGCTGCGCGGGAACACCAAACACGCGGCATGTGCGGATGAGCACGTCTTCCAGCAGGCGGACGAAGTCCACCGGCCCAAGGTGCGGCCCTTTCTTGCCGGGCAGGTCGCCTCGCAGATCAATGATGGGATAGCCGACCACTTGGCCAGGGCCGTGGTACGTCACATCGCCGCCGCGGTTGATCTCGTGTACCTCGACGCCCCTGGCTGACAGCACCTCCTCCGAGGCAAGGATGTTGCTGCGGTGCGCATTGCGCCCCAGCGTGAGCACTGGCGGATGCTCCAGCAGGACGAGCGTGTCGCCGATTGCACCGGCCTTGCGCGCGGCTACCAGCTCTGCCTGGATGCGCAGGCCTTCCGCGTATCCCACTCGTTCGAGTTGAAGCAGGCTCACAAGCAACCTGTTCAGCATATTCCTCACGGCAGCTGCGGGCAGTGGACGGTATGCTCACCTTGATGACTCCACGCGTTCGCCGCTCGGTCTTCACCCTGCTGCTGCTCCTGGCGGCGGCGACCGGCTGCTCGCGCACTCATGTGCCCGCCTACAGCGAAGCGGAGGAACTGCAGTTCCGCGCGGACGAGGCCAAGGACCTGGTGAGCCCGCGCGGACTCTTGGCCAGGCTTGACGCCATCGCGCTCGACGGCCGTAAGCGCGTCGGCTCCAGCAGTGAGGGCACTGACGTCAAGCTGGTGAACTGGAGCGGTGCGCCGCTGGAAGTTATTCCCGTGCCGAAGGGTATGCAGATTGTCCAGGCGCACGAGCCCACGCAGATGGACGGTAAGCCGCTGAAAGCCGGGCAGGTCATCCCGTTCGCGCAGGACGGGCTCACCGGCTGGATCACCAATGGCAGCACCAGCATGCATCTGCGCCGGACCAAGGGCGGAGCGCTGCTGCAGGTCTTCGATGCAAAGTCAGAACTTATCCAAACGTTCCACCCGCTCAACTTCTATCCACCCTCGCCTGCGTACCGTGTCGTGGCGGATTGGGTGCCCATCGCCGGCGGTCATCCGCTCACGTACGAACGCACCAACGGCGGCAGCACACTGGCTTTCACGGCCCCAGGGTACGTCCGGTTCGCGCTGAACGGCAAACCTTACAAGCTGTACGCGACGCTTGAGCCGGACATGATCTACATCGTCTTCCGCGACCTTACCTCGAAGATCGATACCTATCCCGCTGCGCGTTACCTGGAGATACCTTTCACCTCGCGGGCCTTTGATCCGGCGCAACGTTTCGATGCGCGCAAGCCCACCAGACTGGCGCTGGACTTTAACCAGGCGGTGAACCCAGACTGTGCCTACAGCCCCTACACGCACTGCCCCATTGCGCCACCAGAGAACCGACTGGATGTTGCCATACCAGCCGGCGAAAAGCGGTACCATCCCACCGATGCGCCATAAGCAGCAACAACAGCGGCCCACATCGCAGGAGGAACTGAGAGTGAGCCGTAAAGAGGAGGCAAACCATGCAGCAGCAACCAGAGCGGCTGACCCTGACACATACCTTTGACGCACCACGCGACCTGGTGTGGAAGGCGTGGACCGATCCGCAACACGTCGAGCAATGGTGGGGGCCGAAGGATTTCACCATTCCCGTCTGCAAAATAGATTTTCGCGTAGGCGGCAAGTTTCTGCTTTGCATGAGAGGGCAGAACGGTTGGGAGGGCTGGACCGGCGGCGAGTATCACGAGATCGTTCCACACGAAAAGATCGTGTTCTCCATGTACTTTGCTGATAAAGACGGCAACAAGGTACAGCCTGAAGAGATCGGCATAGAACATAAGGCCGACGCCGACGCATACGACTCTGTCCTGCTCGAAGACGCAGGCGAAGGCCGCACCAGGGTCATTTACATGGGCAACGAGACCATGGCAGACGCAATCGAGAGTGGTCAGCTGGAAGCCATGAACCAGTCGTTCGACAAGTTCGACGCGGTGCTTCGCGGGTAGCGGTGCGATCTCGTGTCAGCAGACGAAGGCACGGTTGTCCCTCTGCGGGCTACCTTCCTCGCAGCTTGGTCAATGGATCTACCCAGCGCAACCGCGGAAAGCGGGCAAAGTCAGCATCATGTGAGTAAAAGGTCGCGCCGTGGTCAATCGCCAGCGCGGCAAGCTGGGCATCGGTCACCATAGCGCCAGATACCTTTCCCACCCGAATGCACTCAACTGTCGTCTTCCAGTTGGTATCTGCCGTGTGCACGATGGACACGTGCCGTCTTGAAAGCCACGAGTCCACCGCCGCCAGCGCGTCTTCCATGCGCATCACCAACCTGGGCAGCCGCTTGTCTGTACTGATGCGGAGAAAGGCTGCGACCGACAGCATGGGAATGCCGACCGCTTCACCACCGGACAGCACACCTTCAAGCCAGAGTTTCGCCGCTTTGTGCAGCACTGCCTGCTGGTCGTAGCTCAGCAGCAGCAGGTTGGCATCGAGCAGCCTCATCGCCAGTCCGGGTCGTCGAGCTGCTCGATGAGCCGCGAGGTACTCGTATAGTCCCAATGCTTGGGCAAACCCAAGCGGAACGGCTTGACCTTGAATGGCTCCTGCTCCGGTGCTTTCGCCTCCGCCTGCATGCCCAGGCGCAGGTACTTGTTCACCGCCTGCTTCAGCGGTTCGCCGGAGGCACGAAGGCGCTGCCGCAGCAGCGCCTCCACATCATCGTCGATGGTCAATGTCGTTCGCACATCATGATGCTTCCACTGCACGCATCATGATGTCAAGGTGTCATCCGTTGGGGCGCTATTGGTTCTCGCGTCCGATCTGCGGTAGCGACAAGCCACGGCAAATCTTACGTGCAAGCAGGTCGGCGACTTCCGTATGGCGCGGCGCAGCTTCCGTTTGCCCGGTAGCTGAATTTATCCACAGTGGGTGTGCTCCGCCCTCGCGCTTCAAATAGCAGCCGTGCACGCGCAAAAACCGCAGCAATGCGTCACGCTTCAAGCGACCTGCACCACATCCTGAATCGCATCCGGAGGCACGCCGCGCAGACCGTCTTCACGACGATCCTCCAAGATAAGTGCGATCGCTGCGGACAAGCTGGTGCGGCACTCTTCCACGGTGCAGCCCTGCCCGTTGGCACCGGGCAGTTCCGGCGTCCAGCCCACAAACCATTCACCGTCGCGCTCGATCACCGCCGTAAATTCGTGCCGCATCGCTTGCCTCCTTACGCGTTCAGCGACATGCCGTACACCGAAGCGTAGCCGTCCAGCAGGCTCTCTGACAGCGTCGGGTGCGGGTGCTGGGTGAACATCAGCTCCTCGATAGTCATCTCGGATTCGATCGCGACCACGGCGGACTCGATCAGTTCTGTTGCATCCGGTCCAATGATGTGGACACCGAGCACCTCGCCGTACTGCTCGTCCGCAATCACCTTTACGAAGCCGTCATGCGCGTCCAGGATGGTGGCCTTGGAGTTGCCGGCCAGTGGGAACTTGCCGACTTTGATCTTGCGGCCCTGCTCGCGCGCCATCGCCTCCGTCAGGCCTACGGACCCGATCTGCGGCTCGCAGTACGTGCAGGCCGGGATGCGGTTGCGGCTGACCGGCTTCGCGTACTTGCCCGCGATGTGCGCGGCGGCCACAGCTCCGCACATGGCTCCACCATGCGCCAGCAGCGGCAGGCCCGCGACAATGTCGCCGACCGCGTAGATGCCCGGCTCTGCGGTTTGCTGGAACTGGTCCACCTTGATGGAAGTGCGATCCATCTCGATCTTGGTGGACTCGAGGTTCAGGTTCGCCGTCCGCGGCGCGCGGCCGATGGCGATCAACACCTTGTCCGCTTCCTGGATGTTGTCCTTGCCGTCGCTGGTCGTGTAGTGGACCTTGACGCCGTCCGCCGTCTCCTCAATCTTGTTCATCTTGGCAGAGATGTGACAGGTGATGCCCTTCTTCTTGTACTGCCGCAGAAACTCCTTGGAGATGTCGGCGTCTTCGGCGGGCACAAAGCGGTCCGCCATCTCGATGATGGTCACCGGCACCTTGAAGCTGTTGAACACCGACGCAAACTCCACGCCCACCGCGCCCGAGCCGATGACGATCATCGACTTCGGCATCTTCTCCAGCGAGAGGACTTCGACGTTGGTCAGGATCTTGTCGCTGGCCTGCAGGCCGGGGATCATGCGGGCGTCCGAGCCGGATGCCAGCACCAGCTTCTTCGCCTGTACCTGCTGCTTCTTGCCTTCGAACTCCACGTCCACGGTGTGGATGCCGTCCTTGGCCGGGCCGGTCAGCTTGCCGTAGCCGCGAATCAGCGAAACCTTGTTCTTCTTCACCAGGTATTGCAGGCCCGCGGTGTGCTTGTTGATGATCTCGTTCTTGCGCTTGAGCACCTGCGGCCAGTTGATGGTGCCGCCGCCCACGTTATCAATGCCGTACATGGCACCTTCGTTCGCGTGGTCGAAGATGAACGCGGAAAACAGCATCGCCTTGGTGGGCACGCAACCCACGTGCAGGCAGGTGCCGCCCAGCTTGTCGCTCGCCTCGATCAGTGCAACCTTCAATCCATACTGCCCCGCGCGAAACGCGCAGGAATACCCTGCCGGGCCGCCACCAATCACGGCCACATCAAACACTGTCTCTGCCACAGAACCCTCTCCACAAACGCAGGGCGGCAAGCGCCACCCACCCGCGCAAACCTTGGTTTACGCCACTATGTAAAGTTTACGCCTGCGCAAGCAACGGCATCACGAAGTGATCAGACGTTCGCTCAAGCGAGGTCGAACGGCTTCATACGCGCAGTGCGTGGCGACGATGAGCGAAGACGTCACAGTGAGAAAGAAAAAAATGAGGACGAACGAGAAC
>CALMRM010000248.1:0-982 GCA_937871605.1 uncultured Terriglobus sp. | reverse complement strand
ACAGGTAGCCGTGCCATGCGCGGTAGTGGCGGAGCAAGCAAAGAGGTATTTGGATGACCATGATCTGGACGCCCGTGGCTCGGCCCAGGCAGATGTCAATTTCGATATTAGCCTTACTAAGCTTAAAGACGCATCTTTACCGTCCGGCAGACCTCTGCTACTGAACCGACACTCAATCAGCGAGTACACACAGCCAAAGCGTTTGTCGCTGATGAGAACTTACAGCAACTTTCATGCGAGCGGCTCTCTCACCCTTACACAACTGACCAACTTATCCTGCAAACTTAACCTACACTTCGAGTTCAACGCGTACGAGTACGTCTGGGCGCTTGCTGCCATCGATGATGGCTACATAACGAGGTTTGTGTCGAACGGAGAGCTCGAAGGGCTCTACCTGGATGCGATCACCAAGCTCTTCATGGCAAGTCCTCTTTAGCTCGGTCGATTAGGTACGCGCCAGCTTGCGGGCTGAGGGCTCACGCTGTAATAGCTTGGGGACGAAGCCTAGGAAAGCGTCGGTTCAGAGATTGCGGGCTGAAGGCCGCGTTATTGCGCAGCACCGTGCAGCCGAGCAGTGCCGTGGCGCAGGCTTTTCTTTGCACCAGAGAGTAGGCCGCTACCGCGGCACAACCCGGCCCTTCACTCCGCCCCACCATCTGCCTATGCTAACTGGGGCTGCACCCCCGGCTCTTAAAACCCGGCCCTCCCGCCCGCATTGTTGGCCCTTCCAAATACACGCGATCGGATCTTCTCAAACGCAGCACCAAAGCACGCTACGCAGCAGGTACGATGACTCATCCTGCACCACTTCTAGGAGCCGCCATGTCTCGCACCCCGTCCGCCGCACGCGTACTACGCCGCTGCACCCTTGCCCTCTCGTTCACGGCGGCGCTGACCGCTTCCGCACAAGTGGTGCCCGTACCCACCAAGCCGGTCGTCGGCTCGTCGAACCCGGCCACGGCAGAGCCGCCCGTCACCCGGC
>CALMRM010000247.1 GCA_937871605.1 uncultured Terriglobus sp. | reverse complement strand
GTAGGCCGAAACCGCGGCCTCGGAGAAGCGCTTAGCCTCGTCATACACCGAGCGAGGGCCGATGGGATTCACGTTTCCCCAGTAGCTCTCGGTCTGAGGGTGCTGCTCCGGATCGCCGTAGCACTCGGAGGTAGACGCGTGCAGGAAGCCGGCGTTGTACTTCCGCGCCAGATCTAATGCATTTACAGTACCGTCTGAGCCGACGCGCAGCGTCTCCGGCCCCAGCTTCATGTAGTCCACTGGACTGGCAGGCGATGCGAAGTTGAAGATGTAGTTCACAGGACCAAAGTCGAACGGCGTGCAGATGTCCGCCTGCTCGAAGGAGAAGCGGCTCTCGTTCTTGAGGTGCTGCAGGTTATCAGGGCTGCCCGTGCAGAAGTTGTCAACTCCAACGACCTCCGCGCCGGTAGCGAGCACAGCATCGGTCAGGTGAGAACCAAGGAAACCTGCCGCGCCGGTGATGAGAACGCGTTTGCCAAGCTCGAGCACTATGCCACCTCGTCGCGGGTGGGATGCGCCGCAGGACGGCCCACGCTGTAGTAGTTGAAACCAGCTTGCGCAGCTACGGCAGGCTCGAACATGTTGCGGCCATCCACCAGAATCGGGTAGCGCAGTGCCGTCCGCAGCTTGTCGAGGTCAAGTGTCGCGAACTCGGGCCAGTCCGTCAGGATCAGCAGTGCGTCCGCATCTTCTGCCGCGGCATAGGCGTCGACAGCGTACTGCAGCTTGTCGCCCGCGGGCAGCACGGCTTCGCTGCGCTCCATACCTGCCGGATCGAACGCCTTAATGGAACAGCCCTCACCCAGCAGCAGCTTGACCATTTCAATGGCGGGGCTGTCACGAATGTCATCTGTATCGCCCTTGAAAGCCAAGCCGAGTACACCCAACCGCTTGCCGCGCAAGGTCCACAGGGCCGAGCGCACCTTGGATAAGAAGCGCTTGCGCTGCGTTGCGTTGATCTTCTCCACTTCGGTCAGCAGGGCGAAATCCACGCCCATCTGGTCGGCCACGGAGCGGAATGCTGCCACATCCTTTGGGAAACAGGAGCCGCCATAACCAATGCCAGGACGTAGGAACTTGGGCCCGATGCGGCTGTCAAGTCCCATGCCCTGCGCCACCTGTTGCACGTTCGCGTCTGTCGCTTCGCAAAGGTTTGCAACCGCGTTGATGAAGGAAATCTTGAGCGCCAGAAACGCGTTGGAAGCGTGCTTAATGATTTCCGCGCTCTTGGTGCTGGTCAGCAGCAGCGGTGGCGGCTCGGCGCTGGAGAAGCGGCCCGCGATGATGTTGCCTTGGTCGTAGTAGGAACCATCAGTCAGCGGCGCATAGATCGCCTTGAGCACCGCTGCCGCACGTTCACTGTCGGCACCAACCACAATGCGGTCCGGGTGCAGGAAGTCCGACACGGCGGAGCCTTCACGCAGGAACTCTGGATTTGATACCACATCGAACATCTTGCGATCCACGCCATTGCGCTCGATCGAGCGACGGATCCACTCATTGGTGTAGACAGGGACCGTGCTCTTCTCCACGATGACCTTGTAGCTATCAAGGTGCCGCGCGATTTCACACGCAACAGCCTCCACGTAGGACAGGTCAGCGTGGCCGGTGTCAGACTGAGGCGTACCCACGGCGATGAAGATGGCCTGTGCCTTTGCAGTTGCCTCGCCAAGGTTGGTGGTGAAGGTTACACGACCGTTTCGATAACGGCCAAGCAGCTCTGGCAGATACTCCTCATGAATGAGGGAATCGCCGCCCTGCAACGCCGCTACCTTACGGGGATCGTTGTCCACGCACGTGACCTGATGACCCATCTCTGCAAAGCAAACCGCTGCAACCAGGCCAACATACCCCGACCCGACAACCGCTATCTCTATCGTCGAACTCATGTCCAAAGGGTAACTCAGCAGTAGTCGACCCATGGGTGGCAACCCGCAATTCAGTACACAACCTGCTTATTTTCTGCGTGTCCTTTCGGTACGATTGCCACACTTCCTCTTCCGGCTAGCGAACAGAAACACCCGCTACGGCATGCCACTCGCGTACACTAGGGCCGATGGAGACCGCTACAGATTCGTCTCAGGTAAGGCCCTCCAACCCGATGGAGTTCCCATCTGGAGGACTCGGGGACGAAAGCGCTCTGAGCCAGGCACTGAGTGTTATCCGCAAACGCCGCTGGGTAATTGCAGGTTGCCTGCTCCTCAGCCTGCTCTACGGCTTGTACAAATCCGCAACGCAGCCGGTGCTCTACACGGCAGTCGGTCGCATTCTTGTGCGACAGTCCAGCACTGCCTCTGAACTCAGCCTGGGTGCAGCTGTGACCGGCCAGCAGGAAAACCAGCTAGAAACAGCAGTTCTCGTCATCACCAGCGACTCCTTACTCCTAAGTGTTGCCCGGGACATGAACCTGGCCAACAATGCCCAATTCATGGGCTACAGCCCCAAGATCTCGGTGCCGTATCAGGACCTGAACGAGCCAAGGGTCAGATCCAGAGTGCTCGGCGTCATGGATGACGTGATCCGCGTGCAGCTGGTTCCGCGGACGCAGCTCATCAAGATTTCATGTGTCACCTCAAACGCGCAGCTCTCGGCAGACGTTGTCAATCGCGTCATCAACGCATATCAGCAGCACTCGTTCGAGTCGCGCTTTCAGGCAACGCAGCGTATTTCCCAATGGCTGCAGGGACAACTGGATGACCTCAAGCAAGAGGTTGAGAAGTCCCAGGGAGAACTCATCGACCTGCAGAAGCGCCTTGGTGTGCTGGGATTGAATTTTGATGGGACGAAGATGACAACGGAGAGCGGGGCCGCTGTCGACGCGCTGATGACCGCTGCCGGCAAGGCAAAGGTCGACCGTATCCTGGCAGAGTCTCGATATCACGTTTTGAACAGTTCCGATCCCAACCTGCTGGAAAGCAACCTTGACGTTAATGGCGGCCAGTCGCAACTCTCGCGGCTGCGCAGCGATGCCGCTACCATTCGTGCGACGCTGGCTCAGGACCGCGTGACACTTGGCCCCAAGAATCCGCAGATCCTGGCGCTGGAAGCGCACCTGCAGGAAACAGAGCACGAGCTCCACACGGAACAGGCCCGCCTTCTGACAGTAGCTCGGCAGTCTTTGGTTGCGGCACAGGCAAACGAACAACAGACCGGGGCCGCACTTGCCGACGAAAAGAATGATGCCTTCAAATTACGAAGCGCGTTGGTGGAATACACCCTGCGGCAGCGTACCTATGAGGCAAATCGCACGCTGTATGAAAGCCTGCTCTCCCGCTTGCGCGTAGCCGGCGTTCAGGCCGGGCTGGATTCAACCGAAATCGACGTTGTTGATCCGGCGTACCGTCCGGCAGACATGACCCGTTCGCGAAGGTCCAGCATTCTAGGCAAAGCTGGCATCGTGGGACTCATCATCGGCCTTGTACTCGGCTTTACGCTGGAGAGTCTGGACACAGGCATCCGCAGCGTGGCGGAACTGGAACGTATCACACTGCTGCCCTCGCTCAGTGTGATCCCGCGCACTCGCCGCGCAGCCAAAGAGGTGGGCGCGCCCGGCAACACCGTGACCGACAACCTCGGGGTACTCAGCAATAGCAGGTCGCAGTTTGCGGAGGCGTTCCGCTCATTACGCACCTCGCTGATGCTGGCGCGTACCGGTAAACGACCCAAGTTCATCGTCGTCACCAGCTCAACACCAACCGAAGGCAAGACCACCATTTCTACAAATCTTGCCGTCACGCTCGCACAGAGCGACGCACGGGTGTTGCTGATCGATGGCGATTTACGTCGACCAAACGTACACCACCGGTTTGGCTTAAACGGCAGGTTGGGCCTGTCTACCGTCCTGTCCGGCGGAGCAACGCTGGAGGAGGCGACCCGCAACATCCCAGAGGTGCCAAACCTGGATGTACTGTGCAGCGGCCCTGTACCACCGTTTCCGACAGAGATGCTGTCGTCGGATGCCATGCAAACGCTGCTGCAGGAGTGCGCGGCGAAGTACACCCACATCCTTATCGACACGCCGCCGATCCTCTCTGTGACAGACGGTGTCCTGTTGGCGCGCATCGCGGATTCGGTGGTGCTGGTGGTTCGTTTTGGCAGGAGCAGCCGGAATATCGTGCGCCGCTCGCGCGAATTGCTGGTTCGCTCAGGCGCAGCCTTGACTGGTACCGTCTTTAATTCCGTGGACATCAGCGCACCGGAGTACTACGGCTACTACGGCTACTCCGGTGACGGCAACGGTAGTCAACCAGGTGAATCATGGGCTGCTGGGCCTGCCTCCACGGGCAGCAAAGGAGAAAACGCCTGATGCGTCTCCATGGATTTCACCTTCTTGTTCTGCTTCTGTCCGCCGTATTGGTGCAGTCGGCGAGCGCGCAGTTTACCGGCATCGCACCAACCACTGCGCCAGGTCTGAATGTCCGGCCAACGCTGACGACCGATGCTGCCATCCTGTACCCGCCTGAGCGCGACTTTCTGCTTATGCCCGGCGACCTACTTAGTGTGGACGTCTACGGTGTCACGCCGGTCTACTCTGACCATGAGCGTGTAGGGCAGGACGGTTCGGTTCGGCTGAACCTAGGCGGCATCCTGCCAGTTGCGGGTTTAACACTGAAGCAGGCGGAAGCAGCTATTGCAGTTCGCTTTGAGCAGGAACAGACATTCCATAATGCGCAGGTCCAATTGCAGGTGTTGGAGGCCCCCGCGCACAACGCCACGGTCATCGGCGCGATTAAGGGCGTTGTTCCCGTAGTCGGGCACATGCCGTTGTACGAGGTCTTGTCGCGCGTAGGTACGCAGTCTGGAGGGCTACCAACGCAGGCAAGCACCGTCCTTGATATTCAGCGCCCGGGATTCTCCGCACCCATTGTGGTCGATATCGGCAACGACCCAATGCGCAACGCCTCTGGCAATATCCCCATCTTTGCAGGTGACACCATTTCAGTGGGCACAGTGGGCAGTTACTACGTGGTTGGAGCCGTGAACAAACCGGGCCAGAATCCGCTGAACGGGTCTGTACCGACCACTGTCTTGCAAGCCATCAGTTCCGCCGGTGGCACCAGCTTCCCCGCCAAGCCCGACGAAGCACAGCTCATCCGCTTCACCGGGGGACAGCGAAGTGCCATGCCTGTTCCCCTGAAAAAGATTCAGGAGGGCAAGTCAGAAGACGTAGCCTTGCAGACTGACGACATCATTCTTGTGCCCACCAGTGCCATTAAGAATGCCATTAAGAATGGCGGCATCTCCACAGTCATTGCGGTGGCGCTGGCGTACGCCACGGTGACCAGCAGCCGGTGAGATCGGACCTGAAATCACTAGAGAGAGCTGGAGCGGTGACCCGCCACTTCCGATTGGCATACGTGGTTAGCCATCCCATCCAGTACCAGGCGGGGTTGCTGCGACTGCTTGCAGCGCAGCTCGACATAGATCTTTTGGTGCTGTTCTGCTCAGATTTTTCGGTGCGTAGCTACAAGGACGAAGGATTTGGCACCGCAGTGACCTGGGACACGCCCTTGCTTGAGGGCTACCGGCATGTGGTGCTTCCGCGCGTCCGCGATACTGACAGCCCCAATCCGACCAGCCCTATCGCGTTTGGCTTCTACCAGCACCTGAAGCGCGGGATTGATGGCGCGCCTTTCGATGCAGTTTGGATCCACGGGTATTCCACCGTCAATGCCTTGCACGCCATGCTTGCAGCTAAGGCGCTCGGCCTGCCTGTGCTGCTGCGCGCTGAGTCGTGGCTTGAGGATCGCTCACGGTCGTCGGTGAAATTGCTAATCAAGCGTGCCTACTTTCGCCTGCTTCGCAGCTTGGTACATGCCGTGCTGCCCATTGGGTCGCGCAACGCGGCGTACTGGCGCTACTACTTTGGCGAAGACTTCCCTGCCTTCCTGGTGCCGTATACGGTAGACAATCACTACTTTGCGGAGCGAGCGGAACAGGCTGCGACCAGCCGTGAAGCCCTGTTGCGCGAGCTTGAGCTGCAACCAGGTCATCCGGTCATCCTATTTGCGTCAAAACTCCAAGAGCGCAAGCATTGCGACCACCTCCTTGAGGCGTTCCTGCAAGTGCAGCTTCCGGCAGACACGCCTGCGCCCTATCTGCTCATTGTGGGTGACGGTGAGATGCGTCGCGACTTAGAGCGGCGTGCAGCAGAGAGCGAGTCGCAGCGCATCATCTTTGCTGGATTCCGCAATCAGAGTGAATTGCCCCGTTTTTTTGAGTTGAGCTCCGTGTTCGTGCTGCCATCCCGGCACGAGGCCTGGGGCCTGATTACGAACGAAGCCATGGCATCCGGCATGCCCGTCATTGTGACGGAGAGTGCGGGGTGCACTCCAGACCTGGTGCGCAATGGTGTGAACGGGTTTACGTACCCTGTTGGCGACATTGCTGCACTCCGTAGCGCGCTAAAAACCTGCCTAAGCTCTGGCCGGGCGCAACGGATGAGGCAGCACAGTCGGGACATCATTGCTGGGTGGAGCTATGCGGAGGATGTAGCCGGGTTGCGCGCCGCGCTGCAACACGCAAGCGGCGTAGTGGTTACCACTGCATCAGGAGCAGCTGATTAAGACACATGCATATCCTGCACATCATCAGCACGCTTGACCCTGCCGCTGGCGGACCCGCTGAAGGCGTTCGGCTGCTGCTCTCGCAGATAGAGGATGGCTGCACCGGCGAGGTGGTTACCTTGGATGCACCCGACGCGCCCTGCCTGCGGGATTTGCCCTTTGCCGTGCACGGTCTGGGCCCGGTACAAAGTGTATTTGGGTACCACAGGCGGCTCCTGCCATGGTTGCGGGCCAACCGGGATCGGTTTGACGGCTTTCTGCTGAATGGCATATGGCAATACAACGGCGTGGCGACAATGCTGGGTGCCGGTCGCCAGGTCCCATATCTGGTGTTTGCCCACGGCATGCTCGATCCATACTTCAAGCGGCGCTTCCCGCTCAAGCATCTGAAAAAAGTGGTGTACTGGTACCCCATTGAATACTGGGTGCTGCGCCGAGCATGGCGGGTCCTGTTCACCACGGAAACGGAGCAGCGGATTGCTCGGGAGAGCTTCGCACTCTCGTCTTGGCGGTCAGCGATCGTACCGTACGGCGTAGGGGTGCCAACGACTGCGGAGGATAAGTTGCGCGACGCCTTCCACGCCGCTGTACCGGCATTGCAGGGTCGGCGCTTCCTCCTCTTTCTGGGTCGTATCGACCGCAAGAAGGGTTGCGATCTGCTGATTCACGCTTTCTGCCAAACAGCTGCAAACGACCCGGACCTGCACCTGCTGATGGCTGGGCCTGACCGGGACGGCTGGGCTGTCGAACTGCAGCGGATCGCCACCGAAGCAGGTGTCGCCGACCGCATCCATTGGCCCGGCATTCTGCGCGGCTCTGCCAAGTGGGGTGCGTTCTACGCGTCCGAGGCGTTCATTCTGCCTTCGCACCAGGAGAACTTTGGCATCGCGGTGGCGGAGGCGCTTGCCTGCGGACGGCCCGTTTTGCTCTCGACAGAGGTGAATATCGCCGACACGATCCAGAATGACGGGTGTGCCTTTATAGAGCCCGACACGCTGGAGGGTACGCGCCGGCTGCTACAGAGTTGGGGTAGCCTTAGCACTGCAGAGCGCGACAAGATGGGCCGCAATGCACTTCAGGCGTACCAGCGCCGCTTTAACCTGCGTGAGAGTATGCGCACCATACAGCGACTGTTCGAGGCCGCGCAGGCGAGTGGCGCATACCGTCGGAAACGGAGCTGCTGATGCCACGTGTGGCAGCGTACGACTCTTCAGCAAACAATCTCGCAGGGGACGTTGTCGATCCGTATCAGCGTCCGGCGTATTCGTTGGGTAATCGCGCGCGTCGACTGCTCTGGAATGTGGTGCATCTCTTGCTGTATCGCACGTCGCCAACGCCACTGCACGCGTGGCGCAGCGTGCTGCTGCGGTGCTTTGGTGCCACGGTGGGACCGAACTGCCACTTTTATCCCGGGTCAAGGGTCTGGGCACCGTGGAATCTCCAGTGTGCCGACAATGTGACCGCAGGTAATGGCGCTGAACTCTACAATCCCGCGCCTATGCACTTTGGCTCGCATGTGATCGTGTCGCAGGGAGCGTACCTGTGTGGCGCAACTCATGACTACAATCGGCCAGAGTTCCCGTTGCTGGCGTACGAAATGCACTTTGGTGCGTACAGCTGGATCTGCGCGAAAGCTGCCGTCGGTCCGGGCGTGCAGGTGGCGGAGGGTGCAGTGCTGGGGATGGCCGCCGTGACGACGCGTTCGCTCGACGCGTGGACGGTGTATGCCGGCAATCCCGCCGTAGCGCTCAAGCCCCGGGTCAATCCACGCGCGGCGACGCAGCCAGCGATGGATCCTGCAGCATGATTTCCGTCGTCATTCTGACCAAGAACGAAGCCACTGACATCGAAGGTGCCATCCGCAGCGTGGCCTTCTCAGACGACGTTCATGTGTTCGACTCCATGAGCACCGATGGCACGCAGACGGTTGCCACATCGCTGGGCGCGCACGTGCACGAACGCGCGTTCGACAACTATGCCGCGCAGCGCAACGCCTCCATGATGACGCCGGCGTTCCGGCACGAGTGGCTGCTGATCCTGGATGCGGACGAGCGGCCCACGCCTGAATTGGCGTCAGAAATGTTGAGCGCAGTGGTCGCGCAGCGCCCGGATGTAAATGCCTACCGGCTGCGGCGGCACGATTACCTGTGGGACACGTGGCTGAAGCACGCCCAGATCACGCCTTATTACACGCGCCTGATACGGCGGGGCTATGCGCGCTACGTGCGGTCGGTAAATGAGGTGTTGGAGGTCGATGGTGCCATCCTGGAGCTGAAGGCACCACTGAACCACTATCCGTTTTCAAAGGGCATCTCGCATTGGGTGGCCAAGCACAACACCTATTCCAGCATGGAGGCACAGCTGGTGGCCAGCGGTGCTGCCGTGCAGAAGGGCTCACTAAGAACAGCGCTTTTTGACAGGGACCGCGCCGTTCGCCGTGCCGCGCAGAAGGCGCTGTTCTTTCAACTGCCACTGCGGCCTGTGCTCAAGTGGTGCTACATGATGTTTGTACGCGGGGCGGTGCTGGATGGCTACGCGGGCCTGACGTATGCCACGCTGCAGAGCGTCTACGAATACCTCATTGTGCTCAAAACGCGCGAGTTACGCGAGCGTACGCAGGCATAACAAAGCCCCGGGTACCGGGGCCTCTTTTTTCAAAAACGCATTGCTTCTAGGCGCGAAGCTTTGCAAGTAGGTCGGTTGGGTGGACCGGTTTCGCAAGAATTTCGAACTCATGTCCCTGCGAGCGGGCCTTTTCCAGGAGGTCCGCTGTGGCGGCCTGTCCGCTGAACAGCAGAATCTTGCAGTTTGGCAGCTTTGCCCGTACTTTGATGGCGGCCTCAATGCCAGTCATCCCTGTCATGATCACGTCAGAGATCAGCATGTTGGGCTGAAAGCTGTCCAGGGTCTCCACTGCATTCTCGCCGGAGTAGACCGCCTTCGCTTCAAAGCCAGCCTGATTCAAAATGATGGCAAGCGTATTCGCAATCACCTGTTCGTCGTCCGCAACCAGCACGCGCGGCTTGGTGGATGGTGTCGTCATATGTCTCACTAGTTCTATCCCACTGCCGGTGCGCACTGCAAGTTAACAGAGTGGTCAATGGCACAAATGGCGGATGATGATACGCTGCAGCTAACACGGCTCTCGACCGGTACGCTGGCAGCCGCATCGCTCCCTGGGGCAACGATTCGCATACGATTGGAGCTTGCATGCCCCAGGCCATCATTCGCGCAGAGCGCGTCGAGAAGTTCTATGCCCAGCCAAGCGAGAACCGCATCCAGGTCATTGCGCCTACGGACTTGGCAGTTCTGCCGGGTGAAATTGTCGCTCTACTAGGTCCCTCCGGCTCTGGCAAATCCACACTGCTGCGAATGCTTACCGGACTTTCTACGCCTTCGGCAGGCGAAGTGTACTGGCATGAAACACCCGTCCAGAACGCGGCCATGAATGTGTCGATCGTCTTTCAGAGCTTTGCGCTCTTTCCCTGGCTGACTGTGTTGGAAAACGTGGAGGCACCACTGCAGGCGCGCGGCGTGGACCCTGCTGAGCGTCATCGGCGAGCCATGCACATGCTGGACACGGTAGGGCTTGATGGCTTTCAGCATGCCTATCCAAAGGAGCTTTCGGGCGGCATGCGACAGCGGGTGGGCTTCGCGCGTGCACTGGTTGTGGAGCCGGAAGTGCTCTTTATGGACGAACCGTTCTCTGCGCTGGACGTGCTCACGGCAGAGAACCTGCGATCTGAGTTGCTGGAGTTGTGGCAGAAGAAGACGATGCCTACGCAGGCCATCTTTATCGTGACGCACAACATTGAGGAGGCGGTGCTGCTGGCCGACCGCATTTTGGTGCTGGGCCGCAATCCCGGCCGCGTGCGTACCGACTTTCACGTGGCGCTGCAGCACCCGCGCGACCGCAAGAGCAGCGCGTTTACGCAGCTAGTCGACTACGTCTACAAGGTGCTGACCCAGCCCGACGCGCAGCCACCAGAGCTGCCGCGGACCACGGATGGCAGACGCGTTCGCGAGGAGCGACAGAGCTACAAGATGCTGCCACACGCTCGGCCCGGTGGCATCGCGGGCCTGCTCGAGTTGATGCTGGATCACAGCGGCAAGGCTGACATCTATCGCTTGGCCGATGACCTGGCGTTTGAGATCGACGACCTCCTGCCCATTGTGGATGCGGCATCGCTGCTCGGCTTTCTGACCATCAACGAGGGCGACGCTACGCTGACACCGGTGGGCGCGGAGTTTGCCAACGCAGAGATTCCACGTCAGAAGACCATATTTCGTGAAGTGGCTGTGCAGCACGTCTTGCTGCTGCGGCAGATCGTGCGCGCACTTGCTTCCAAGAGCGATGGCAGCGTGCCAGAGGAATTTTTCCACGACATGCTGGACGAACAGTTCAGTGAAGAGGAGACACTGAGGCAGCTGGAAACTGCGGTGAACTGGGGCCGCTACGCTGAGCTCTTCGACTTCGACGCCAGCCGCGGACGCTTCACCCTGTCCCCAACACGGCGGCGCGAGGAAGCCCTGGAGACGGCGGGATGAAAGCCGCCACGCAGCAAAGGACTATTCAGCAGGGGCGCAGCAAATGAAGCTGCTCCCGAGCCGCTTTAACAGTGAGAGCCTGCGCAACGATGCTGCTCCACCAACTCTGGCCCGCAGCCAAGCGGTGCGCCGTTCCTGGCCGTTCCTGTTGGACCTGCTGGTTGCCTGCGTGGGATTGGCGGCATTCTATGGCATTGTGCAGATTGGGCGGCTTTGGCTCGGCCAGCCTCAGCCGAACGTGGTGCTGTCGCTTTCGCCGCGCGCCCTGCCGCGGTATGCACTGTACTCGGTGGTACGCATGGGGCTGGCCTATGTGCTCAGCCTCGTGTTTGCCATCGGCTATGGCTACGTCGCCGCATACAGCCGCCGGTTAGAGCCGCTGCTGATTGCCGCGCTGGACATCCTACAGTCGATTCCCGTGCTCAGCTTCCTGCCGGGTGTCATGCTGGCCATGACGGCGGTGTTCCATGCACACCAACTGGGCCTGGAGCTTGGTGCCATTGTGCTGATCTTTACCGGTCAGGTTTGGAACATGGCGTTCTCGTTCTACTCCTCGTTGAAGAGCCTGCCGCGTGAGTTGACGGAGGCCAGCGATGTGTACCACTTCTCGCGGGCGCAACGCCTTCTGCAACTAGAGTTGCCGTACGCCGCTATCGGGCTGATTTGGAACAGTATGGTGTCCGTCGCTGGTGGATGGTTCTTTCTGATGGCGTGCGAGATGTTTGTGCTGGGCTCACGTGACTTTCGCCTGCCAGGTCTGGGCAGCTACCTGCAAACTGCCGCCAGCGAGGGCAGAACAGGGGCCATTCTGTGGGGACTTGCGGTCATGATCGCCATCATTGTGGCGACAGACCAGCTTGTGTGGCGGCCCATCATCGCTTGGAGCGACCGCTTCAAGTTCGAACAGGTGGAGAGCGAGCGGCGGGTCCATTCGCCGTTGCTGCACATCTTGCGGCAGTCGTCAGCGGCTCGCGTACTCGACCGTATGAGTTTGGCTCCGCTTACCGAGCGCCTGTACCGGCACGAAGCACTCCGCACAGCCGCGCGGCAGCAAGTACGGCAAACTTCGCCTGCCAACCGGCTCTCCACTGTGTTGCGCATCGTTGCTGCGGGTGCTGCCGTAGTTGTGGTGGGCTATGCCGCGTTGCGGGCGATGCACCTGCTGCGCGGTGTGGATGCAGCACAGGTCGGCACCGTTCTGCGCGGAGCCGGGGCTACCCTGCTGCGCGTGGTGGTGGCACTGACGCTGGCGACAGCGTGGACCGTGCCCGCTGGCGTGGCTATCGGTTCGAACCTCAAGCTGGCCCGCGTTGCCCAGCCGCTGGCGCAGATCGCTGCCAGCGTACCGGCAACCGCACTGTTTCCAATTTTACTGCTGCTGCTGCTCAAGAGTGGCGCGGGCATGGGGACGGCGGCCATCCTGCTAATGCTGTTGGGCACGCAGTGGTACGTGCTGTTCAACGTGGTGGCAGGCGCCATGGCGATCCCTGGCGATATGAAGGAAGTGGCCAAGCTCTTCCGCTTCGGCACAGTGCAGCGCTGGCGCACCATCATCCTGCCCGGCATTTTCCCGTTCCTACTTACCGGGCTAATCACAGCTTCAGGCGGTGCCTGGAATGCCAGCATCATTGCCGAGTACTTTCACCTGCGCGGCCAGACCATGCAGACCTTCGGCCTGGGTGAACAGATCAGCGCTGCAACGGACTCCGGCCATTTCGCCGTGCTGCTGCTGGCTACCATCGTGATGGCGCTCATGGTAGTCACGATCAACCGGCTGGTGTGGCGCCCCCTTTTCCGGCTAGCAGAATCGAAGTACAAACTGGCTTAAGGCTGCACGCGAGGTCTGGCGCGCCGTAAGGCGAAGACCACAGCCAGCAGAGGTGGTGCCAGCAGCGCGCCCCACGGCGGCAAAAGGATGCCGCCTACGATGGGTCCAATCATGGCAGCCCACCAGGGCACCAGCGTCTGCCGCTTGAGCAGCAGCGGCTGCACCAGCAAGCCATCCACCACGGCGATGACTGCGTACAGGCCCAGCGTCCACCAAAGCTTGTCCAGCCCGGTATCCACACTGGCGAAGAACGCGGCGATTGCCGGGCCGCACACCGAGAGTGCCGTGCCAATGCCGGGCACAAACTGGCACACTGCCCCGACGAGCGCCCATAAAGGTGCCCACGGGACGTGGATGAAGTAGAGGCCGACGAACCACATGGCCCCACAATAAGCGCGTCTAGCGTGGTGGCGCGCCACCAACCCAGCAGCGCTCCGCCTGCAACCTCAAGGGGGCTCTTAGGCGATCGCTCAATCGAAAGACTTGGCTTTGCTGGTGTCATCGTGCCAACCTGCTGCATAAGCTAGGACGCAGAACCTAGACTCATCAATTGATGCTTAAGACCCTCATTAAGTTAAGCCAGAACGGGGCTGCCCACTGCTTGGCCAAGCGTCCGTCACGTCCGGGCAACGACGGGTCGCGTTACCCTATTTCTATGAAGATTGGTGTGCTTGTTTTCCCTGGGTCCAACTGCGATCACGACACCTACCATGTGATTGACGTGGTAGCGCAGCAGCCAGTCACATTCCTGTGGCATGCGTCGGAAGACCTTGAGAATTGTGACGCCATTCTGGTGCCGGGCGGCTTTGCGCACGGCGACTACTTGCGCACGGGCGCACTGGCGCGCTTTGCACCCATCATGGCAGCTGTTACCCGTTTCGCAAAGGCGGGTGGACCTGTTATGGGCATTTGCAATGGGTTCCAGATCCTGTGCGAGGCAGGCCTGCTGCCGGGTGCGCTCATGCGTAACGCCGGTCTGCGCTACATCTGCAAGCAGGTGCACCTGCGCACGGAAACTACAGACTCGCCCTTTACGCACGGGCTGACCGAGGCCCAGGTGCTGCAGATGCCCGTGGGTCACATGGAAGGCAACTACTTCTGTGACGCGGACACTTTGGCGGAACTGAAGCGCACAGCACGCATCGCTTTCAGGTACTGCACACCTCTCGGCGAGGTAACGCAGGCAGCAAACCCGAATGGTTCCCTGGAGAACATTGCCGGGGTGCTCAGCGAGGGTCGTAATGTGCTGGGCATGATGCCGCACCCCGACCGCTCCAGCGAAGCCCTGCTCGGCTCGTCGGACGGGCTGCTGCTCTTCCAGAGCCTCCTCAGCAGCCTGGCGGCGGCATGATCGACATTCACCACCATCTGCTGCCCGGCATTGATGACGGCTCGCGCGATGTTGCGTCCTCCGTGGCCATGGTGCAGATGGCCGTGGACGATGGCATTACCCATATCGTGGCCACACCCCACGCCAACCACGCCTACAACTATGACCGTGCACGCAATCGGGCACTGCTAGATGAGGTGCAGGCTGCGCTCCCTGCCGAAACCGCAGGGCGCATCACACTGGGCCTGGGTTGCGACTTCCACCTGAACTTCGAAAACGTGGAAGACGCGCTACGGCATCGTGACCGCTACACCATCAATGGCACCGAGTACCTGCTCATCGAGCTACCAGACTTCAACATCCCAACGCGCACAGAAGAGGTGCTCTATAACCTGCGCGTCGCTGGGCTTACCCCCATTTTGACCCACCCTGAGCGCAATCAGACGCTGCAACGTACACCCAAACGGCTGCAAGAGTGGATTACGAGCGGCCTGCTGGTGCAGGTCACCGCTGGCTCGGTCGCAGGCACCTTTGGCGGTAAGGCGAAGGATTTGGCATGGAGCTTACTGCGCTCTGGCTCGGTGCACTTCCTAGCGACAGACGCGCACGACACTGTTCGCCGGCCGCCCAGGATGCAGGAGGCTCGCCTAGAAGTAGAAAAGCGCATGGGCAAGGCCGTTGCAGACCAGGTCTGCGTCGAGAACCCTCTCGCCGTCTTCGAAGGGCGTCCGTTGCCACCCTCCGCAATCGCCACGGAACGGGCCAGCAACGCTGACGACGAAACACACCCCTTCTGGAAACGCCTGTTCCGCCGACCCGTATGAGGTCCTGCAATCAATAGCGGACACTTCCGGTCGCATTTGCGATACCATGAACTCAGCGTCGCCCTAGGGCGCAGAGGATGGGCATTTGCATCTGGCCGAGTTGGAGTCCGGTAAGCGGGGTGTAGTCACCGGGGTGGCACAGGGCGAGGCTTACTGCCAGCTATGTTCGCTTGGTCTGAATGCTGGAGCCGAAGTGGAAACGGTCCGCTTCCTGTCCTCGCGTACCCTGCTCATCGTCCGGGTTGACGGCGCGGACATAGCGCTTCGTCGTGAGACGGCTGCAACGGTCAAGATCCGTGTCGAGACGCACCTTTGAGCGCCGCAGCACCGTCGTTTGTGCCGCCGCGGGGTAAAACGCTACCAGTAGGGTCTACCCACTCCTATCGAACCATCGGCTTGGTTGGGCCGCCCAACGTCGGCAAGACGACGCTGTTTAACCGCCTAACCGGTATGCGGCAAAAAGTCAGCAACTATTCCGGCGTTACAGTAGAGCACCGAAGCGGACGGACGAAGTCTGGACAGATCGTTGTAGATCTCCCTGGCGTCTGGAGCTTAACGCCGGAATCTGAAGACCAGAAGATTGCCGTGCAGGTGCTGCGCGGCCAGCAGCCCGGCGTAGCCACGCTGGATGCCCTGCTGCTCGTGGTCGACGGCACACAGTTGCATCGCTACACCACTCTCATCGCTGAGGTGCTGGAGTGTGGCCTGCCCACCCTACTGCTCATCAACATGGCTGATGAGCTTGCCGCGCGCAACGGCTACATCGACCCGCTTGCCATGGCACGTGAACTCAGCACGCCGACGGCGCTCATCAGCGCTGCGCGCGGAACAGGAATGGGTGCGGTTGACAATTTTCTGGGTGGCCGCCATGCAGCTGCACAGATCCTGCCAGTGCTGCAGGCAGGCGGCAATGCAGCCCTCGCATGCCGTGTGGACTGCGGGGACCTAACCCGCGCCGGTGCCTACCGCCGGCCGACGCATTCGCGCTTTACCCGAGCCTTCGATCATTGGGCGCTGCACCCTATTATCGGCCCGGTACTCTGCATCCTGTTTATCGCGGCTGCGTTTCAGGTCATGTTTCGCGCTGCGTACCCAGTGGGAACGGCTCTCAGCAACTGGCTCAGCGCGGTAGGTACCAGCCTCTCTGCGCACCTGCCTGACACCGTAGTACGCGCCATTCTTGTGGATGGTATATGGAACGGCGTCGCGTCTATTCTCGGCTTTCTACCCACTATTCTCTGCATGTTTGTGGTGATTACGATCCTGGAAGACTCCGGCTACATGGCGCGTGCTGCCGTCATCGCTGACCGCACGATGGGTCGAGTGGGGCTTAACGGGCGCTCGTTCCTGCCTCTGCTGTCGGCATACGCTTGTGCGGTACCTGCCATTATGGCCACGCGCGCCATTCCGTCACGACGCGATCGGCTAGCCACCATCCTGATCGCGCCGTTCATGACCTGTTCTGCTCGGCTACCGGTATATGCCCTGCTGATAGCGGCATTCATCCCTGCGCGTAAGCTGCTGGGCAACGCGCTGGGTCTGCAGGCTGTCACCATGATGCTGCTGTATGCCGTGGGCCTGCTGGCTGCGCTGTTCACGGCCAAGCTGCTGAACTCCAAGGTGCTGGAAGGTCGCGCGGCGCTGTTTGCGATCGAGCTGCCCAATTACCGACTGCCACGCCTGCGCACTGTGCTGCTGGCCGTTGTAGATCGAAGTAAGGTTTTCCTGAAGCAGGTGGGCACAGTCATTCTAGTGCTCAACCTCTTTATCTGGTTCCTGTCGCACATGCCGTTTCACGACGGCCATGCCGGCGAGGTGGGCACGAGTTACCTGGCGCACGTCGGCGGCTGGATCGAACCTGCCCTGCATCCCCTTGGCCTTAATAAAACGGTCGGTATCTCGCTGCTAACAGCCTTCGTGGCCCGCGAGAGCGTAGTGAGCACGCTTGCTACGCTGTATGGCAGTGTGAACACGGGTGCCATGCTCCGTGCGGAGATCGGATTGGCCGGAGCACTTGCGCTACTGGTCTTCTTCGCACTCGCCATGCAGTGCACCGCAACCCTGGCTGTGGTGCGGCGCGAAACCAACAGCTGGAAATGGCCGTTGCTGCAGTTCGGCTATATGACCGCGCTCGCCTACACCGCGTCCTTCCTTACCTACCGCATCGCGCTTGCCTTGCACGCGTAGGCATCTGCGCAGTGCAGGTTGCGGTGAACCGCTATGTGCCCTAGACTTGAAAGGTCGTGGGCTGGTAGCTCAGCTGGTTAGAGCGCCTGCCTTACAAGCAGGATGTCGGGGGTTCGAGTCCCTCCCGGCCCACCACTTCTGATAGACTCACACCTGTTGCGGCAGAAGAACGCTTTGCACAGTGTGACCGCTCCGCAGCCATGCGGGGCATCCAGCAGCAACGCTGGGGACGTAGCTCAGTTGGTTAGAGCGCTGCCCTGTCACGGCAGAGGTCGCGGGTTCGAGCCCCGTCGTCCCCGCCATACAA